>CAMLKC010000001.1 GCA_946480595.1 uncultured Candidatus Saccharibacteria bacterium
AAGATCAAGAAGCGCATGGGCGTGGAAGATCCAAAACACCACATCGACTTTTCAGAAGGCGAAGTGGTTTCTATCACCGACGGTCCGTTCAAGGGCTTCGACGGTGCTATCTCTGAGATCGACACCCAAAAAGGTAAGATCAAAGTCATGGTCAGCATGTTTGGCCGCGATACTCCTGTTGAGCTTGACGCGCTGCAGGTAAAGAAAGTCTAAACGTATCCTACGTCAAAAAACACCTCCTAGATGGAGGTGTTTTTGTTTTCCATTTCCTCAAATGACTTGATGATATCTATTAGGTCGGAGAGCTTGATTTCAGCTTTGATCACATAGCCGTCCATATCTTTTTGTACCTTCGGGTCGACACGGCTAGCGTCGCCAAGGTTGGTCAAAAGGACAATTTTCGACTTTGTACAGCCATAACTCTCGTCGTGGCGCAAAATCTTGAGGACGTTGAGCCCGTCAACTTTCGGCATCATGATATCAAGGAAGATGAGACCGGGATGAGTCTTTTTAGCTAGCTCTAGGCCTTCTTCGCCGTCCATAGCTGACACAATGTCATAGCCGCGCCTGCGCAGATACTGCTCGTAAATGGTGCGCAGCTCGAGGTTATCCTCAACGAGTAATATTTTTTGTGACCCAACCACGTTTTCTCCTTATCGGCTGGCTGCCATCATCACCGTGTTGCTCAGCCTGCACCTTTGTTAATTGAGACTCGCTAAAAATAGGAACGGTGAAGGTGAAGGTAGAACCTTTGCCTTCCGTCGAATCAACACCGATCGTTCCGCTATGCCGCTCGGCAATTGATTTTGCAATGTAGAGTCCCAGCCCTGTGCCGTTGCTGCCACTTTCCAGGCCGCCATGGACACGGTAAAACTTATTGAATAGGTACTTTTGCGCCTCTTTTGACATGCCGATGCCCGTATCTGTGACTTTCACTGCGTAACTATCCGCGCTTTCATCAAGTAACACCTTTACTGATCCGCCAGGCTGGGTGTACTTAATCGCGTTGGTAAGCAGGTTGATGACAACTTCACGAAGCGCAATCAGATCGCCAACCACAAACTTGCCGTCATTCGGGCCATCGTAGCTGAGACTGACCTGCCGGTCGTCTGCGGAAAAACGCGCATCGTCAACAGCATGCCGGATACACTCCGCGAGGTCGATCTTTTCCATGTTGAGCACCAGAGTGCCCCGCTCAATTCTTGTAACGTCGAGCAGGTTATTGATAAGTCCGTTCAGTTCGTTAACATTCTTGAGGGCTTTGTCGACAAACACCGCACTATCCGCCTCATGCCGCTGCTCCTTAGACGAAGCCATCTCGAGATAGCCACGTACAGCCGTCAGTGGAGTGCGAAGCTCGTGTGCTGCCATAGACACAAAGTCAGACTTCATGTTCTCCAACTCGTGGCTAGCGGTCTCGTCGTGAATCGTCACGATAGCGTGCGTACGCCCGGCCTGTAGGTCTTCGTGCACTGGTGCGACAATTAGCTTCACGTATCGCTTGGTGCCTTCTTTGTCGACATACTGCAGGTTTTCG
Organism: uncultured Candidatus Saccharibacteria bacterium; assembly: GCA_946480595.1. The sequence goes on from CAMLKC010000001.1 coordinate 1,538, forward strand.
TAGGCTTTGGTCTGTGGATCTTTGTAGTTAATAGTAAAGGGCTGCATACCGTGCCGCCAAGCAAAGATGTCATTCATGTTTTTGCCAAGCAGATCTTTTGCGGTGCCTTGCACCAGCTCTTCTGCGGCATTGTTGGCAAGCAGCACATTCGCCTCATCATCAATCGCAAAAATGCCTTCTGTCGTGGTGTTAAGAATAACCTCGAGGCGTTCGCGCTGTGATTCAATGCCTCTGATCAGTCCGCTCAGATCGTCTTTCATCGCGTCAATGCCCCGGCCAAGCGTACCAATCTCATCGCGGCGGGTAAAGCCGACGCTTGCCGAGAAATCACCGCCACCGATCTGGCGGGCGATCCGGCTCATGTGCAAAATGGGGCGCGTAAAGAACCTCGTCAGCACCAGTGCCATAACGATTATGACCATGCATACGATAAAGAAAATCCAGCCCATTGCCGCCCGGAGCGCTTCGGTTGACGCGAGGGCCTCGCTACGGTCTATTTTGGTGGCAACCTGCCAGTCACTCAGCCCAACGGGATGCGTCACGACAAGAACCTCGTGGCCACGGTAGTCGGTCGCATCGTGGTATGCACCTGCCGTGCTGTTTTTAATCCCCATGCCCGAGAGATCCGTTTCTAGTGCACCGTCCGTCTTAAACCGCAAAGGGAACAACGACTTGCCCTCATGCGCCACAACAAGTGTTTCGCCCGTTTTATCGAGACCGGTATAATCTTGTGCGATTGCCGTCAAATCGTCGGTTCGATACACAGCACTTAACATAGCGTAGGTACTAATACGCGTTGAAATCTCCAGCTTTATCAGTCCGTCGCGCGGATCCTTAACCACCCTGATATTATTGACGTTACCGCCGCCGGGTAGAATCAGCTTAGAAATAAAATCACCTGACGACTCGTCGGACACGGATGAAGCTATCTGCGCGTCACCAGTCACATCAAACAGCCGCAGGTATTGCATCGAAGGGTTCGCAACCTTAGCATCCTGCAGTAGCGTACTGAGCTTTTGCTTATTGGCGGCAATTGGCTGCGCCAAATAGCCGGCGAGCGCCACCCGAAGGTCATAGCGGTTGGCTGTTTGCGTGGTGGTCTCTTGTTGCTCCTGAAGGATCGCGCTGATCCGCTCGGTCTGTTTAATCGCCACGCTATTCAACTGGTCGGTCGTCTTATGCAGCAGCGCATTGCTTGCCGAGCTATATGCAAAGACGCTCATAGCGTACATTGGTCCAAGTCCAATCAGTAGCAGGGCAAGAATGAATTTTTGGCGGATCTTCATAGCTACTGGTCAAGTGCCGTAAACGCACCGCCTCTCACCTGAAGCAGGTCGTACTTGTAGCTCATGCCGGGTTCTTCGCCGTTTGGATCGAATGAGATTGCTGCCGACATGCCTTTAAAACTAAGCGCTGGAAGTTTGGCATGAATCTGCTCGCCAGTCGTTGCACCTTTTTCAAGTAACCGGTAAATGGCTTCAAACGCATCGTATGCTTGAGGTGCTGCGTAAAGCTGTTCTGTGACCTTATTTTCTTTTAGTAACTGCTGCTTAAATTCACTTGTCCCGGTGGGGAAGGTGGTAATGGTCAGGCCCTCGGATGCCGTCGGTGCATTTGATATAAGCGTCTTGTCATAAAGGATGTCACCGCCAAATAGCGGCGCCGTGATTCCTTGGTCCCTTGCTATCTGAACAGCCGCCGTGCCCGTCACGAGGGAATTGGGCGCAATAAATACAGCTTGGGGTTTCGCGGCCTTCAGTTTCTGCATTTCAGACGCTAGGTTAATATCGTCCGGCTCGGCATATGCCGTAGCGACAACCTTGCCGCCCAGCGTGCGAAACTGCTGTTGAAAACTAGTGTTCATCGCTGAACCGTAGGGTTCGTTCGTATAAAAGACGGCGACGTTTGTAATGCCTTTTTTGCGGATGGCTTGGGCAATATATGCAGCCTGATAATTATCCGAGGGAATAACACGGAAAAAATAGTCATTCGGCAGGGAGAGCGTCGTCGATGACGCCGACGGGCTTATCATCGGCACTTTGTTACTGTTTGCCAGAGTTAAAGCCGCGACCGATGCGCTCGAGCAGCCGTCGCCAATCACAGCAACCACCCCTTGGTCGATAAGGCTTTGCATGGCCGTTTTAGCCGCCTTTGGGCTACACTGTGAGTCGGCCTGGACCAGTTCGACATTATCAGCGCCAAGCTGTTTTTTCGCTAGCTGGATGCCTTTCATCGTGCCATAGCCCATATTGCTCGAGCCGCCCGTAAATGCCATAAGAACACCGACTTTTACTGCCGGCTTTTTCTCCGGGACATTCGCCCTATAACGTAGAAACGCCTGGACGCCGACAGCAACAGCAATCACCAAGAGTACAGCCACAACAGCAAACGTGAGTTTTGTGCCGCCTTTTCGTTCGGGCTCTTCAGGTGCGACAGGCTTATTACCTCCCGTATCCTCCCTGACACCAGTCATCGTTGGTAGCTCGTCCTGCGGCATATCAAACACCCCTTATGCTTACGTGTTGTCTCTATCATCCGTGAAAGCAGCCATTGCTGTCAAGCGCGTTTTCAGGCAATAGGGCAGAAGATCTAGACTTTTTTGTCGTTCGTAACGCGGATTTCTTTTTTAAGCAGATTGCCGCTACCGTCAATTTCATACACCAGCACTTCGCCGGTCATGATTTCGACGCTATGCGCCTGCTCGTCGGCTATTTCGTCCAGATGCTTTATAAGGGCACGCAGCGAGTTGCCATGCGCCGCCACAATAACGTTTTTGCCATTTTTCAGATCTTCGAGGATATGCTTTTCGTAAAAAGGGAGTACGCGCTGCGAAACATCTTTCAGCGTCTCTCCGCCTGGTACCGGGTGATCCCAGCTGCGGCGCCATAAAGTAAACTTTTCTTCGCCGTGCTCTTCTTTGACTTGCCATTTGTTTTTACCGGTCAGGTCACCGTAGTCACGTTCGTTCAATTCCTCGTGCTCGGTTCGGTGAAGGTCGTTGCCGTCAAGATGCGCGACAATCTCATCAAGCGTGTGTTTGGCGCGCTGTAATTTGGAAGTATACGCGCGATGAAGATCGATATCTTCTAGCGTGCGTGCGGCTTTTCTTGCCTCCGCGCGGCCTTCGTCGGTCAGCTGGACATCAGTTAAACCCGTCCATTGGCCCAGCACATTCCACTCAGACTGGCCATGACGCACAAGCACCAGATATGCCATTAGTTTGCCTCCAGGGCACCGCGACCGGCATAGCGTGCGCTATCGCCAAGCTCTTCTTCGATACGAAGCAGCTCGTTGTACTTGGCAACACGATCGGTGCGGCTCATCGAACCCGTCTTAATCTGGCCGGTTGCAAGACCAACAACCAGGTGAGCGATCGTCGTATCTTCGGTTTCACCCGAACGGTGAGAGATGACTGCGTGCCAGCCGGCTGCGTGCGCCATCTGGACGGCATCGATCGTTTCACTGAGCGTGCCGATCTGGTTGAGTTTTACTAAAATGGCGTTTGCAGCCTTTTCGTCGATACCACGCTTTAGAAAGTCGACGTTTGTCACCAACAGGTCATCGCCGACAATCTGCACCTTGTCGCCAATGCGGCTCGTCAGCTTGCCCCATGCCTCCCAGTCGTCCTCCGCAAGGCCGTCTTCGATAGAGATAATCGGATACTTTTCGGCCAGCTCCACCAGCCAGTCAACCATTTCGTCGCTAGTGAGGCTGCGGTTTTCGGTAGCAAGATGATACTTGCCATCCTGGTAAAGCTCACTCGCAGCAACGTCGAGCGCCAGTACGACATCGTCACCCAACGAATAACCGGCTTTTTCAACCGCCAGGCTAATGAGCTCGAGCGCCTCGGCATTACCGGCTTTTACGTGCGGGGCATACCCGCCCTCGTCACCGACAGTCGTTCCGTAGCCCTTTTCTTTTAGCACTTTGGCGAGCGCGTGAAAAATTTCGGCTCCCATTTGGATTGCTTTACTAAACGAGGCAGCGCCGACCGGCATAATCATGAATTCCTGAATATCGGTCGAGCCGGCCGCGTGCTTGCCTCCGTTGATAATATTCATCATTGGCACAGGCAGGCTGAAGTCGCCATTTTCTCCGGCTTTAGCGCGAAGATATCCATAAAGCGGCTGTCCTTGCGACAATGCAGCCGCCTTCGCTGCGGCAAGCGACACGGATAGAAGAGCGTTGGCGCCTAGATTGCCTTTGTTTTTGGTACCGTCGAGTTCGATCATTTTCTGGTCGATAGCACGCTGGTCGGAAGCATCCATACCCACGAGCGCTTCGGCAATAGCACCATTCACATTCGCAACGGCTTTTGTCACTGCCTTGCCGCCAAAGTCACTACCGCCGTCACGCAGCTCGACCGCTTCGTTGCTGCCGGTGGAAGCTCCGGAAGGCACGGCGGCGCGACCCAGTGTTCCGTCTTTTAAGATGACATCGGCCTCTACCGTGGGGTTACCGCGTGAGTCGATGATTTGGCGAGCGTGAATTCGTGCAATTTCCATAGGATCCTCCAGTTATATGCACAACCAATAGTACACCTAATATACGTAAGCGAAAAGGGAATCGAACACTTCGTCGACCTACAGGTCAATGTTTTGGTTTCGCACCATTATGAGGTCTTGGGCTGGTTTGCCGGCAATCTCAAAAGTAGTGACGCCGCACTTCTTAAAGCCATAGCCTTCATACATCGCCAGCGCCCGATGGTTTTCTTCCCATACCTGCAGGAAAACGCGTGACGCATGTTTCATTTCTGGGTCACCGAGCGCCTCGTCCATGAGTTGCCTGCCTATGCCATAGCCTTGCAGTGCCGTATCGACATATAGCCGTCCCAGCTCACGGTCATCTTTCGTCGCATCTGCTTCTTCCATCTTGACTGGACCATATTGCACGTACCCGGCAATCTTACCGCCGTGCTTTGCCACTAAAATCGTGCACTCCTTAAGGGCACGCATAAAATAGGCGGCCGACCTGTCATCGGCAAGCGACTGTTTCAAATCGTCCGGCTCCATACTGTCTCCAAAAGCATCGGCAAACGTTCTGGCGGCAAGATCCGCAAGCTCAACGAGCTCCACCGTCTGGACGGGTTCTATAGTAATTTCGAGTCTTTGTTTTTGTGACATTCTTAGGGTATGGTACTACGACCACTGTCCTAAATCAATCTGACTATTGACAACTACGTTTATAAGTGATATTATTTACCGCATGCCCGCCACTCATCGGAGAATGGCGGCACGAGAGGAAGAGGCAGCCTTGACTGCTACTATCGCTACGCCCGAGTTCACCTTCGCCGACAACATCGCGAAGGAGATCGAGGACGCCTACGAGGAGTTCAAGCTCCAGCAGGCCATGGGCGACACGGACATGGACGCCATCGAGGCGATCATCACCGCGAGCGCCGAGACCCCGAGCACTCCGTTCGAGCTGACGCTGCTCTGCGACAAGATCGCGCACAGCCTCCGTCCGAACCCGAGGGCCCGAGCCATGACCCGCAAGGGCCGCCGCTACTGCATCCGCAAGGACCACGGCACGAAGATCTTCTACCAGGAGGTCGCCGAGTCCAACGCCGCGCAGGGCAACCGCCAGATGAACAGCCGCGCGGCCAAGCGCAAGCTGTCGAAGCTGACGGACTACAGCGGCAACCCGCGCGTCATCGCCAAGCTCAAGAAGCTGGGTGACCTGCTGGTCGACTGACCCGCACGGGGCGATAGCTTTTTCTCGACCGGCCCCCGGTCTCCTGCGCACAACCTGCGCAGAGGACCGGGGCCGGCTCGACGCCCCTACACGTAAAGCCCTTTGAGGGCGTTTTTGTTTTAAGGGACCGACTTGAAAAACCACCGGCATTTTGCTATAATAAATAACCGTTACGCACTCGGTAATACGAGTACAAAAGAAGGAAATAACACAATGGCTAAAAAAGTTATCGGAAACATCAAGTTCCGCGTGCCAGCAGGCCGCGCAACCGCAGGTCCTCCAGTAGGCTCTACTCTGGGTCAATGGGGTCTGAACATGATGGATTTCATCAACCCATTCAACGACGCTACTAAGGGCGACATGGGCAAAGACGTGATCGTTCACCTTCAGGTGTTCGAAGACCGTACCTTTACCTGGAAATCCCTTGGACAGCCAGTTGACGACGCTATCCGCGAAGCAATCGGCATCAAAAAGGGAAGCGGTAAGCCTCACGCTGAAAAAGTTGGTAAGATTACCCGCGCTCAGCTTGAAGTTATCGCAGAGTCTAAAAAAGACTTCCTTAACGCCATCGACATGGACGGCCGCGTCAAGATTATCGCCGGCACCGCACGCTCAATGGGCGTCGAAATCGTCGAATAAATCGTCGCGCAACCTAAAATCACCGCAGCTTCTTAGGCCGCGGTGATTTTTTTACAGCGAAATTACTTCAGGAAATAAACGACGCTTACCTGATAGGTCAGATCGTTTTCTCCTGGCTGCAGGCTCAGTTGGGTTGACGAGGCACTATCCTGACCGCTTGTGCCGCCAGAAATACCTGGATAGCCGCCAAAGTTCACGCCGTCGCTGACGGTTTTTACCTCGCCGATCATAAACCCAAGCTTCTGCGCTGACTGCTCGGCTTTTTTGCGCGCGTCTTTGGTTGCTTCGTCCCGGGCTTTACTTTCGAGCTCTGCACGCTTGGCATCGCTAAACGTATACTGCGGGGAAACAGAGCCGCTTGGGGAAGTTGTCAGTAGGTAGTTCTGTACTTTTTGTGCCAGGATCTTATCGCTCACCGTTACCGTCAGCCGCAGGGCATAAGTAGCGGTCGACGTGTCGTCCTTGCCGTAAACGGGATAGCTATACCCGTCGGAGTTGGTCTTGATCTTATTGTCCGCAACTCCCAGATCTTTGAGCTTTTTGACAACTTCATCGCTTTTCTTCGAAAGCTCGGCAAGCGCTGTGTCGCGGTCCGCATTTTTAAACTGGTACGCAGGCATAAAAACATACTCGTCCGGTGCGGCTGCCAGTTTCGCTTGCCCCGTGACGCTCACCGTGCGGGCATTACCATCAACCCGTGACTCCCACGGTCGCCACATGAGAAGCATGGCAGCGATTACCACCAAAAGTACCCCTATAACGACGCGGTAGTCTAGTACCATGCCATTCGGCTTCTTATTCGACGTACTCGTATCCATAGCATCTCCTCACTAATTGTTACGCTTATGGTAGCAAAAAGCAGACATAAGTAAAATGATTGCCCGCATGAAATACATCTTCTATACTACAGCTATGCGGGCAAGCAAACGCGGCGAAAAAGGTTTTACGATCGTAGAACTTTTGATTGTCATCGTTATTATTGCTATTCTCGCCGCTATCATTATCGTCGCGTATAACGGCATACAAGCCAGAGCTAGCTTTTCCAAGGCGCAGCAAGACCTAAAAAACATCACCAAAGCGCTCGATCTCTACCATGTCGATCACGACAGCTACCCGATCTCAGTCGACCAGCCAGGATGCACTTATGATTGGTGCGGTTGGGACCAGGTGACCGGCGATAGTTTTATTGACGGCCTTTCGCCCGAGTACATGAGCCAGATTCCACAAATGCCCGCCACTAATGCAGCCAGAGACACGTATTTATACCGCTCCGACGCGACCGGCGCAAACTACCAACTACTTCGCTATAAAGGTGCGGATTTGGGCGGCCTACCAGACGCTGAAAAGGACAACCCACTTTCGGCCGATGGTGATTACGACGGCCTTGCATGGGGTTACCGCACAAACGGCACATGGTGGTAGAATAAGCTCATGGCCCATATTCACACCCAGCCCGGACAGCACGACCACACCGCCAGCGCGTATATTATTCGCACTGATTTTGACGAACCGAAGATAATGTTGCACCTGCATCGTAAGATAGGCAAGTACCTGCAGTTTGGCGGCCATGTAGAGCTCCACGAAACACCGTGGCAAGCGGTCGCCCACGAACTCCGTGAAGAGTCCGGCTACGATATCGACCAGCTGCGCATTTTGCAGCCCGAGCAGCGCGTCAAACAACTCTCTGACGCAGTCATCCATCCGCAACCAGCCGCTCACAGCACACACCCTTTCGGTGGTGGTACCGATCATTTCCATACCGATATCGGCTATGCTGTCGTCGCCACTGAGCCGCCACGCCACCTCCCGGAAGACGGTGAATCAACCACCATCAAGCTCCTCACCCGCAGCGAACTGGCCGCCATGCCGGAAAGTGACCTCCCAGACAACGTCAAGCAGATCGGCCTGTTTATTTTTGATTATTGTCTCAAGCACTGGGAGTCGGTCCCGGCAACCGAATTTAATTAGTTGTAAAAAAGCATTTTGCCATTGACCACCCAGCTATAGGGCGCGCTATACTAAAAAAGGTCATGAGAGTACTGGTGGAGAACCTTTTTACTAGCAGACCTATATAACTACAAGTCGGCATACACACTGGCCTAGCCAAGCGTCCCTGTCGAACTACATATTCAATCGCTACTTCAGGTGATACAGCAAATAATATTACGCGGTGTTATTTGTCTCCTCGTAGCTACCCTATAAATTCCGCAACTGACCAATCTTCTTGTTGTCAGTTTTTTATTTACCAAAAAACAAAACATTTTATCTTTAAGGGAGAGTACGAATATGAAAAACCAAACTACTATTAACAGTCCAGTTGATGTCACCGCGATCGGGTTTGCACGCGGCATGCGCGCCTACCCGCGCCGGATAGAGTTCGAAGGTTCTACCTACGATTTCATCGACGCGGGCCTGCGTACCGTTATCCGAAGCGGCGAACGGATCTCGCAGATCTTCACCATGACAGACGGCCGTCAAAACTACCGCCTGAAAAGTGAAGGAAACAATTGGACCCTGCTAAGCGTTTTCTAGCTTGGCGGAATAGAAAGAAAGAGAGACTTTATAGGTCTCTCTTTTTATTTTAGGCGTATTATAAGCCTAAGGTCATATCTCAGCAGCTTGAGAAGGGGGAAGAGAGATGACTGGTAGGAGATGGCGCCGTTCGAGTGCGCGCATGTGTGCGCACACGGACAGCGTCCTGCGGCAAATTGTCCGAGCGGGCGTTGCATTGCCCGGCGGTATCACCAACGGTCGGCAAATCACTGACGTCGCGTGGGATCTGATGGATCTCGCCGAAACAGTGGTCGCCGACGACGCCATCTGGCGTCAGCTACCCCGCAACCTGCGGATCGACGGGATGTACCCGCAAGAAGCTCGCGAGCACCTCTTGAGCCTCGTCGAGGACAGCAAGTGACGGGTGGGGAGCGTACGGATTGACCACCCGCGCGCTCCCCATAAAAATTTTGATATAATACACACTTGATATGTAAGCATAAGCGGTGTTAAATAATACCGACAGGCGGGGCAGCCCGATCGGAGGAGTTATGACACAGCGGGCACCTTTTATCCGCACTATCCGTAGCAATACCGATACGAGAGGAGGAGAGGTACGCATCACCATCCGCGTGTTTTGGTTTCACCTGACACCGGAAATGCTGGACAGCCTCAACGATGTCACACTGGAATACCGACAGACGGTCCCAACCTCACACTATGGACCCGTCGAGGAATTCCGTCTCACCGTCAAAGGCGATGCAGCAAGATGCAAAACCGTGCAGAGCGCCGTTCTTCAGCTCATTCGCGGCAACACGCCAGCCTGGCAGGCGCTTGTCGCGCTTGCCAATCAGCAGCAGTAACGGGATATGACGGCCGCCCCGCTTGTCATATACCCAAAATTCTGTTTTAATGCGCCTTGGCAAGCAGGAGGCGGAGAGAGTGAGCCATGTCCGGACTGAGTTTTCATTCGGAGTCCGCAAGAAACAAAGGCAGACAGCTTCATTCCACGTTCCATGTCGAAGGAGGCGAGATCGACACCAGCGTCGTCGAGGCGCTGAACAACGTCACTCTGACCCATCAGGGCGGCGGCACGTACGTCCTTGTCATCGAAGCAGACTCGCAGCAGGAGAAGGCTGTCCGCAACGGGATGGTCTACAACGCGCTGCTGAGGAAGTTCTGCGACGGCAACGACGGCCCGTACAACAGGCTCGTCCAGCAAGACAAGGACGAGCGGTCCTAACCAGTACATGACCAAGCCTCCTGCTTGCCATGTACTTCGTTTTTACAAAGTGTGGGAATATAAAATTACATTGAGTCTTTGACTATAAATTGATATAATAGCCGACATTGTGCATAATAAATTCTTCGGAGTTATTTTTTAGTTCATGATAGAACTTGCTCTTCTTTTTGTTGCGCTACTTCTTGTTTTTGCCTGTGGCTTATTTGTCATGGCAGAGTTTGCCCTCATCACCGTCAACCGTTCGACCGTTGAGCGCCTGGCGAAAAAAGGGAACAAGGCAGCAGAGGGCGCCGCATATGCGCTCAGCACCCTTTCGACACAGCTCTCAAGCGCGCAGGTAGGTATTACTATTACTAACCTTGCGATAGGTTTCCTAGCGGAACCCGCAATCGCGCACTTTCTAGAGGCGCCCCTGGCGAGCATGGGCATATCAGAGGCGGTCGTGCCGGGTGTCGCCCTGACCTGCGGAATCGCCCTCGCCACGGCAATTACTATGATATTTGGCGAACTGGTGCCAAAAAATATCGCGATCGCCAAGCCGCTCGGCGCCGCGCTTCGCATTCAAAAGGCATTACTGCCTTTTACAAAGTTCATCCGTGGTCCGCTGAGGCTGCTTAATGGTGGCGCCAACCTCATCCTGAAACGACTCGGGGTCGAGCCCCAAGAGGAGCTAGCATCAGCGCGATCAGCCGACGAACTACTGTCACTCGTACGGCGTTCTGCCGAAAAAGGCACGCTGGCAAAGGAAACTGCAATCATGCTGGAACGGTCGCTCGCATTTAGCAACCAGACTGCACTAGACGTCATGACGCCGCGTGTCAAAATGAAAGCCATTCACGTCGACGCGACCATCACCGAGGCATTACAGCTAGCAAAATCCAGCGGACTCTCGCGATTCCCGATTTATGGCCGCAACACCGACGACATTGTCGGGGTTATGCATATTAAGTATGCGTTTGGGGTACCTCGGGCCGATCGAGGTAATACGACAGTGCGGCAGATTATGTGCCCGCCCGTCCTTGTCCCTTCGACCGTTGAACTAGAGCCGCTTCTTCGTGCACTCCGCCAAGGCGGGCTTCAGATGGCCATCGTGATTGACGAATTCGGCGGTGCAGACGGAGTCGTCACGATAGAGGACGTCCTAGAAGAACTAGTCGGAGAGGTCAGGGACGAATACGACCATTCTGCGCCTTCAATTCGAAAATTATCCGACCACTCGTGGCTGCTCTCAGGCCTGCTGCGTCCAGACGAAATTGCCGAGGAGCTTGGGATTGTGCTGCCCGATGAAGATGAAGTCGAAACGCTCGGAGGGCTCTTTATTCATCACATCGAACGGATCCCGAAGGCAAAAGACACGGTTCGGCTTCCAGCCGTTAACGAAGACGGCCAAACGCTGGACGTGCTCCTGACTGTTGAACGTATGGAAGGCAACAGGATCGACCGCCTGAAACTGTCCGCCAAGCCGTTGGAAGAGGAGGCTACGCTATGAGCCTCGAACTAAGCTTGCTGCTAGCCGCAGTAACACTTCTTGGGAACGCCTTCTTTGTCGGAGCGGAGTTTGCTCTTGTGTCCGTACGGCGGACAAACATCGAGCTAAAAGTACTAGCCGGCTCTCGCCTCGCCAAGATAACACTTGGCGGCATGGAAGAAGTTTCATTGATGCTAGCCGGTGCACAACTGGGCGTGACACTCTGCAGCCTTATATTTGGTGCTGTCGGCGAACCACTGGTCGCTCATGCCCTGGAGGGGCCATTCCACCAGCTTGGCATGCCCGAGGTACTGCTTGAGCCGATCTCATTTATCATCGCGCTGAGCCTCATGGTCTATCTTCATGTCGTTATTGGCGAAATGGTGCCGAAAAACCTTTCGCTGGCTGCGTCGACCAAAGCTGCACTACTACTTGTGCCGCCACTCTACTTTGGCGTTAAGATCACAAGGCCGGTCATTGTCGCGCTCAACGCAGTTGCAAACGGCACCGTACGCCTACTTGGCATTACGCCTCGCCGCGAAATCCGCAGCAGTTTTGACCGAGATGAGGTCGCGGGGTTTGTCAAAGAATCTCACCGCGAAGGGCTTTTAAGTAAGGACGAAGAACAGCTTCTTTCCGGCACGCTCGACCTTGAAGAGCGAACGATTACGCGGATCGTTCTGCCGTTTGACTCGATCATTACGACTTCACTCAGGCCAACTCCCGGTGAAATTGACCGCTTATGTCAGCAGACAGGCTATTCGCGCTTTCCTGTGCCAGACGCGAAGGGAGCCTTACGAGGGTATATCCACCTTAAGGACATGCTTTACATTACCGACGCGCAGCACGACAAGCCGCTGCCGGCTAAATATATCCGTCCACTCACCAGCGTTAAGCAATCGACTTCACTACGCGATACGCTTGCCATGATGCAACAAACAGGTTCACATATCGCCCAGGTAAAGGGGCAAAAAGGCTTGCCAGTCGGAATTGTTATGCTTGAGGACGTTCTCGAGGAACTTGTCGGTCCAATACGAGACGACACGCAAACGAACACCCCCGCTTAGAATTCGGCCCAGCGTATCTCTGCCATTGATAATTCACTCAAAAAATGCTACAATAAAGGGACACTATCAATGTTGGGAGGTTTGAAACGCCGCTTGCACCACAGAAAGGATTTACACCCTATGGCTAAAAAAGCCGAATTGCTTGAAAAAGCTACTGAACTCAAACTTGAGGTCAGCGAAAAGAACACGATCGCCGAGATCGAAGCTGCCATCGAAGCCGCCGGCCCTGCTCCAGTAGCAGCCGAAGAAGAGTCAGAAGAAAAAACAGCTGCAAAGGCTGGCAAACGCAGTGAAAAAACACAGCGCGAAACTGCTGAAAAGCTTGAAAAAGAAGCTCGCAAAGAAGCTGGCGACACGACTCCTCAGTCTGAAGAGGCCGAAAACAACGTTAAAAAAGGCCCAAAGCCAGTTACTCGCCCTCGCCTTGAGCGCCGCGGCAAAAACTACCGCAAAGTGGCAGAACTCGTTGAAAAGAACAAGGTATACTCACTCGCTGACGCGCTTGAGCTCGCTACTAAGACCAACCCTGTAAAGTTTGACGCTTCAGTTGAAGTCCACGTCCGCCTTGGCGTTGACCCACGCCAGGCCGACCAGAACGTTCGCAGCACCGTTTCACTGCCACACGGTACTGGTAAGACCGTCCGCGTTGCCGTATTCGCTCCAGAAGCCGAACATGACGCAGCTAAAAAAGCCGGTGCCGACATCGTTGGTGACGAAACTTTCATCAAGCAGCTTGAAAAAGAAGAGCTGAACTTTGACACCCTGATCGCAACCCCTCAGTACATGCCAAAACTTGGTAAGTTCGCACGGCTTCTTGGTCCTCGCGGCCTCATGCCAAACCCTAAGGCTGGTACGGTTGCTACCGACATCACCAAAGCCGTTACCGAAGCTAAGGCTGGTAAGGTTGAGTACCGTGTCGACAAGCAAGCCATCGTCCACCTTTCTATCGGTAAGGTATCGTTTGGCGCCGCCAAGCTCGCCGACAACGCAAAGGCATTCTTTGACAGCCTGCAGTCACAGAAGCCATCAAGCATCAAGGGCGGTTACGTTAAGTCAACCAGCCTCTCGACAACGATGGGCCCAAGCATCAAGGTTGAAGACTCAGTTAAATAGTCGACAACCTCTCAAAATACCCCGTGCTACGCGGGGTATTTTATTTTCCAAAAACTACAACAGACAATACCAGGCCAAATATGTCATACTAAAACCATAAGGGAGAGGGGAAGAGGTATGCGCCAGTATTTGGACTTGCTGCAGGATATAAAAACAAACGGAACAACAAAAACGGACCGCACTGGGACAGGCACAAAAAGTGTATTTGGACGTCAGATGCGGTTTGATTTAAGCGAGGGCTTTCCGGCCGTCACGACAAAAAAGCTGTTTCTTCGCGGCATTATTCACGAACTTTTGTGGTTTTTGCAGGGTTCAAGCAATATTGAATACCTGGTACAAAACAACGTTAACATCTGGAACGAGTGGCCATTCAGGGCATACCTAGAAGAAACCGGCCAGGAAATGCCTGAACCAAACTCAGACAAGTGGAACGAAAAGCTCGCCGAATTCGTCGAGAAAATCAAAACCGACCACGAATTTGCCAAAAAGTATGGTGAACTGGGCCCCGTCTATGGCTACCAGTGGCGCCACTGGCCAGACGGCAAGGGCGGTGAGATCGACCAAATCTCACGTGCTATCGACATGATCAAAAACACGCCGGACTCGCGACGAATCATCGTCTCAGCTTGGAACGTTGCCGACATCGACGAAATGGCCAAAGCTGGCCTGCCGCCGTGCCACACGCTGTTCCAGTTTTACGTAAACGACGGCAAACTAAGTTGCCAACTGTACCAGCGCAGCGCCGATACCTTTTTAGGTGTCCCGTTCAATATCGCCAGTTACGCGCTGCTCACCATGATGGTCGCGCAGGTTACCGGGTACGAGCCAGGTGAATTCGTGCACACTCTTGGCGACACGCATTTATACTTGAACCACCTCGAGCAAGTAGACGAGCAGCTTTCACGTGAGCCGCGCCCGCTGCCAACCATGAAAATCAACCCCGACATAACGTCCATCTTTGACTTTACGATCAACGATTTCACCCTCGAAGGTTACGACCCGCACCCGGGCATCAAAGCACCGATCGCCGTTTAGTGACGGATGTACGTTACGAAGTCGAAAGCGTACTTGTTGCGTTCGTCGGCTTCGTAGTGTTCACGCGACATCTCTTGCCATGTCTCGTCGATAGCAGGAAAGAACACCTCGGCCTGCGGGAAAGAAGCATCTACCTCGGTTGCTAGAATTCTATTGGCTGTTGGCATCGCCAAAGCGTAGATTTGTCCGCCGCCGATCACAAAGGGCTCGCGCCCGGCCTCAACCGCCTCATACGCCGCATCCAAGCTGTTGACGACAGTCACTCCTTCGATGTTTAGTGGCTGGCGGCTAATAACGATGTTCTGCCGGTTCGGCAGCGGCCGGCCAATGGACTCGTAGGTTTTACTCCCCATAATAATAGCGTTGTCGGTCGTCGCTTCTTTAAAATGTTTCAGATCCGCAGGCAGGTCCCGCTGCCATAGCAGATCGTTGCTCGCACCAATCCCAAGGTTTTTGTCATACGCTACGATAAGAGTCTTCATAGTTCTATACTACAGGATCCATTGCGAAGCCAAAACAGTTATGGCATACTGTAGACAAACCAAAGAAACAAACACCTGGGGAGGTGAGCGCTAACATGGAGGGTACGCGGGAGGCGGGCCTACCTAAGCGGGAGTATAAGGATGAGCGTCTACAGTAATACCGAAATTAAAGCTGCCGTTGCCGATGGGACGATTGTCTGTTTACCATACAATGAAGCGCACGTAAGCGAAGCCAGCCTGGATTTTACACTTGGGCATTATTTTTACAAACAAGAATACCAGGAACAGTCTAAGGTCTATAACCCCTTCGACCGAGGGGATGTTGAGCGGTACTTCAAAGGCCCGCTTGAAGCCATGCCGCACAAAGAGTGGTGCGAAAAGCACGGCTATCAGCTGTTCGAGAACATTCCCGAGGATCACCCGATCATCGTATTGCGCCCTGGTGAGCGTATCTTGGCGCACACGCACGAGTTTATGGGCATTCGCGCACACGGCGGCGCTAGTGAAGTCCGCTCGCGCAGTAGTTGGGGCCGCAATGGTGTGGCTGTTTGTTTTGACGCCGGCTGGATCGATCCGGGCTACATTAACCGTATTACGCTTGAAATCTACAACTTAAACGAACACGAATCGGTCGTACTGCCAGTAGGTGAGCGCATGGGCCAGGTTATTTTCCATAAAACAGGCGCAGTTGATGGCGACTACAGCGACGGGCGCGATGGCATGAGCGGTAAGTACCAGCACACCAGTGACCTCGACGAGCTTGTTGCTACCTGGTCGCCAGACCAAATGCTGCCGCGCGCTTACAAAGACGAACGCAAGCTTCCGCCAACCATACCCGGCCTGCCCGAGGGTATGAAATAAATGGCAGACAAGGGCCGTTTTATTGTCATTGAAGGCAGTGACGGGTCGGGCAAAAGCACCCAGTTCAAGCTCCTCGTGGACTACCTCACCACTCATAACATTCCGTTTGCGTCGCACCATTTTCCGCGTTACGAAGAGCCATCTTCCTATTTTGTGCAGGAATACCTGAAAGGCACCTACGGCGGCGGTGACGAACAGGGCGCTTATAAGCCGTCACTGTTTTATGCACTGGACCGGTTTGCTGCCGGCGAAGGTATTCGAAAAGAGCTGGAGGAAGGCAAGATCGTCCTTTGCGACCGGTACATAGGTTCGAATATGGCACACCAAGGGCAAAAACTTGCCTCGCAGGAAGAGCGCACAAAGTATTTCTCGTGGCTCCACGAAATTGAATACGATATTTTAGGGATTCCAAAACCCGACGAAAATGTAGTTCTTAGTATGCCAGCCGAGCTTTCTATCAAGTTGATGTCGCAGCGCGACCAGTCCAACAGCGTCAAAGGTGATATTCACGAAGCCGACCCACACCATCTTGAGCGGTCAGTGCGCACATACCGGGAAATCTGTGAGCTATTTCCCGACGAGTTCTATCTGGTTGATTGTGCAGATAATGGCGAGCTACGGGCAATCGAAGCTATTCACCAACAGATACTTGTTCGCCTGAACCTGGCGTAGGGAGTTCGACAAACTTCACGTAATACGAGGTCGCGAGCGGCTGCAGCCATTTGCGGGCCGCGTCTTCAGCTGGCGTATCGTAGGGAAGTGAGACAAGACCTTCGACTTTGTCATAGATCTCTCCGTGCCGTTCGCTGTTGCGCACTTTACGACCCAAATACGGGTCATTTTCAGCGGCAGCTTCTTCATCGCCTCGCACCAAAAAAGCCTTGCGCTGCACGATCTGGAACATGCCATCCGGCGTGCGCAGTTCGGCGACGGTGCGCTTTCGAAGCGTTGTCATTGCTGGAATATCCGGCTGGTATGACTTGGTTTTATACCGAGCCTCCTCAAACGAGGGCGAAAATCCGGCTTCGGTCAGTGCGCGCAGCACATCGATATCCATTTGTGTCGTCGCGGTTGAGTCAAGCGGGTGAAATAGCTTGGCAATTTCAAGTGAACCCAGTTCAGGGTAGTCAATCAGAAGCGACAGTAGGCTTAGCGGCGAAGCTGTGCCGTCAAGCGCTTCTTCGAACCGCGGATCGCTGCTATCTACCTTTTCGTGTATTTGGGCACCGGGGTTCAGCTGAATGCGATAGCAAAGCGAATCGTAAAGTGACAGCTCGATCATGGCGTGAAGACGCTCGGCAAGCTCGGGCGACTCCGTCCAGTCGTGCTCTAGGACAGCTTCGTCAACAGCGACATCAACACCCTTACGGATACGATTAAGTGAGGTGTTAACATACGGCTCAGCCTTGCCATCTTCGCCGGTCACCTCAAAGGCAGTCCACGGATCAAAAGGAATCGCCCCGTAATCCGGGCGACGTTCGCGAAGAAGCTGGTGTGTTGACTGCTTTTCTGCCATAATAGAATACATAGTATACAACGTATCTTTAAAATAAGCAACGACAAGCGGGCGTGGTGTTGACATTTTGACAGGTTGTCTGTTACACTACATGCAGACATTGCCAGAGACAGTAGCGGTGAAACCCACTTAATAAGCTACCGAGGAATGAAATAAACATTCGAGTCAAGTCTTTGGTAATGCGAGAATCAAAGACTTTTTCTTTTGGAAAAATCGGCGAAACTCTCATTACCGTACGTTGACAATTCGGTCGGAAAAACAACTAAAGAAAGGACTTTTATGGCTATTTCACGCGATAAAAAGAACACTTTGGTTGCTGAAATGAGTGAGACGCTCTCAAGCGCTAAGATGACTGTGTTCGCACAGTACCAGGGCTTGAGCGTTGCTGATGTCCAAGAACTTCGCGGTAAAGCCCGCGAAGCCGGCGTCGTTATCAAGGTGGTCAAAAACCGCCTCGTGCGCGTTGCCTTGGCATCAACCGATACTTACAAAGAAACCGACACCTCGCCACTGACGGGCCAATTGCTTTACGCAATCAGCTCTGAAGACGAAGTCGCCCCAGCTCAGGTTCTGGATGCGTTTGCAAAGACTCACCCAGCACTTCAGTTTGTCGGCGCTTTTTCTGGCGAAGGTGCGCTTCTTTCTGCCGCTGAAGTTACGGCGCTTGCAGGCCTGCCTAGCAAGAACCAGCTTATCGGTCAGGTTGTATCGCAACTGCTTTCACCGGTTCACGATGTTACCAACGCACTGTCGGGCAATTTGCACGCGCTGCTCGATGGCATCGAAGCCAAAGCAACCAGCTAATCAATTTTTACTAGAATTTCAAGGAGTCTATTATGGCTGATATCAAGAAACTCGCAGAAGAGCTTACTAAGCTTACTGTACTCGAGGTTAACGACCTCAAAACTATCCTTAAGGATGAATACGGCATCGAGCCAGCTGCTGCAGCTGCTGTTGCCGTAGCCGCTCCAGCTGCCGCTGGCGCTGCTGACGAAGACGCAAAGACTGAATTCACCGTTACGTTGCAAGACGCTGGCGCTCAGAAAGTTGCTGTCATCAAAGCTGTTAAAGAAATCACCGGCCTTGGCCTTGGTGAGGCAAAAGCCCTCGTTGACAACGCTCCAAGCGCTATCAAAGAAAAGGTTTCAAAAGACGACGCTGAAGCTGCTAAGAAGCAGCTCGAAGAAGCCGGCGCAACAGTCGAACTCAGCTAATTTCATACCGACCGAAGTCAACCAATCAAATAAATACCGCCCCGTAAATGGGGCGGTATTTATTTGCAATCACAAAAATAGGGGAGTATACTGAACCCCAATGAGCGCTTCACAGCAAATTATTGTCAGCATTCTTCTTACCACGCCTAACGCGCGGCGCTGATTGCTCATTCAACAAAATAAGACAAGAGCATCCCCGGCCGCAAGCCGGGGATTTTTGTTATAAAGGGAGAGCCGCGTATGGAAAGTACGATACAAGCACCGCCGCAAAAAACAACAAAGCATGCAACCAGTCAGCAACTCACTGGAGCCGAGGCCCTTATTAAATGCCTCGAAGCCTGCGGAGTAGAGTATATTTTTGGCTACTCTGGAGGTGCGGCAATCCCTATTTTTGATGCGCTCGTCACGACAAAAACCAGTATCAAACTTGTCGCGGCCCGGCACGAACAGGGTGCCGCACATATGGCTGACGGCTACGCTCGTGTCAGTGGCAAGCCGGGCGTTGTTCTAGTAACCAGCGGGCCCGGAGCCGGAAACACGATCACCGGCCTTATGACCGCGCAGATGGATAGCGTTCCTATCGTTGTTATTAGCGGCCAACAGATTACTTCCATGCTAGGGCTCGATGCTTTTCAGGAGGCCGACACACTGAGCCTTAGCATGCCGGTCGTCAAGCATAATTACCTCGTATTGGAAACTAACGACATTCCATCGACTGTTTTTGAGGCCTTCCACATCGCAAGCTCTGGCCGGCCGGGCCCGGTACTTATCGATATCCCCAAAGACATCAGTTCAGCCGCGTTTACTGGTGAGTTGCAGCGGCCGCGAAGCCTGCGCGAACTATCGGCTCCGGCTGCAAGCGGCGAAGCTGTTGCGGCAATTTCTAAGCATCTGACCAGCGCCAAACGGCCGGTGATTTTAGCCGGGCATGGCGTGCTGATCGCCAAGGCGGAAAAAGAGCTCCAACACGTGGCAGCGGCGTTCGACACGCCCGTTGTCACCACGCTTCTTGGCAAAGGTGCCATCGACGAAACGAACGAACTCTCACTGGGAATGCTTGGTATGCACGGCACCGCATACGCTAATAAAGCTATTGAAGAGGCGGATCTTATCCTTAACGTCGGTTCGCGGTTTGATGACCGGATTGTCGGTGACCCAGCAAGTTTTAGCGCCGGAAAAACAATCATCCATGTGGATATCGACGCTACCGAACTAGGCAAAATCATACAGCCAGACATTGCCGTGCAGGCTGATGCCAAAGATTTTTTGAGCCAACTGGGCGGCATGAAACAAACGGCCAACCATACTGAATGGCGACAACATTTGACCGGCTATAAAAAACGCTTTCCCTTACGATACTCAGATAAAAATGGCCTGACGCAGCAACGGGTCATCGACACCGTCATGCAGCTAACGGGCGGAGAAGCGATCGTAACGACCGATGTTGGGCAACATCAAATGTGGGCAGCGCAGTTTTACAAGGTGAAGAATGCCCAGCACTGGGTTAGCTCGGGTGGTGCCGGAACAATGGGGTTTGGACTGCCAAGCAGTATTGGTGCCCAGATAGCCGCTCCCAACAAGCAAGTCGTAACATTTGTAGGAGACGGCGGTTTTCAGATGACATCGTATGAGCTTGCGACGGCAGTCCTCCACAAACTGCCTATTAAAATATTCGTTCTGAACAACCATTACCTGGGAATGGTACGCCAATGGCAGGAACTTTTTTACGATAACCGCCTTAGCGGAGTGGACCTTGTTGGCAATCCCGATTTTGCAAAGCTGGCCGAAAGTTACGGCATAAAAGCTATCAATATCGATAGCACCGGCGAAGCCGACCAAAAAATAGCCGAAGCGCTGGCATATTCCGACGGCCCAATGCTTATTAACTGCGAAGTTGTAAAGACCGACAATGTCTATCCTATGATTCCTGCAGGCCGCGGCTACGCGCATATGCTGGTTGAGGCCCCGTCCACGAAATTAGAAAAGCCAACGGGGAGTACCTAAGATGAACCAAAACGATCACGCCTACAAGCTGACACTTACCGTCCGCAATAGCCCGGGAGTGTTGGTCCGCTGCGCCCAAGTTTTTAGCCGGCGTGGACATAACATTGAAAACCTTTCGGTTGCGGCAGTTCCTCGCTCATTTGCCACTTCGTACATGACTATCACCGCGTCTGGCAATGAAGCCACTTTACACCATATTCAACAGCAACTAAAGAAACTCGTCGACGTCATACACGTCGCGGAAAAGGAACTTTAATATGACGACATTCGGCCCCTACGCGCCCGTTCGCCAAGCAGGGAATCTCCTATTTGCTTCCGGCCAAATAGGCGTCAATCCCATAACTAAGGCCGCTCCAGCCAACGTCGCTAGCCAGACAGAACAAGCACTTATTAACCTTAAGGCAGTCCTTGCCGGCGAAGGCGTGACAATGAACGACGTGGTAAAAACGACCGTTTTTCTGACCGATATGAACGACTTTGCCACAATGAACGAAGTCTATGAGCGGGCTTTTAGCGCACCGCGTCCAGCTCGCAGCACCGTAGCCATACGTGAACTGCCGCGCGTCACTGAAAACGGCGCCGCGCTATTGGTTGAAATAGAGGCTATTGCTCACAAGGTGAACTCATGACGCCGGTACTCATAGACACGACGGTCAAAGACATCCTCACTTCCAGCGTGTACGATGTCGCCATAAAAACACCGCTGGAACGGGCGGCAAAACTCAGCCAGCTCACCAAAGCTAGCGTTTACTTAAAGCGCGAAGATCTCCAGCCGGTGCATAGCTTTAAACTCCGTGGCGCCTACAACAAAATGGCTCAGCTAACCAAGCGGGAACGCGCGAATGGCGTTATTGCCGCCAGTGCCGGCAACCATGCACAGGGCGTAGCACTCGCCGCTAAAAAGCTCGGACTCAGCGCGCTTATTATCATGCCGCGCACCACGCCAAGTATAAAAATAGATGCTGTGAGAGGCTACGGCGCAGAAGTCGAACTAGAAGGCGACAGCTATTCCGAGGCCGCCGACTACTGCAAAAAACGAGTGGCTGAAACTGGCCGTACATACATCCACCCGTTCGACGATCCGCTAGTCATTGCAGGCCAGGGAACAATCGGCCAGGAGATATTGGAACAGCATTCGAACGTCACGCATATTTTTGTTCCGATAGGTGGCGGCGGACTAATTGCCGGTATCGCCAGCTACGTCAAGGCAGTCCGGCCTGACGTAAAAATCATCGGCGTCGAGCCTGAGGACAGCAATGTCATGCAGGCGAGTATCCACCGAAACGAGCGGGTGGTTTTGCCGCATGTTGGTATATTTGCCGACGGAGTAGCGGTCAAGCAAGCTGGCAGCGAAACTTTTCGCATTGCCCGTGACAAAGTAGATGATTTTATGACTGTTACGACCGACGAAATATGCGCTGCCATTAAACACATATTTGAAGACACGCGCAGTATCGTCGAGCCGGCAGGCGCACTGGCTGCCGCTGGAACGGTAAAATACGCCCTGCCTGAAACAGCGCATGCCGTTGCTATTTGTTCGGGTGCCAATATGACATTCGAACGGCTTCAGCAGGTTGCCGAAAGAACCCTCACCGGCTCGGGCAAAGAAGCTATGTTTGCCGTGACGCTACCCGAAAAGCCGGGAGCGCTGCGCGACTTTTGCACGACAATCGTGCGCAACCATAATATCAGCGAGTTCAACTACCGCCGAAGTGATCGGCATAGCGCACATATCCTCGTAGGCATTACTATCGGAAACACCGCCGATAAAGACGCGATCATGGAAAAAATGAAAAGGTACGGCTATGACCATACCGACCTTTCAGCCGATGACGCCACAAAAGAACATGTCCGACATATGATTGGCGGGACGTCACACGCCGAGCACGAGCATATTTATGAGATTGCTTTTCCAGAACGCCCTAACGCACTCTCTGATTTTTTAGCGGCAGTCGGTAGCAAGTGGAATATCAGTCTTTTTCATTACCGAAGCGCGGCCAGCGACTCGGGCAGCGTATTGATCGGCTTTGAAGCCCCTGACAGGCAGACGCTTGAAGAACGGCTTGCCATGACGGGATTTACCGTGACAAAATGCGATGCAAACACCGGCGTCCAGCTCTTCATCAAATGATAAAAATGACAACGTTTTTGCCGCTACCCCTAAAATATATGTGGAAAAGCAAGACGCTTGAGCTAAGTTAAAACTGTTGCTACAATGAACAAAAAGCGTAAGCAGAATAGGGACCATGCACAGCAAAGGGTTTTCCATCGTCGAGCTCCTGATTGTTATCGCCGTTATTGTCATTTTGGCGGCTATTACGCTTGTCACTTATAACTCGCTGCAAAACGGCGCGTACGACTCAGCAGTCCAGTCCGACCTCGACAATGCCGCCGGACTCATGGAATCTTTCCGCGTCAGCTCGTCGGCTGCTCATGAATTCCCACGCACCAAAACACCCGACCTAGAATCGCTGAATTTCACCGCATCTAAAAACTCATACGACACGACCACCACAGTAAACTACGTGTATTGCATCAATACCACCGACTATAAATCGTTCGCGCTTGCCGCACTGAGTAAATCCGGCAATGTCTATCTGATGACCCAAGACGGCTTCCAGACAACTACAATGACAAAAGCCGACTTTTCGAGCGGTACTAATATCTGCAATACAAAACTAGGCATAGGGCTGGTTTCATCCGGAATGTACGCGCCTAACACCTGGCAGACCTGGGTACACACTTAAGCATTGACAGACTTCCTACTGGCTGGTATATATAGGGTTAATACTACACAAAAATAGACAAAGGAAATTGCGAGTTACTATGTCTGAACTACCCGAAAAACAAGTGAAGCGGCTGCGGTCGCTTATCCAGGAAGCTGAGACAAACCTAGCAGCAGCCAAAGAGCTGCTTATTAGCATCGTTGGTGATGACGGTAACGTCGTCACGCCTAAAAATAGCCAAGAAGACGTCAGCGGCAAGGTCATCGAAGGTGTCTTTGACGGTCAGATCATGATTGGTCCAGATGGCAAAAGCTATCCTGTGCCAGCCAACTATGCCAGTAAATCAAAGTTGGTCGAAGGTGATATTCTCAAGCTCACCATCGCCGATGACGGTGGCTTTATCTACAAACAGATCGGTCCAGTTGAGCGCCGACAGATCATCGGTACGCTGGTTCAGCACGATGGCGCGTACTACGTTGAGACAAACGGCCGCGAATACCGCATTCTTCTTGCCAGCGTGACCTATTTCCGCATCAACATGGGCGACCAGGTTACTATCATTGTCCCTGAAGACAACCCGGACGCAACCTGGGCAGCTGTCGAAGCGGCACTCTAGTCTTTATGCCTGAAGCAGGCAGCTATTTACTAAGCGGCGTGGGGTTTTCGGCAAATGAAAAGCCCGTCTTGACGCTGCAACGCGACGGACAGTTCGTTCACTACGAACCGCTCGGAGCAGAACTGACACTCCGCTTTAGCACTGCGGAGCGATTTTGCGTTGGGTGGCGCGATCTTTCTACTGGCGAGTTATCTTGTTGCCCCGACACGCTTGCCGTCGAATCCAAATACGAGCAGTGCTCTGCCTGCCAACAACGTACCGGCTTTAACCCTGCGTTCTACAATGCCAATAGCGTCTCTTCGCAACAAGAAGCGCGCAACCAAGAGCCGCACATTCTTTACCTCGCGAGGTTCGGGAAGGGTGTTGTGAAAGTCGGTATTTCGCATGCCAGGCGAGGAATATCACGGCTGCTTGAGCAAGGCGCCCGCGACGCCCTTATACTCGACACATTCCCGACGGCTCATATTGCACGGCAGTACGAAGCAAAGATCGCCGCAATGCCAGGTATCATTGAAACGCTGCAGCTCCGTAAAAAACTATCGCTCATCGAAGCGCCCTATGACCACGAGGAAGGCAAGAAAGAACTTAACAAAGTTAAGGCACAGATCGAAGAAGCTTTGAAAGTTACTTTTACCGGCAGTGACATCAAAAACCTTGATCCGCTATTCTTTCCCGAGGGAATACCTCAGCTTTCAGACAGCTTTTGTTCAAGTGACCAACAGATACTTTCGGGGCGGGTAATCGGTAGCCTTGGGACACTGCTATTTTGCCACTACAACGATACGCCGGTATATATGCCGCTTAAAAAGTACGTTGGCTACACCATAGAACTCCTCCATACACAGACCCCATTCGAGCTACCTGCCCGGCAAGCATCACTTTTTTAGTTGCGCGAAAAGCACAACGAAATATCCGTCTAAATGACGTACAATAGAAACAGAAAAGTGAGGGGAAACAAACAGTGTCAAAAGCATTGTACCGTAAGTATCGCAGCCGCAGTTTGGCGGAAGTCGTGGGGCAGAAACATGTCACCGATATTTTGACGCGCTCGCTTGCAGCCGGGCGTATTGCCCACGCCTACTTACTCACTGGCCCACGAGGCGTTGGCAAGACGTCTATTGCCCGGATTTTGGCGCACGAAATTAATCAGCTTCCGTACGACGAAGAAACGACTCACTTAGACATTATCGAGATCGACGCCGCCAGCAACAATGGCGTTGAAGACGTCCGTGACCTGCGCGAAAAAGTACAGATCGCGCCCGTATCGAGCACTAAAAAAGTCTATATCATCGACGAGGTACACATGCTGTCAAAGGCCGCATTTAATGCACTGCTTAAGACGCTCGAGGAGCCACCCGAACACGCCGTTTTTATCCTCGCTACGACCGATGCTGATAAGCTTCCCGCAACTATCATCAGCCGTACGCAGCGGTTTAGTTTTCGCTCCATCGCGCCAGCGGACGCGAAGAAGCACCTGGCTTTTATCGCTAAGGAAGAGGGAATTAAGATTAACGACGACGCGCTTGAAATCATCGCTAGGCGCGGTGACGGCAGCTTCCGTGACAGCATCAGTCTGCTTGACCAGTTGCAAGGCCTTGCCGACGAAAAAACCGGTATCACAAGAGAACTGGTCGAAGAATCACTCGGGCTTGCACCTACCGAGCACGTCACAAAACTCCTATCGGCGTACGAAAGCAAAGACATAAAAGCCATTGTCGAACTTATCGATCAAGGCGAACAGAGTGGTATTCAGCCGACGGTTCTCGTCAGCCAGCTTATTCAGATTGTCCGCGAACAAATCGCCGAAAAGCCTCAGCTTTTGCCGCTGCTTGACCAACTGCTGGACGTTGCCAAATCAGGACAGCCGGGACTTAAACTACTGACAGTTCTTGCCGCACACGCCACCCCCAAACCAAAATCAGCCGCACTCGTTTCGCCGCCAGCAGAAGTAAGCGCGCCGGTTAAGGAATTGGTGGAGCTAGCGAGCTCCCCTCGAACCGTTCCTTCGCAAAGTGGCTTCGCTCCGGGATCGACAAGAGCCCCAGCGTCTGGTCGATCTCGGGCTGCAGATACTTTGACGAAGGAAGATTCTTCGGGCCAGGCGACAGGATCCGCAAGCACTAAAGAAAACGAACAGGCACCTCGCGGTCCAGCCAACCTCGACGCCCTCGACTGGGACACCTTCATCGAACACACGCATCAAAACTACGTCGCTATCTACAGCGTCCTCTCAAAATGCGGCTACGAAATCGACGGCGACAAACTCATTATTTATACCATCAATAACTTCTACAAGAAAAAACTCGACGACGCCAAATACCGCGTCAATATTGCAAAATCACTCGAAGCGGTCGGCGCCGGCGACCCCGAAATCGAGACTATCGGGACACCTCCACCGCCAAAAGATAGCACTGCGGCCGCTGTTGCTGCTATTATGGGTGGAGGAGAAGAGGTAACCGTAGATACATAAGCTACGAACGAGGTGTTATGCCAGCTAAAGAAGTCCCTGCCGGAAAAGTCCCGCCACAGAATATAGATGCCGAAAAAAGCCTGCTTGGCGCCGTATTGATCGACGAAGAAACTCTCGCCGACATTTCAGAACATGTCACCGCAAAAGACTTTTACGACAAGCGCCATAGGACAGTATATGGCGGCATGATACGCCTATACGAACGCCACAAGCCGGTCGATCTTTTAACCCTGACCGACGAACTTAAGAAAAAAGACGAGCTCGACGCCATTGGCGGCCAAAGTTACCTGACCGAGCTGACCAACTATGTTCCGACCGCCGCGCACGCCGAAGCCTACGCTGAAATGGTCGCGCAAAAAGCGGTGCGCCGGCGGCTCATTAAAGCCAGCGCCGAAATTTCGGAGCTCGGATTTAACGAAGATACCACGACGCAGGAATTACTAGAAAAGGCCGAGGCCGAACTGTTCAGTGTGAGCGACCAGTCACTCAAACAAGACCTCACCAGCATCGAGCAGATCCTGACCGACAGCTTTGACCGCATGGAAGAGCTGCACCGCAACAAGGGCGCACTCCGCGGTGTCCGCACTGGCTGGCGCGACCTCGACAATATGACCGCCGGACTACAACGCAGCGACCTTATCATCTTGGCAGCCCGTCCGGCCATGGGTAAAACGACCCTGGTCACAAACCTCGCGTACAACGTCGCAACCGTTGCTAAACAATCGGTGCTATTTTTCAGCCTTGAGATGAGCAAAGAGCAGTTGGTCGACCGTATGCTAGCCGACGCTAGTGGTGTCGACGCCTGGAATATCCGCACAGGTAACCTGAGTGACGAAGACTTCTCGAAACTTTCTGAAGCCATGGGTGAAATGGCTGAAGCCCCAATTTTTCTCGACGACACGCCGGGCCTCAGTGTCCTCGAAATGCGCACCAAAGCTCGGCGCGCAGCTCACGACAACCCGCTTGGCGTTATTATTGTCGACTACCTCCAGCTGATGCAGGGAAGCGGCAAAGACAACGGCAACCGCGTGCAAGAGGTGAGCGAAATTTCACGTGGCCTCAAGCTGATTGCCCGCGAACTGAACGTGCCGGTCATCGCGCTTTCGCAGCTATCACGTTCTGTTGAAAGCCGCAGCCCGCAGATTCCTCAGCTGGCCGACCTTCGTGAATCGGGATCGATCGAGCAGGACGCCGACATCGTTATGTTTATTTACCGCGAGGCATATTACAATCCAGAGACAGAGCGCGAAAACGTTACCGATCTTATTATTGCTAAACACCGTAACGGTCCTGTAGGTAAGGTAGAGCTTTACTTCCACCCTGAGCGACTGCGATTTATGTCGCTCGATAAGAAACACGACTAACAAGGACGTGCTATAATCGTAAGTAATTTATGGTCAAACAAATGACAGATTATTGGCTTTACCGTCAGCGCTACTATATAGGGTATACGCTTATTGGTCTTACAATCGTCGGACTGTTGGTCATCGCTGGCCTCTTTATTCCGAACGGCCTTAGCGAGTCCGAAATGAGCTCTGTCGTTGCCAGTAATGCCGCGTCACTCTCTTTTACATCGTTTGCACCCGAATCCGTCATCGATCTGCCGTACCACCTGCTGCAACAGGCGAGTATGTCGCTTTTCGGGGTGTCGAACCTTAGTATTAAACTGCCATCTCTCTTGCTAGGAGCGCTCTCCGCCATCGGTATCTTTATCTTGCTGCGAATGTGGTTCCGTCGCAATGTAGCCGTACTTACTGCTATTATTGTCATCACTACGGGACAGTTTTTGTTCGTTGCCCAAAGCGGCGCACCGAACATCGTCTATGTTTTCTGGTCAGTCTGGCTGCTGGTTTGCGCCATGATGATTTCAAGGCGGGCCAAAAGGAGTATTTTATGGAAGATCGCTCTCTTTTGTATTGCTGCGCTCAGCATTTATACGCCACTTAGTCTGTATATTCTGGTCGCACTAGCGAGCGCCATTATCCTTCACCCGCACCTACGCTATCTTATTCGCCGCTTGTCCAAGCTCAAGATCGCCGTCGGGTTATTTATCGCGCTTATTCTCATTACGCCACTCGCTTACGCCATCGTACGACAGCCATCTGTGGGACTAACGCTCCTCGGCATACCAAGCGAGCAGCCTGATATTAAAGAAAATATCTTGCAGCTACTGCGGCAGTACCTCGACTTCGTCACGCCTAGTAGCGGCATAATCATGACGCCAATTTACGGACTCGGCACCGTTATTCTTATTGCACTTGGTATCGTGCAGCTTGTCACAACCAAATACACAGCCCGAAGCTACATTATTACCACCTGGATCGTACTGCTTGCCCCCGTACTGCTTGTTAACCCGGGCTATATTAGCATTACATTCGTCCCAGTCATGTTACTCGTCGCGATGGGAATAAGCATGCTGCTTACCAACTGGTACCAGCTCTTCCCGAGGAATCCTTACGCGCGGCTCGCCGGACTCCTCCCGCTAACAATCCTTATTGCCGGACTTGTCCTTTCCGGAGTGGGGCGCTACGTATACGGCTATACGTACGATCCTAAAACAGCCAGTAACTTTACTCACGACCTACGAATGCTCAACGATCAGCTGGACGCAAAAGACCGTGGAGCAACAACACTGCTGACATCGCCAAGTGAAGCACCGTTTTATGCCGTCGTGGCAGCCCACAACCAAGACGTTAGCGTGACAAACAACATGCCGCTTTCACAGGTTTCGGGAGCCAAGACAATCATCGTCACGCATGACGCTCACAAAACAAGCGACACAGCCCAACTCTACCGTATCGTAACAGACAGCGTGTCGAACGACGGCGACCGCCTTTACATCTATAAAACAGGCGTCAAATAACGTATACTAGGTAGGTAATTCAAGAGGAGTGACTAAAAATGGCATTTGACCAAGTAAAAATGTTGAACCAGCTGCGCAAAGCGCAAAAAGACCTAGCAAAAGAAATCATTGAAGTTGAGGCCGGTGACGGTGCTGTCGTTGTGCAGATTAACGGCGAACTGAAGATCAAGAGCGTTAAGATCGACCCTGCACAGGTCGACCTCAACGACATTGAAGAACTCGAACACTGGATTGAGATCGCCGTTCGTGACGGCCTGGCAAAAGCACAAGAAGTTGCCGCAGAAAAAATGAAGCCGCTCATGGGTGGCCTTGGTAATCTTGGACTTTAGGAGCAGACTTTGGCCCAGATCCTTCCAGCAGCGCTCATTAGGGCGATTGATGAACTCGGCAGATTGCCAGGTGTAGGCGCGCGTACTGCAGAACGCTATGCCTACTTTTTGCTGCGAAGCGATAGCCACACGACAGACAAACTGGCCGGCAGCATCGCCGAACTCCATAGCGGCGTAAAAACCTGCCCGGTCACGTTTGCGTTGATCGACACAAACGAAGAAGTGTCTTCTCTTTATACCGACAATGGTCGCAATAAGCGGCTGATTGCCGTTGTCGAGGAGCCGCTTGACATTGTTGCCCTTGAGCGGACCGGTCAATACCATGGCACGTACCACGTACTTGGCGGAGCGATCTCGCCGATCGACGGTATTGGCCCGGAACAGCTGCATATTCCCGAACTTTTGAAGCGAATCGAAGCAGACGACGTCGAAGAAGTCATTATCGCTACTAATGCGAGCGTCGAAGGGGAGTCAACCGCGCTATTTCTTCAGCGCCACATTCAGGATGCCGGTGCCGGTAACAACGTCAAGCTCAGCCGGCTAGCCCGGGGTATTCCCGTGGGCGTCGACCTTGAATACGCCGACCAAATCACATTAACGCATGCGCTCGAAGGGCGAAGGACACTCTAATGTACGAAAAAGCCGCAGAGCTCATACAAAATGCTAAAAAAATCGTTGTTATTCAGGGCGAAAACCCGGATGGCGATAGCCTGGGGAGCAGCCTCGCGCTCGAAGAAATCCTCGGTGATCTTGGCAAGAATATCGTCATTTACTGCGCGACCGACGTACCAAAATACATGCGTTACATTAAGGGCTGGGACAGGGTCGTAGCGACATTTCCCACTGATGCCGACATGGCAATTATTGTTGATACCAGCGCCGATATTCTCGTCAGCAAAGCACTCGAAACACCAGGAGTCCGCTCATTCCTTGAGTCGCACCCAGTGCTCGTTATTGACCACCACACCACCGAATCAAGCCTCAGCTTCCCGCACGAAATGCTAGCAGAAGATGCTGTTGCAACCAGTGAAATCATTTATGCCCTCGCGCAAAAGTCTGGCTGGGCTATTAATGCTCAGGCCGCCGAAAACATGCTTATTGCCATCATGTCGGACAGTCTTGGCCTTACGACGCCAAACGTATCGCCAAACAGCTTTTTTGTCGCTGGCAAACTGACCGAACTCGGTGCCAGTAACTCGGTTATTGAGGAGCGCCGCCGAGAATTTATGAAAAAATCGCCAGAAATTTTGGCGTACAAGGGTGAGCTCATCGGTCGTATCGAATATTTCCTCGACGGCAAGCTGGCTCTTATTCATATTCCATGGGAAGATATTCAAAAATACAGCGATCAGTACAACCCGAGTGTCCTGGTGCTCGACGAAATGCGCCTGGTTGAGGGCGTCGAAATCGGCGTTGCCATCAAGACTTACCCCGACGGAAAAGCAACCGGCAAGTTGCGAAGCAATTCGCCCATAGCTGAAGAGGTTGCAGGCTACTTTGGCGGTGGCGGACACAAATACGCAGCCGGTTTCCGTGTTTACGAAGAATACGATAAAATCGTAGCAGAGCTCGTAACTGCAACAGAAAAGGCGATCAACCAACATGACGCATAATCTCACATCCTGTACCTGCGGCGCGTAGTTTTAACTAGGCGTCTTTGGCATTTTCGACCAATTTTAAGCAGGAACCACAACAACATGACACTCCGTTTTCACAATACACTCACGAAAAAACTAGAAGATTTTCGACCCATAACAGAGGGTAAGGTGGCGCTATACACCTGTGGCCCGACTGTGTATGACCACCTTCATGTCGGCAACTGGGCTGCCTATATTTATTGGGACACCCTCGTCCGAACTCTGATTGCGAATGGCCTTGATGTCGAACGCGTCATGAATATTACCGACGTAGGCCACTTGGTTAGTGACGCTGACGACGGTCAGGATAAGCTCGAAAAGGGCGCTCGCCGTGAAGGCAAAACCGCCTGGGAGATCGCCGAATTTTACGCCGAGGATTTTTTGGCAGGCATTGAAAAGCTTGGTCTTATTATGCCGGAGCATGTTGTTCGTGCGACCGATTTCATTCCCCAGCAGCTCGATCTCATACGCACGCTAAAAGAAAAAGGCTACACCTACCAGATCAATGACGGCATTTACTTTGATACCAGTAAATTCCCGACCTATGCTGATTTTGCTGGCCTTGATTTAGAAGCGCAAAAAGCCGGTGCCCGCGTGGCTTTCAACGAAGAAAAGCGCAACCCTAGCGACTTCGCACTCTGGAAGTTTACGCCGAGTGACGAAAAACGCGACATGGAATGGGAAACACCAGCCGACCTGCTGGACAGTGATAAAAAAATCATGGGCTTCCCGGGCTGGCACCTCGAATGCTCGGCCATGGCAATGAGCATTCTTGGACAAACCATCGACATCCACACCGGCGGAATCGACCATATTCCGGTCCATCACACCAACGAAATCGCGCAGAGCGAGGCGGCAACCGGACAAATATTCTCACGCTACTGGCTGCACAACAACCACCTAAAAGTCGACGGCACAAAGATCAGTAAAAGTCTCGGTAACGGCTTTACGCTCGACGACTTAAAAAACCGCGGCTACAGCCCGCTCGACTACCGGATGTTTATTTTGCAGGGCCACTACAAAAACGAAGGCAACTTTACGTTCGAAAACTTGGCCGGCGCCCGCAACCGCCTTCACCACTGGCGAAATGTCGCCGCACTCCGTCATCAGGCGCATGACACGCTCACGCAAAACGCCTCCAAACAAACCGACCCGTCACTCGCGCTTACGGGGCTGCTACAAGAAGCCTTGAGCGACGATCTTAACACGCCAGAAGCCCTACGTATCGTGGACGAGGCATTCTCGCACATTGAGTCACACGGGCTTAATAGGATCGATCCTCACGCTCTCAACCACCTCCTGGAGGCCATTGATCAGCTACTAGGCCTGCAACTACTCGAGACAACGCCTGATATTGATGATGAAGCCAAGCAGCTCATTATCCAGCGTGAACGGGCGCGAGAAGAAAAGAATTGGCAGGTATCCGACGAACTGCGCGACGAGCTGAAAGAAAAAGGTATCGTGGTACGCGACACTCCAGATGGATCGGTCTGGGAATACATAGAGGCCGACGCGTAGTTCTTGACGAATCAGTTTTATGATATTATAAGACTACTGTTCGTACGTCGGAAGGAACAGACGATGTCCAAGCGAGGAAGGCGCGTGCGCCAGCCACGTGGGCCGCACAAGGACAAGTACGCCGCTCAGGCGGCACGGTCTCAGTCGGAGCGGGTCGCGTTCGACACGGACTGGGCGAGGAATCACCCAACCCCGTCCGCAACAACCGAACCCGCCGAAGAAACTCCCGAAGGAGGGGAGGAGTCTCAGTGACACCACTCTCGCAGTACGAACATACCCCGCCAGCAGTCGCCGGCGGGGTATCGTTCCTTTTAGGCCTAGTGAGTTAGGCTTCGTGTTTGATTTTGCTCACGATTTTCGCGATCGGACGGTCGCTATTTTTTCGGTTTTCGCGGGCACGTTCAAGATATTCTTCTAATAGCACCTTTAAACAACCGGCAATCGGGATAGAGATAATACCGCCCGCAAGACCAAAGACATACAAACCAACCGTCACCGAAGCCAACACAGTAAGCGCAGAAAGCTCTAACTTTTTTGACTGGATAGTCGGAGAAATGAAGTTGTTTTCAATCTGCTGGTACACGATAAAGTACACTGCAAAAATAACACCTGCAGTCACGTTATTCAGAACGAGCAACAGTGAAATAATAATACCCGCAATCGTGGCGCCGAACATCGGAATAAGCGATAGGGTAAACGCAATCGCCACTGTCGGCAGCGCCAAATTACTAGGCACGCCTGGAATAAACAGACTCAGCATAAATACCGTCAGGCCTGCAAGCGCCGCGCCAATACCCGAAACGGTCAACTGTCCCGTGACATATCCTGTCACGACCGTATACATACGGTCAACAAGATTACGGTGGCGTTTCATGCGGCCTTGATCGTTATAGACTCCCCATAAGCGTTGAAGCCACATCGGCCCTTCCACCAGCATAAGGAACGTAAGCACGAGAACCAGCACTGTCGAGGCAAATGTTGCGGCTACGGAGCCAACGCCTGACAGCAGGTTTGAACCTATGCTCGATGCCCAGTGCGTACTATTGTCTTTTACCGACTTAACGAGGTTCTCAACCTGCGGTTCCAGGTGGTATTTCTCTACCAGACTGTTAACACCGGCCCACTGCGTCGTAACGCCGTCGACCAGGCTTGGCACGCTCTGGCTAAACTTAGCTGTCTGCTGCACGATTGGCGGCGCAATCAAAAAGGCAAAAACACCTAACACCGCCAGTACTAATACATACGCGATTGCCGTTCCGCCAACGCGGCTCTTACCGGGCAGATGCGTTGCAATATACGTAACAGGTGCATTGAGCGCCAAGGCGAGGAAAAAGGCGACTCCCAAGAGGATAAGTGCGCTGCGTGCGCTGTAGACAGCCAGAATAGCAAAAGCGAACCCGATCACTACCAGCCAGAAACGCACGAAAGTTTTTGTGTCGATCTCAATTCGTGTCTTCATAGTGATGTCATTATAGCATCTTTTTTAGTCATCTCTGCAAGCGGTGCCGCGCTAGCTTTGTTATACTAGACCAAAAGGAGACTTATTATGGCGACATTTTCTTTCGATATTGTTTCGGAATACGACAAAGCGGAAATGAATAATATTTTTGCCGGCACCGAGCGCGAGATCGGCAACAGGTATGACTTTAAAGGGACGCCCGCGGCCATCGAATGGCTAAACGGCGACAAAACGGGCTTTAAAATCATCGGGGCAAACCAATGGCAGTGCGACGCTATCGTCGATGTTATCCGCAAAAAACTCGCGGCGCGCGAACAAAGCGCGAAAGTACTGGATCTCTCCAAAACACCGGTCGAAAGCAACCTTAAGACCACTTGGGAAATTCCGTTCAAACACGGTCTTTCGCAGGACAACGCTAAAAAGATTACCAAGCAGCTCCGCGACGATGCGCCAAAAGTAAAAGCCCAGATTCAGGGCGATGCCGTCCGGGTCACGAGCAGTAGCAAGGACGAGCTCCAAAACGTTATTTCACTGCTTCAGGCAAGCGACTTTGAGTTTCCGCTTCAGTTTATCAACTACCGCTAGCGTGATATCATAGAGGCATATGACGAAAAAAGATTCTCTCGTGACGGTAGACCACTTCCGCATGGATTTTGACAAAACGACGGTTATCAAAGACCTAACATTCGAAGTTAAAAAAGGTGAAACGTTCGGGTTTCTCGGCAGCAACGGATCAGGCAAAACCACGACCATCCGCGCACTCCTTGGCATCTATCAGCCGACCGGCGGAACGCTCTCCATCGAAGGCAAGCCCTACGAAGTCGGCGGACCAGTTCGCCTAGGATACCTACCAGAAGAGCGTGGACTCTACAAAAAAGAAAGCGTCCTCGATACAATGGTGTACTTTGGCCAGCTAAAAGGCATGTCCCGGCGCGACGCAAAAGAATGGTCGCTTAATTACCTAAAGCGCGTTGATCTCAGCGAAAAAGCAGCCGTCAAACTCGACAAACTCTCTGGCGGTCAGCAGCAAAAAGTCCAGCTGGGCATTGCTGTCATGAATAAGCCCGACCTGCTTATCCTAGACGAGCCAACAAAAGGTTTCGACCCAGTCAACCGGCGTCTGCTTATGGATATCATCGAGGAGCACCAACAAAAGGGCGCCACGGTGATTTTTGTCACCCACCAAATGGAAGAAGTCGAACGCCTTTGTGACAGAATCCTACTCCTCAAAGACGGCCGTAGCCGCCTATACGGCACCATCAACGAGGTGAAAGAGGAGTTCGGTGGCAAAGTTATCGAGGTAGTCTCGACAGACCCCGTTCCAGAAAACGACAAGCTCTACACCATCAAGCGCCGGGAAGGCAAGGTAACGACACTCGAGCCAAGCGGTGACCTATTTGCCATCCAGCGTTCACTAACCAGCGCCGGTGTGGCATGCGAACGATTTGAGCTGAAACGCCCATCACTCGACGATATCTTTGTTTCTATTTACGGCAAGACAGAAAAGGGGGAGACCTACCATGCATAACTTAGGCACCGTCATTCGGTTTGAGATCGTCCGCACGCTCAAAAAACGCAGCTTCTGGATTGCGGCACTAGCCGTTCCGACGATTGTTGCTGCTGTAGGTGCGATCATCTTTTTCTCGAACCAAACCACTAGCACCGAAAGCCAGAACCTTGCCAACGAACAGTATTCGTTCGGAGTGACTGACGATTCGCGCCTTATTTCGCCGCAAATACTAAAGGCAGTGGGCGCCTCGCAAATTGCCGACCGCAGTGCGGGTATTAAAGCCACCAAAGATGGCAAGCTCGACGCGTACTTCTACTACCCAGCAGACGTCACCAAACAACCGGTGCAAATTTATGGAAAAGAAGTTGGCATTTTTAAAGACAGCCGTTATGAAGAGCTCGCCAGCCAGCTGCTTATCCAGTCAGCCGCGGCCAAAACCGACCCTAGCCTACGGGCAATCCTGCAAAATAAGATCAACTTTTCGGCGACCACCTATACCGACGGTGCCGAGGACAAAGGGTTCC
The DNA here is from genome assembly GCA_946480595.1 of uncultured Candidatus Saccharibacteria bacterium. Next base: position 38,019 of record CAMLKC010000001.1, read on the forward strand.
TTAAGCTGATTGCACCGGGTATATTCCTTGTTCTGTTTTACTTCATGATCGCCACGTTTGGCAGCCAAATCCTGACCAGCGTAACCGAGGAAAAAGAAAACCGCGTCATCGAGATGATTCTGGCAACCATCAAACCGACAACACTGCTGGTTGGCAAATTGTTGTCACTTGTCGTTCTGGCATTCATTCAGATGGCCGTTATTCTCGTGCCCGTCATCGTTGGCTATCTGGTATTCAAGAACCAGTTATCGCTGCCCTCGCTCGACCTTTCGTCACTGCCGCTTGACCCGCTGGCAATCGGCCTCGGCGCGTCTATCTTCATCGTCAGCTTCCTGATGTACACCGGTATTCTCATGACACTTGGCGCCGCAATGCCGACAGCAAAAGAAGCCGGCGGTTTCTTCGGTGCCGTCATGGCACTCACATTCGGACCACTGTATGCCGCACCGCTCTTTATTTCGGCACCGCATTCGGTGATCGTACAGATTCTTAGTTATTTTCCGCTTACCGCGCCGATCCCACTACTCCTAAGGAATGCTGTAGGCAACCTAGAGCTTATACCTGCGCTCATTTCGCTGGCACTACTTATCATCACGACTGCACTAACAGTGCGGATCGGGGTACGGATATTCCGTTTTGGCGCGCTGGAATACAGCCGAAAACTCAGCATAAAAGAAGTACTTAAGCGTAAGTCCTAAGGGGCTTACGAGAACGTAACGATTACCGCAAGAAGTACGAGGGTAACTGCCGATAATGCAGCGATGGCGAACGTCATCTTGTTCGGCTCGAAAGCTTCTTTTTTGTGCGCGGGTTTGTTCGTTTTTTTGGCTGTACGTTTGGTCATACGCTTTAGTGTAACGCAATGATGCTTATGCGACAATAAGCGGTTTGACTCTATGTGCTAGACAATGTATAGTATAGGTTATGAATACAACAGTAGAGCAAGTCGGCTGCGTCAAGGCAGCAACCGATATCCTGGGAGACAAATGGACACCGCTTCTGCTTCGTTATTTTCTTAACGAGAACACCGTTCGTTTTTGCCAACTGCAAGATTCGACTGGCGGCATTAACCCCCGTACGCTTTCAGCCCGCCTGGCATCGCTCGAGCAATCGGGCGTTATCGAAAAACTCTCTGCCGGCGGCAACCGCTGCGAGTACCGCCTGACAGAAAAGGGACGCGACCTCATGCCGATTCTTCAAGACATGCAAGCCTGGGGTGAAAAGTACGACCCAGCCACGGTTTAAGATTCATTTCAGCAAATTTAGCTAGAATATGACAGTATGAGAGTTTTACTGATTGAAGATGAACACAAGATTGCCCGCGCTCTCAAAAAAGCGCTCGAGCAAGAGAGCTATGCCGTCGATGTCGCCTACGATGGTGACGAAGGACATGCCATGGCGACGACCGAGCCGTACGATGTTGCCATTATTGACCGGATGCTTCCGGGTGAATACGACGGCATCGCCATTATAAAAGCCATGCGTGACGCCAAGATCCATACACCGGTGCTTATTCTGACCGCCATCGGCAGCGTTAAAGACCGCACCAATGGCCTGGACAGTGGAGCAGACGATTACATGGTCAAGCCCTTCGCCCTCGAAGAGCTGCTAGCCAGAGTCCGCGCACTCCTCCGTAGGCCAAAAGAGCAGCAGTCCACCATTCTTAGCGCAGGCGACCTGACGCTCAACACCGTCACCTACGAAGTGAAACGGGGAGACGCAGCCATCCAGCTGACCGGCAAAGAATTCGCCCTGCTGGAGTACCTTCTGCGAAACCAGGGACGACCGCTGCCAAAAGAGCTCATTATTGCACACGTCTGGGACTACGATGCCGACATTCTGCCCAATACCGTCGAGGTGTATATTAAATACCTGCGCGCCAAAATCGACCAGCCATTTCCAAAGCCGCTCATTCACACCGTCCGTGGGTTTGGCTATAAATTACAGGACATGAACTAGCAGTGTTTAAATCAGCCACGCTAAAACTAACCACTTGGTATCTTGGTATCCTTATTGCCATCAGCCTGTTGTTTAGCGTGGTTATTTATTCAATTGCTTCGTCGGAAGTAGGAAACCGTATCGGCTATTTCCGGTCCGCCCCGCAGCTGAGTTTCAATATTAACAACTCGACCGTTTTCGATAATTACCGTGAACTACAGATCCATACGGCCGAGAAAAACCTTATTACTTCTCTTGTCATTACTAACATATGTATTTGGATTGCTGGCGGCATCGGCAGTTATTATCTTGCCCGGCGTACGCTCGAGCCAATCGAAGAGGCACATGACGCGCAGTCGCGCTTTACCAGCGACGCCAGCCACGAGCTCCGCACACCACTTGCCAGCATGAAAACAGAGATCGAGGTGGCGCTTCGCGACGCCAATGTCACCAAGCCAGAAATGCGCGAGATTCTGGAGAGCAACCTAGAAGAAGTAAACAAACTCAGCAACCTGTCACATATGCTGCTGCAGCTCTCACGGCTCGACCACGACAACATCGTACAGGAAAAAGTACCGCTCGCAGAAACAGCCGCCTCAGTTATCGAGCGGCTAAACAAAAAGCAGGACCGCATTAAATTTAACGGCAGCAAGTCGTCGCATGCCGTCCTTGCAAATACTTCCAGCGTCGAAGAGCTGCTAGCGATTCTTCTCGACAACGCCCTCAAATATAGTCCCGAAGATTCAAAAGTCATCGTTAATCCGCTCCATAAAAAAGGCATGGCCGGGTTTGAGGTTATTAATACGGGCGAGGGAATAGCCCCCGACGTTCTTCCGCATATCTTCGACAGGTTTTATCGCGCCGACACCTCGCGCACCGGCGGCACTAAAAAGGGCTACGGGCTCGGCTTGGCACTTGCTAAAAAGATTGTCGAGCTTAACAAAGGTGAACTGTCGGTTAGCAGCGCACCAAATCAGCCGACGACCTTCAAAGTTCTTCTGCCAATTTTCAGCTTAGACAAAGCCAAAAATCAGCAATAACACGTATAGTCACGACGTCAACCCATAATACAAGGAGACGTCATGAACGTACTAACCAGGGGCGTACGCAACGCGTTACGCAGCCCGCTGCGCTCAATCAGCGTCATCATTATGCTTGCCATCAGCATCTGCCTGATACTAGCAATGATGGTTGCGCGATCGAGTGTCAACGCTAAAATCGACGAGGTAAAAGCCTCGGTGGCGACAAAAGTTTCCATCAGTCCGGCAGGAGTCAGCGGCGGTTTCGGCGGAGGCGACCCGCTCACCGCAGCCCAAATTAAGAAAATAAAAGACACGGCACACGTCGATAGTGTCGTATCCACACTGACCGATCAGCTCAGTGCCGACGATACTAGCCTGACACCGTCGTTCGAACTAGGCAGCATCGGCAAGCGCTTTGCAGGCGGCAGAGGCTCCGGGCCTGTCGTCATGTTCAAATCGGCCGACGGTACATCGGGCGAAGCTCCCAAACCGCGAACTGTCATCACAGGCACCAGCGACCCCTCGACCGTCATTGACAGCGACAAGCTGACCAGCGGCAGCATGATCGATGGAAATAACAGTGACTATACCGCCCTCGTCGGTAAAACCCTTGCCGATAAAAATAAGCTTGAGGTAGGCGATACATTCACCGCCTATGGCAAAAAGATCACCGTCGCAGGTATCTACAAAAGCGACAACCAGTTTGAAAACAACGGGCTGATCATGCCGATCGCCACCGTCCAAAAGCTCACCGACCAAGCTGGCGCCGCAACAGCAGCAACCGTCACGGTTGATAGCAGTGACAATGTTTCCTCAACGGTCGCAGCTCTTAAAAGCGCACTCGGTGACAAAGCAGATATCACCAGCCAGGAAGACCAGGCAAAAGACAGCCTTGCGCCACTTGAAAGCATAGCCAGCCTTGCGACGGCAGGTGTCATTGGCGCCAGTGTTGCCGGAGCGGTTATCGTTCTGCTTTCCATGATTATGGTCGTGCGCGAACGACGCCGTGAGATCGGAGTGATTAAAGCAATTGGTGGAACCAACGCCAAGGTCATTGTCCAGTTCGTTACCGAAGCACTCACGTTAACTATCGTCGGCGGTATCTTAGGACTTGCGCTTGGCATACTGACAAGCGGACCGCTTACCAAATCATTGGTGTCAAATTCAGACACTGACGGCCCAAGCCTTTCCGCCGGGCCAAGTAATAGCACAAACGGCCCACGCGCTATGCGAAGCGGCGGCCTTCGCGGCATCAGTGACCAGCTCGGCACCAATATCAAAGACGTCACCAGTACGCTAACGCTAGAAATCATGCTTGAGAGTATCGGCATCATATTACTTATCGCCATTATCGGCAGCGCCGTTCCAGCTTGGGCAATTGCCCGCGTTCGTCCGGCGGAAGTACTAAGGACGGAGTAAAGGAGAATCATGTTAGCAGTTAAAAACCTCACGAAAACATTTCAGGCAGCCCATGGCCCTGTTCATGCGCTAAACGATGTTTCATTCCGCGTTGAAACGGGTGAATTCGCCTCGATCATCGGCAAGAGCGGCAGTGGCAAGTCCACACTGCTCAGCTTACTTGGCGCGCTCGACTCACCGACAGAAGGGGAGATCGTCGTTGACGACATTGACATCGCCGCGCTCGCCGCACGAGAACAAACGCAATACCGCGCACACAAGATTGGTTTTGTATTCCAGCATTACAATCTCATTCCAAATCTTAGCGCCCTGGAAAACGTCGCGCTCGCACTAGAATTCGGCGGCGTAAAAAGCACGCACGAACGGCAGAGTAGGGCGGCGGAGCTGTTAGAGGCAGTCGGTATAGATGCCGACGAACAACTTCGAAAACCCGCCCGTCTCAGTGGCGGGCAACAGCAACGAGTTTCTATTGCACGGGCGCTTGCCAATAACCCGGCTGTTGTCTTGGCCGACGAGCCTACTGGAAACCTCGACAGCGAAAACGGCAAAAAGATTTTCGACCTTCTTCACAGTCTTTCACGCAGCCAAAATACCACTATTCTGGCTGTCACGCATGACCTGGATATTGCCGGCAAAACCGACCGCACATTTACACTAAAGGACGGCAAAATCGTTTCCACAAAATAGCGTCGTGCTTTTAGCAACAGTGCCTTATTTTAAGAAATGGCTCAGAAAAGGAGTGCATAATGCAAATGTACGCAGAGGGGCAAACAAACACCGCCCGGGAGCGTCAAAAACAAAAGAAGGAGGACAGAAAATGAACTCTAGAAAAACCATTTACCTTAGTAAAAAAGGCATGAAAGAGCTAAAAAAGACCATCGCACGGTTGGAGCGCGAAAAGCACGAGGCGTACATGCGCCTGCGTGAAATGGACAAGACCGACAGCCGCGACGAACGGTTTGCACGCATCCAGCTGATGTCGGCTATCGAGGCGCTCGAAAGCGAACTCACCGAAAAACAGGCGACCCTCAGCACCGCCAAGCTATTCCCACGCAAGCGCGACGCGCTGAAAGTCGCTATTGGCTCGGTGGTTGATCTTCTTGATACGAGCGGCCGCGTCATCCGCTACACGCTGGTCGAGAGCATCGAGGCCAACCCGAGCGACGGCCGCATCTCCGTCAGGAGTCCGCTCGGCCAAAGCCTCGTAGGCAAGCAGATCCAGGATGTCGTCGAGTGGTCGGCAGGCATGCAGACCAAACGCCTGCAGCTCATCGGAATAGGGTAGCGACCCTTACATTCATAAGAGCGAAGCAACTGACGCTTCGCTCTTTTAGTTTGCTATAATAGTACTAATGCTTTATTACACAAAAACAGTCCATCAAACCCTGAAAGAACTCCAAACCTCCGAACGGGGTTTGCCTGTCAGTGAGGCCGAAGAGCGGTTGCGGCTCCATGGGCTCAACATCATCAAGGTGAGCGGGGATCCATTGTGGCGCAAGCTCATCGAGCCATTCGCAAACGTCTTTATGTTTGTACTGTTTTTAGCTGCTGTCATTAGCATTTGGCACCACGCCTACCTCGACGCAGGGATCATTCTTGTCATCGTCACGGCAAGCGCGGTCATTTACTACGTGCAGCGATTTTCTACTGAGCGTATTTTGCGTGCGCTTCGAAAGCACGAAAACCAGATTATCGAGGTGCTGCGTGACGGAAAAATAATCGAACTCGACTCAAGCCAGCTCGTTCCAGGCGACATTATCACGCTTCATGAAGGCGAAAAAATCCCCGCCGATGCCCGGCTCGTCGAGGCGCAGTCACTCCGTGCCGACGAATCGCAGCTAACCGGTGAGTCCGTCCCCATCGACAAACAAACAGCCGAGCTCCACGGTGAAAAAGAAGTCTACGAGCGCAGCAACATGCTATTCCAAGGATCGTTCATCGTCGCAGGAGAAGCGACCGCAGTCGTCGTTGCCACGGGTAACGAAACTGAGTTCGGCCAGCTTGCCGCTCTTACTAAAAACTCATCGACCGAGAGCCCTGTCCAAAAAAAGATCGATAAGCTCGTCTCGCAGATCATCGCGGTCGTGGCGGGCGTGGCGCTGGTCGCTTTTGGCCTGTCGATCATGCGCGGCATGGATATCACCGAGAGCCTCCAGTTCGTCATCGCACTCTCCGTAAGCGCCGTTCCCGAGAGCCTGCCGGTCGCTATTTCCGTCGTGCTCGTCCTAGGTATGCGCCGTATGGCATCTAAAAGAGCCTTGGTTCGCACGATGCGCTCCATCGAGACCATCGGCGTCATCACGACTATTGCAACCGACAAAACCGGCACGCTGACTAAAAACCAGCTGACCGTCCAAGAAGTATGGCACCCGCAAAACGCCCACGCTCACGTGGCGCGTATCATGCAGATTACCACCAATACCTCGGCGCAAAAATACCGCGATCCGCTTGACACCGCCTTTACTATGTACACCACCGAAAAGCAGGTGCATCGCCCGACGCAACCGCCGCTGCTCAGCTTGCCGTTCGACCAAGAATCCGCCATGAGCGGCAACCTGTGGCATAGCGGCGGCGAGTACGAACTGGCCGTAAAAGGTGCACCCGAGCACGTGCTGCTGCGCTGCGACCTGACCGAGAACGAACACGAAAAAGCTATCGCCCAGCTACATAAGCTGACTGGCAATGGCTACCGGGTTATTGCACTGGCTCATGGCAATCTCAAAAAGCCAATCACAAAATTTAGCGACCTGCACAAAAAGGACAAGCTCACATTTGCCGGGTTTGTTGCCGTTGCCGACATTTTGCGGCCAGAAGCAAAAAGCGCCATCCAGACCGCGCTTCGGGCTGGGGTTACCGTCCGCATGATTACTGGCGACCACTTCGAGACTGCCTATCACATTGGCCGGCAGCTTGGTATGGTACATTCACGTGACCAGGTGTTTGATGCGCGACACATGAACGTCATGACCGACGAACAGCTCAGCGAAATCATTGGCAACATCCGCGTTTTTTCACGCGTTATTCCCGAACACAAATACCGTATCTTGGCGCTGCTCAAAAAGCATAATATCACCGCCATGACAGGTGACGGCGTCAACGATGTTCCCGCGCTCGCTAACGCGCACGTGGGCGTTGCGATGGGCAGCGGCGCACAGATCGCCAAAGACGCGGGCGACATCATTCTTATTGACGACAACTTCAAAAGCATTGTCGACGCCATGCACGAAGGCCGCACCATTTACGCCAACATCCGGCGTATGCTCATTTATCTGCTTGCCACCAATACAGGGGAAGTCCTGACAACTATCGGCGCGCTCGTCGTGGGGCTGCCGATTCCGCTGGTTCCCGTACAAATTCTATGGGTCAACCTAGTAACTGACACCGCAATGGTCATTCCGCTCGGGCTAGAGCCGGGCGAAAAGTACAATATGCGCCGCAAGCCGCTGCGCGCCTCAGCGCCGATCCTCGACAAGTTCCTTATATCCCGAATCGTCCTGATTGCCCTGACCATGAGTTCGCTCACTCTCGGTATTTACGCCCTTTACAACAGCCTCTACGGCACCGAGTATGGCCGGACAATCGCGTTCTCCGCGCTGGTCGTTATGCAGTGGGCAAACGCCATCGGCCTGCGAAGCGACGACGAACCGCTCTGGACACGCCTGCGCGTATGGAACGGCAAGTTTTACGCCGGCCTTACCATCGCCGTAACATTGCAGATGCTGGCACTGTTTGGTGGCCTAGGCGATATATTGCACGTGTCACGCGTCGCCATTGGCGACCTTGTGATTACCGGCGCCATCGCTTTTGTCACGCCAATTGTCCTTATCGAGATCCACAAATACATCGGCCGCAGGTTCTTTGGCCGGGCAGTGGTTCCAAAACGAATTCGCACGGGCGGCCGTTTGGCAAAAGTCCAGTCCTAACATTCAGCTAATTCTCCGTAACCCCGTGGTATAGTGACAAGGCAAAATAAGCCAAAGGAGTTACTATGAAGTGCCCAGTTGACAACGCAACACTACTTATCACCGACCGATCAGGGATCGAAATTGACTACTGTCCGGAATGCCGCGGCGTTTGGCTTGACCGCGGGGAACTCGACAAGCTTGTTCAGGGCTCAGCTTCACGCGACGAGCAGCGCTATGACTCCCGCGACGACCGCCACCATGAGCAGCGCCGAAGTTACGACGACGACCGTGACCGCGATAATCACGATAGGCGCGACTCGCATAGCGGCGGCAATCACCACAAAAAGAAAGAATCCTTCCTCGGCGATATCTTTGACTTTTAGCTAGGGCAGGGGTGGAACAATAACCCTATTTTATGGTAGAATGATGGAGCTTTGGGGTGTCGCCAAGTGGTAAGGCACATGGTTTTGGTCCATGCATTCGGGGGTTCGAATCCCTCCACCCCAGCCAAGATTCACACCCAACATGACCAGAATGGTTCGGTTTGAATCTAGGTAAGCTAAAAGGATCCGATTTTCGGATCCTTTTTGGCGCTATAATTTTTTACTGAAAAATGGTATAATAGTATAGCGCAAGTGCTGCAAAGCCCTGCGTCGCACAGTCAAGCTGATGCATGACATTGTCACTGCCGGAGTAATCCTGCTGGCGATGACGGTCAAACTTGAACTGACGCTCACCCTTGAGCCACAGGTTGCCGGCAGTTTTGCTAAATCCCAAGGAGTAACCATTAAGAGTACTAAGGAGCACAAGGGGGACATAGCGGTGAACTTTTCACAACAGAATAGCGAGCGCGAGGAGGGGCAACCCGACGAGCGCCCCACAGACCAGGAAAATATGTTACAATATATACATAGCAAGTGCTGCAAAGCCCTGCGTCGCACAGTCAAGCTGATGCATGACATTGTCACTGCCGGAGTAATCCTGCTGGCGATGACGGTCAAACTTGAACTGCCCTCACTCGATCACTGCTCTAGGAAATTGCGTCCTAGCCTTGGGAGTCAATAGTGAACCTTCTTGCTGAAATATCCAAACGCGACACTTTAGTGAAAGCATGGAAAGGCCTTACGAAGAGGCCTTTTTCCTATGGTCTAGATGAGATCACGATAGAGAGTTTTCGGTACGGCTTAGACGGACATTTAGAGGAAATTCAAAAACAGCTACATTATGGCAGCTATAAGTTTTACGCCTTACGCCTCTACTTGTCGGCAAAAAAAGACGGAGGCTATCGTCCTATTAAAATTCCGAGTGTGAGAGATAGGGTCGTACAAAAAGCGATTGCGGATACCATTTTCCTCCACTTAGATAAAAAGTACGATTTAGCAAATAAAGCTAGCTACGCATATCTGCCGGGCAAGAAAATCCAAGATGCATCAAGCGAGATTCTAAAGTGGCGCGCCGAAGGTTATAAATATGTCTGCAAAGCAGACATCAAAAAATTCTTTGAAAACATTAATAAAGATGCGTTACTTAAGCTAGTATTCGACGCACTGCCCGATAATTCATTAAACACAATTATCGAAGCGGCTGTCCGCAATGATATCGAATCCGGTGACTATATGTATTATGAGCGCATGACAGGCAAGTCTTTCGTATATGATCAAATAGCAGGCATTGCGCAAGGTAGCCCGCTTTCGCCAATGTTCGCTAATCTTTACCTTTGGTCGTTTGATAAGTACATGAACGACAAAGGATTTATCATGATTCGTTATGCGGATGATATGTTGTTTCTATGTAAGACTATGCCTGATGCGGAGGCGCAGTATAGGTTAGCTGATTCCTTCTTACGAAAAATTGGTTTGGAATTGTATCCGCTCAGAAGTGATATACCAGGAGAACTGTGGAAAAAAGATGGTAAATACTCCTACGTCAGGACTTTGGAGAACCTTGAATTCTTAGGACTAAGATTCTCAAGCGGCAAGGTTTATCCAGCCAATTCCGCATATAAGAAAGTTATGAAGGAAATACGAGGAGTCGCATATAGCACATCCGTGTCGCTGGTGAAGAAAATGAATTCAATTAACTCAAGAATTCAAGGCTGGTCTAGCGCCTTCTCATATACAACGGAAGAAGGTTTACGTCTCGACGCTCTCGATACTAAACTTGAAGATGTATTGACGCGAACGCTTAAGATCCATGGGCTGAAGAAAGTGGACAATAGGGCTACGATAAAAATATTTGGATTTCCATCTTTTAAGGAATCGTCTTCGTATGCTCGATTGTCACCGGAGGAAAAAGTAAAAAGAAAAAGTAGCAAGAGGATAAGGCAAAACAAAGACAAAAAAACCTTAGAGAAATAGATTAAAAGTGTATTAATTGGCGGTTATGCAGAACAATATTAGTATCAAGACTGCGAACTAAGCGTGTTTTTTCAAATGGGTGAGCGTAAAGATCAAATTTTACAGTACGCTTGCATGTCCCGACCCTGAAGACTAAAGCTTTAAACCGAGCTGACTGATTGCGCTGTTTGAACCGTAGAAGAATGAATCGCCAGACTCTAGAGCTTTACGCCATGCGGTTACAACCTCGCCTCTGTCCATCTTCATCGACTCAAACCACGCCGGATGAGAGACTGGATTCGCATAGGTAGTACTACCCCAAGTAGCAATTTCGTATAGGATAGGTACGGCGTTGATGCCGATGGGTGTAAGTTTATAGATAGTCTTCCGCTTGTCTACTGGGTCCTGCGTTTTGGAAATAATTCCTTTATTCTCTAGGTGGTTTAACCGATCAGCTAGCACGCTTGAGCCAATACGCTCCTCACACTCCTGAAGCTCACTAAAAGTCTTTTTGCCGAGAGTTGCCATATCTCGATAAATAACCATTGACCAAGTATCTCCGAATATTTCTACGGTGTAGTTTATTGGGCAATCCGATTTGTGATCTGCTCGTTTCATAATTTTAGTATAACATACTTGACTTTGATAATCAAAGTAAGTTATGCTATACACTGCTACTTTGATTATCAAACTAAAATAAGAAATGAAATACATGAGAAAAATAATTGTACTATCGATGATTACCCTGGACGGCGTGATGCAGGGCATGGGTGGCCCCGAAGAAGATCCATCAGGAGATTTTAAATACGGGGGCTGGAGCGCGCCATACGATGATGCGGTCCTTCGCGAAACTATGCCCAAGTGGCTGAAGTCTTCGGATCTTCTTTTGGGTAAAAAGACGTTCGAGATCTTCTCTTCCGTCTGGCCTCAGCGAGAAACTATATGGCCAGGCATCAACGACGTGACAAAATATGTCGTGAGTAGCACGGTGAAAAAATCGGACTGGAAAAATTCCGTTTTTCTTGAAGATGTAGAAGCGGTTAAGAAGCTTAAAGGATCAGAAGGTTCTGATCTTCAGGTTTGGGGTAGCAGCAACCTCATTAAATCACTGCTTGAGCACGACTTAGTAGATGAGCTGTGGCTACAAATTCACCCATTAATACTTGGTTCGGGTAAAAAGCTGTTTTCCGAAGGGTCAATTGCGACTGCGTTTACTCTAACAGAAAGTACTGTCACTCCAAGTGGTGTTATCGTGGTTAATTATAAACGCGCTGGAGAGATTAAGACTGGCACCGTTGGTGTATAGCTATAGGATAGACATATGCTTAATCTAAAAACAATACGAACTGTCGTCTATCCTGCATCTGATCTTAAGGCAAGCACGGATGCATGGTCTAAAGTACTAGGCGATCCTGTGTATAAAAATAAGGATTTCGTGACATTCTTAAACGAAGATGGCATAGATATTCGCTTAAGTCGTTTGCCATGGGCTGACTGTCCGATTACGTTCTGGGAGGTTGACAACATTAAGGCATCGTACGACGAGATGCTGCAAAATGGCGCAATCGCCATGAGTGAAACGCAAGACGGCAAGCTCGAAGAGACTACCAAGCAATCTACTAATAATACAGACGCCAACGTCGGTATTATTAGTAAGCCAGGCCGCAAATTAGCTATATTTAAGCTTTCTGACGAAAGTCTTATAGGCTTGCTGCAAGATTCGTAGTAAGGCAAAGAGAATTTCACGTTCGATAATAAAAGAAATCTATTAAATAACTGAGAGAAATAATTAAGAGGAGAGTGTATGGCATCCGTACTACGAGAATTTACAATCGAAACATCGGCAGATAAGGCATGGGGTATAATCGGTGATTTTGAACATGGGCCTTTAAAACTTGCACCAAGTGTATTTGTAGGCTGCAGCATGGAGCCAGAGAACACGCGTCTTTTGACTTTTTCTGATGGGACTAAGGCTAAGGAGCAGCTTATCTCACGCGACGACAAGCTCCGCCGCGGAGTCTGGCGTTGGGTGGATGGTAATGTAATCCATGACAACACAACAATGCAAGTATTTCCAGAAGGAGAAGATAGGTGCCGTGTTATCTGGGTTCACGATGTCTTGCCTGATTCTGCTGCCGAATGGCTAGCGCCCACTATGGATAAGCTTGTGCCGCTTTTTCAGCAGTCGCTTACCGACCTATAGGCTTATGTCTATAGCCATCTCCTCTAGTCATATTTCAGGCGAAAATTCTTCATATCAGAGCAGCTTCCGCTCAAGTATCGACTAACTCCATTCGGAATAGACATTGAAGTTTCTCTAATCTAGCGCCGCCGAGGCTCGTCCATCTACTCATTGTCAATGAACAACTCTCGAATTTCCTTGACATCAATATCCTCTTCTTGTGTAAAAGTTCTATTCCAGAACTTCTCCCCAGTCATGAGATTATTCACAGATCAGAAAATCGCTATCGTAGCGATTTTCTTTATGTATAATACAAGATATGAACATCTACATCTCACATTGTGGCGGCGACTACGATTACAAAAATGAATTGTATAAGCCGATTAAAGAATCTAATCTCTCGAGAACACATCAGTTCTTTCTACCTCATGAACCGCAAAACGCCGATACCGATGCGATTACTGAGCTAAAACACACAGATATACTAGTAGCTGAAGCATCCTACCCATCAACCGGCCAGGGCATTGAACTAGCCCAAGCAAAGGCTGCAGAAGTGCCCATCGTCTGCTTCTATAAAGCCGGCACTAAAACATCGAGTTCACTGCGTTTCGTGACAGATAAAATAATTGAGTACACTGACATGCCCGATCTATTCGTAAAACTTCGGACCGAGCTTGATAAACCTGCCAAACATAAAGTAACCCTATGACCACTGCGCCAAAACCAGATATACAGAGAATCCTCGACCTACAAAAGCTACTCGTCACATTTGCTGGCGTTGACCGCAAGGTGTATATGCTGCCCGAAGCTCAGGTTCCTGAAAGCGACGTTGAACATACCTTTTCGCTTGCGATGTTGTGCTGGTTTTTGGCGCCGCAATTTCCGCAGCTCGACTTAAGTAAGTTGCTGCAGTTATGCCTTGCGCATGACCTTGTGGAAGCGTACTGCGGCGACACATTCTCGTTTGATAGCCAGGCGGTTGCCGGTCAGCAGAAGCTCGAAGAGGATGCATTTGCCACTCTTAAACAAGACTGGCATGATTTTCCTGCGCTTATTGAGTCCATTGCAGAATATGAAGCCCGCGAAACACCCGAGGCAAAGTTTGTCGTGGCACTCGATAGGTTC
>CAMLKC010000002.1 GCA_946480595.1 uncultured Candidatus Saccharibacteria bacterium
AGCCGCAAACTATAGAGGCGATTCGGTTTGCCCAAAATGCCAACGCCAAGATCGTCGTTGCTATTAACAAGATCGACAAAGAAACAGCTAACCCGCAAATGGTAAAAACGCAGCTGGCTACCGAACACAACCTCAACCCAGAAGAATGGGGCGGTACGACCGTTATGGTCGAAGTGAGTGCCAAAACCGGCCACAATATCGACAAGTTGCTCGATATGGTACTGCTTGTTGCCGACCTCGAAGAGCTCAAAGCTGATATCGATGTCCCGGCTGAAGGCCTCGTGATTGAATCTCACATGGAAACTGGTCGCGGTGCCGTTGTTGGCCTTTTGGTACAACAGGGTAAGCTAAAGCCGGGCCATTTCCTGGTTGCGGGAACAGCGTACGGAAAGGTCCGTACACTACTCGACTTTAAGGGTAAAGCACTCAAAGAAGCGGGTCCATCGACGCCAGTCACCGTCACCGGTTTTAAAGAACTGCCACAATTTGGTGACGTCTTTACTATCGTGAAAAGCGAAAAAGAAGCCCGTCAGACGACTGAGCGTGCTCGCATTGAGCGCGAGAAGAGCGCTGCGACCACTAACGTTACCGGCGCCGACCTCTTGAAAATGATGAATCAAAAGCACGAATCCCAAGACGTGAATGTTATTGTAAAAGCCGACGTTCAGGGATCGCTCACTTCCGTTATGGACAGCTTACGGCTCGTAGATACGGGCGGAGAAGTCACGCTGCGCATCATTGGTAGTGGTGTCGGCAATATTTCAGAGAGCGATATTCGCCTCGCTGAAAGCAGCAGCGCGATTATTTATGGCTTCAATGTCGAGCTTCCACCTGCCGTCAAGCGCCTTGCAATGCGCGACAAGGTCCAAGTGCGCAGTTTCCGGGTTATTTACGAACTCCTCGATGACGCCCGCCAATCAATGGAGGCACTGCTTGCTCCAGAGGTAGTCGAGACTGAGATCGGTGAACTGACGATCAAGGGTGTGTTCCGTACTATGAAAGAGCAGATTATCGCTGGTGGTGAAGTAACCCGCGGTAAGGTGGTGTCAAACGTCCTAGCGCGCGTAAAGCGCGGCGGCGAGCAGATCGCCGAAGTCGAGATTCTTTCGGTGCAGCGCCAACAGCAAGAGGCCAAAGAGGTCTTTGAAGGTGAGATGTGTGGCCTTTCGATAAAGCCACAGAAAAAAATGGTTATCGAAGAGGGCGACAAGCTCGAATTCTTCACCCGCGAACTCGTAAAGCGCACGCTTAAATAAAGACCAAAGCCACTTTTGAAACACCCGCTTGGCCGGGTGTTTTCTTTTATCTTTTCATTCCGTTAATACTTGACTTTAATATAGAAATGTGCTAGTATTTGACTATTAGCCAAAATAAACAAACAAAATAATAATTTACTCCAAAGGAATCCACCACAACCATGAGTGAACGCAATCCAAAACGATTTGAGAACGGCAGTAGCGCCCAGCAACGTAGTGCTGAGGAGCAGCGCCGCCTGACAGAAGAGTATGACCAGGCTCGTTATGAAGAGGCGTTCCCAGTAGATGAGGATTCCGAAAAGGCGTACAACGATGCCATGGCGGCTCGTGCTGAAAGTGCAGCTGAAGGCGAACGTGATAGCTACGCGGCGATTGAAGGTCGTATTATGGAGCGCCAGGAGAACGATGAAGGCGAAATGGTCTTGGTCCATCCTGAGCTTAACCGTATGTACATGATGGCACAGCAAATTGCCGAACTGAAAGCCAGTAACGGAGAGCCCCAAATTATTTCCGATAAGGAAAACAAGCTTCAGGAGCTTCTTGAAGCATATAGCGACCAGGCACAGACAAACCGTGACCTGGAAGTGCGAAACGCTGAAATTAATGAGCGGAGCACTGTAAAGGGTCGTGAAATTCGTTCAAGCCAAGAGGCTGCAGCTGAAGAAGAGCTCGCCAAGAGGATGGAAGAAGTTGACTTTATTATCAACTCGACCGATGAGGCTTGGGTCAATGAAAAACTCGGTACCAATAAAGAAGCTGCTCCTGAGAAAGACGCCGATAAGGAAAAAGATCTTATCAAAGATCCTGAAGAAGCCCGAATCTTGGCTGATGTCGAGGAAATCACTCGTATTATCAGGAGCGATCCTGAAGCTGCGAAGAAGTCAGGTGCATTCGATAAAGTTCGTGAACTGATGGCACAAATTGACGCCGCTCTTGCTTCAGCAAAAGCATCCGAAGAACTCAAAGAGCCAAAAGGTGGTGAACTGAGTGGTGACGATGAAGAGCTTAAAGAACCAAAAGACGGCGAGTTAACAGACGAAGAGATAAAAACGCCTAAAGATGGTGAACTCCTCGATGATGAAGAAATCAAGGAACCAAAAGACGGCGCATTAGACGGTGAAGGTGATGAAGAGATCAAGACACCTAAAGACGGTGAATTGACCGATGATACTGACGAAGAGCGTCCTCGACGCCGTGGCATCCTTGGACTCTGGGACCGCTTAGGTCTTGCCTATGCAACTCGTGGCGGTACACCGGTTGGCGTGCTTGCCCATGGTGCAGAACGTCTCCGCTCGTCAAACAAGGGTAAGGTAGCAGCTGTTATCGGTGGCCTTGCGGTAGTCGGTGCGCTTATTGCTGGCCGACACTATGGTTGGTTTGATGGTGGTCACGGTGGTGGCAGCGGTGCTGACCCTAAAGACCTTACGCCCGGTCAAAAGGGCGGTCACCCAGGTGGTGACGGTCATATCGATACGCCTCCTCCAACTCCAAAGGCTACTCCTGAGATCCCAAGCGGTGACGCGTATGCCCACCCATGGAACTGGATGACTGCAGCAATAGAAAACGGTTCGATCACGCCTCCTAAGGGTATGGGTGCTGAACAGGCGCTTCACCACTACGGCGAATTAGCAGAAGCAGCTGGTCACAAGGTAGAGTGGTATAACCTTCCTAACGGTCTCGAAGCTGTCCGTATTGACGGTAGCGATGACACCGAAATGGTTGCTGACGTCCTGACTCAATTTGCCAAATAGTCACAAAAAACAGTACAATAGAGGGTATTAAATAGGGGAATTGAAAACTATGTTTCAACTTGATGAACAGTTTCTAAAAGATCTTGGCTTGGACCAACTGCCAGAAGACCAAAAGCAGGCGTTTCTGGATCACATCTACAGCGAGCTAGAACTTCGTGTCGGTGTGCGCCTTTCGGACGGTCTTAGTGACGATCAGCTAAAAGAGTTTGAGTCTTTCGTCGATCGTGACGACCAAAAGGTTCAAGACTGGGTTGCCGCTAACGCTCCCGATTATGCCAACGATCAGAGCTATCAGCAATTGAAGCAAAACGCACCACAAGGTGTGGACGAGAAAGCGGTTCTCGCAGAGTACGCATCACTCAAATGGTTGGGTGTTAACCGACCAAATTACCGCGATGTTGTTTCGCAGGTTCTCGAGGAGCTCAAGCAAGAGATTATGAGTAACCGCGCGACACTCCTCAGTGATGATACGAGTCAGGCGGAAGCTGCGTAGCCTCTAAGGTACGCTGCGCCGTCCATGTGGCGGCCGCTTGGAGCAATCAGCTCATCTACCGACAAATAAGCACCGTCTCGGCAACGAATGTCGAGCGGTGTTTTTTGTTGGTCTGAAACATGTGCTTTGGTAATGATAACGTTGTTGCCGTTAATGACCAGCTTGCTTTTAGGAAAGCCAAGATGGGCACGGATGGTGCGTTCGGCTTCTTGAGCGGTGAGTTGCGCTGGGTCAAGCATAGCATCCTCTTTTTTAAGAAGCTGGCAATAGACCGCCTGTTCGTTATTTTGCGGTACTGGAGGGAGCGTGCCGTTCATAATACCGGGCAATGTTTCAAGGAGCAGGTTGGTCCCTGTAATGGCTAGCGCTCGGTAGAGGTTGGCGCGGGTCTCATTACCCTTAAGCGGGAACTCCTGCGAAGCGTATACGGGTCCCGAGTCCATGCCGGCATCAAGAAGCATCACAGAAACGCCAGTGTTGCTGTCGCCGTTTTTGATGGCTGATTCGATAGGGGTTGGCCCGCGGTACTTTGGCAGCAGGGAAGGGTGGATATTTATAATACCTGGTGTAAAGAGGTCGATAGTGCTTTGTGGAATGATTTTGCCGTAGCTAACAAGAACGCCAGTGACAGGGCCGAGCGCTTTGACGTCTTCGTTAACATCGGCTACTTTTACCGGCTGCCATACGGTAATATCGTGCTTGGCGGCAAGGATTTTGACGCTTGGCATAACAAGCTGCCGTCCGCGGCCTTTTTGGCTGTCGGGCTTGGTGACGACGGCCGCGATATTGTAGCCGGCCTCAATGAGGCCTTCAAGGACGGTGAGGCTGAATTCCTCAGTCCCAAAGAATATGATTGTTTCGGATGTTTTTGTCATAGTCGAGTGGTTGAAGCTCGCCTTTCTCGTCGAGCATAAAGAACGCTTTTTCTTGGTCTTTGATGTGATCAATGAAAACGATACCGTTTACATGGTCGATTTCGTGCTGGATAACGCGTGCCAGGAAGCCTTCAGCCTTGAAGCGGACTTCGTTGCCTTCGAGGTCGAGAGCCTTTACGCGGATCTTGGAGTGGCGGGGAACTAAACCGTAAACGTTGTTAACGCTCAGGCAGCCTTCATAGTCGGAAATAATCTCGCCTTCGTATTTGACGATTTCTGGGTTGATGAGCGCCGTAAAATCACGCGTCGCTTTATCTTCAAAGTCGCTGCGGACAATAACGACGCGGTCAAGCCGGTCTATCTGCACAGCAGCGAGAGCGGCGCTGATCTCGTGAGGGCGTGAGTCTTCCCAGTCAAGCGAGGCAGTAGTCATGTCCTGTATGAGCTGAGCGATGTTTGTTGTATCATACACTTTCGCAGATTTCTCGCGAAGGTGCGGGTTAGGCAAAGTGATAATGTCTTCTTTTTTCATTACAGTCTATTATAACAGATTGGAAAATGATTTAGAGAAGGCTGATTGGGTCGAGTTCAAATTGCCAGTGGGCGGGCGGAAGATGATCTAAAGCATCGAGAAGGCGAGCGCGCTTTGGTGATTTTAATACCAGTTGCCAGCGGTAGGTGTCGTGCTGCCGTTCGTAAAACGCAGGAGTTGGACCAAGTATCTGAATATCGCGGAACGTACCACGCAGCTCGGCGGCAAGTTTTTGCGCGTTTTTTATGGCAGCGGCTTCGGTTTTATAAACGCAGGTAAGCTTGAGCAGGTACGAAAATGGCGGGAAGCCACCTCTTTGGCGTTCTGATAGGGCAGTGCGGTAAAATTCGGCGTAGTTTTGCCTCAGACCATTCACAACAGCTGGGTGATCGGGCTGGTAGCTCTGTACAATAACGCTGGTTGGGTGATGCGAGCGGCCCACGCGTCCGACTACCTGGGCAAGTAGCTGGAAGGTACGCTCGCTGGAGCCGTAGTCGGGCAAGCTAAGACCGGCATCGGCCTGTATGACACCTACCGAACGGAGTTTGGGAAGGTCGAGACCTTTGGCAATGACCTGCGTACCGATGATAAGGTCGATGGTGCCTTCGTACAGTTCCTTGTAGCGCTCCTCGACAGACTCGCCACTTTCATTGTCGCCATCGAAGCGGGCAATGACCTTGTTCGGAAATAGCTTTCGTAGCTCGGATTCGATGAGTTTTGTCCCGATACCCTTATGGATGATTTCAGCCGAGCCGCATTCGGGGCAACTTGTCGGTACTTTTTCTGTCGTGCCACAAATGTGGCATTGGAGCGTATGTTTGTCAGCATGAAGCGTATAGGGAATAAAACAACGCGGACAGATGGCTGACCAGCCGCAGTTTTCACATAGTGTGGTGCTGGCACTGCCTCGGCGGTTGTGAAAAACGAGTGCCTGATTGCCTTCTGAAAATGTTTTCTCGATCTGCGCGAGCAACGTGTCTGAAAGGAACCGGTGGCGCTTAAAGTGAGTTCGCTTGGTCATATCAACGAGCGTAATGGCAGGTGCTGTCGTATCGTGCCGTGCGCGACGTGACATTTCGATAACGGGGCGGTCCGACTGCTGGTAAAGATAGTAGTCGGCAATACTAGGCGTAGCAGTACCTAAGACGACTTTCGCGTTATGGTAAGAAGCAAGTACGCTCGCAGCACGTAGTGCTGAGTAACGCGGAGACTGTTCCTGTTTGAAGCTGGGCTCATGTGCCTCGTCGATGACAATGAGACCTATGGCAGCTAGGGGGGTGAAGAGGGCGGATCGAGGCCCGATAACGAGCCGAGGCGTTTTGCTGGTGAGTGCGCTTTGCCAAGACTTGTGTCGCTGAGCTTCGGTTTGGCGGGAGTGGACAAGAATAATGTCATCGAAATGCTGAGAGAACTCATCTACCAACTGTGAGGTGAGGGCAATTTCGGGAACAAGAATAATAACGGATTTCCCGGACTCGATCGTCTGCTGTGCGGCTGTTATATAGACCGCTGTTTTTCCTGATCCCGTAATGCCGTGCAGTAGGGTAGACCCCGGCGTCATATTGGCGATCGTGGCGACTGCCTCCTGCTGGTCTTCGTTGAGCACATTTTTTGTTCGCTCTCGTAATTTTTCTCTTGGTACAGCTTGGACTTCGCGACGGGTTTTTTGGAGTCCCCGTGGAAGGATTGTTTGCAGCACTGCGGCAAAGTGCGTTGCATAGTAGGTGCTCATCCACGAGGTGAGTTTGAGCAACGGCTCGGGTAGCGGGGGCTCCTGAATGAGTTCAGTTATTTGTTTTGTGTCGTAGCTGGGGCGATCAACCCCTCGGGTAACGATCCCTAGTAGGCGGGCCTTGCCGACTTCAATAACTACCAGTTGACCGACGGGAAGCGGCTGCGCCGAGGCATAGGTAAAAACCGCGCTGTTAGCACGGATTATCCGCGTCGGAGCCACCTCATAATAGTGCATATCTTTCATTATACTGATAAAATAAGCATATGTATTTTGAAAGTCGTGCGCAGGCTGGTCAGCTTTTGGCTGCCGAGCTAGTAGAAAAGTATCGGTATGAGAACTGCGCAGTGGTGGCGTTAAGTGATGGGGCTGTGCAAGTGGGCGAGCAGATAGCGAGCGCACTGCACTGTATTTTGACGATGCTGCTTATTGAGGAGATTCCTATTCCTGGCGAGGATATGAGTTTTGGCGGCGTGTCACAGAGTGGCGGTTTTACGTATAACGGTATGTTTAGTGCTGGTGAAATAGAGGAATATACGGGTGAGTTTCATGGCTACCTGGAAGAGCAAAAACGCGAGGCGTTCCAGCGGCTGAACCGGCTGCTTGGTGACGGCGGAATCATTGACAGTGAAATGCTCAGGGATCATACGGTTATTTTGGTTTCGGACGGTCTTGATAATGGTGCCGCGGTTGATGTGGCAATGGACTTTTTAAAACCAATTCGCACCAACAAAATCGTGATTGCCACGCCCATTGCGACAGTACCAATGGTCGATAAGTTACATATCGTCGCGGATGAACTGCATATCCTGGATGTGAAGGAAAACTTCATGGGTACGAACCACTATTATGAGCAAAACGATATCCCGTCTCACGAAGAAACGATCGCTAAGATCAACCAGATCGTGTTGAATTGGCGCTAAACAAACTTGCAAAAGCACCCACAAAAAGTGTAGAATAAAAAGCAACGGAAGAGTCAGTCATTAACCAAGGGAAGATATGTTAGACGTTTTTATTACCTCGAGGGTGCGCAGAAAGATAGTAGTGGTGTATGCAAAGTACCCCGACTTTCACACGCATGTTCGCGGCCTCGCCAAACTAATCAAAGAAGATCCGGGCAATATTCAGCGCGAACTTAAACGGCTCGAAAAAGTCGGGTTTCTTACTAGCGACAAGCAGGGAAACACCAAGATTTACTCGACAAACAAGCAGTTTCCGATTTTCAAAGAGCTTCAAAGCATCGTGATCAAATCGCAGCAACACGCAGCTCGGCCAAAGCGCTCATCTGCTGATCTCTAATGTCACTGTTCGAAGATATTCTTAAAGCCAGAGGGCTGACAGGAGTAGCACGCGAGCATTTTTTACTGCCCGATTATGAAAAGCGGCACGATCCTTTTCTGCTGCCCGACATGCAAGCGGCGGTTGATCGGCTTGTTCAGGCGCATGATAAAAACGAGAAGATCGTCATTTATGGTGACTACGACATTGACGGTCTGACGGCGACGACCGTACTTTTGGACGGACTGGAGAGTTTTGGGTTTAAGGATGTGGATGCTTTTATTCCTAACAGGTTTGTCGAAGGATATGGGCTGACAGTAGATGCGGTAGAGAAAATCGCCAAGACGGGTGCACAGCTGATTGTGACGGTGGACTGCGGCAGCCTGAGTGAAAAAGAAATCATACGCGCCAATGAGCTGGGTGTGGATGTGATTGTCACCGACCACCATAATGTGGCACCCGTGCAACCACCTGCGGTGGCCGTTATTAACCCGAAGCGACTTTTAACGGATTTTCCTGACGAGTATGAAAATTATATTTTAAAACAAAATTCGCCGCACGCCGGAAAGATCTATCCGTTTCTTGACCTTCCTGGTGTTGGGGTTGCGTTCAAGCTGATTCAGGCGCTTCAAACACGGCTAGAGGGTCTTGCGCATGGGCAGGAGAAGTGGCTGCTGGACTTAGTCGCACTGGGAACGGTATGTGACGTGGTGACTCTGGTAGACGAAAATCGAATGCATGTTTTTTGGGGGCTGAAGGTGCTCGCACAGACAAGGCGGCCCGGGCTTAAGGCGCTCATGGCGGTAGCCGGAGTTGAGCCCGACAAAGTAAATGCACGGCATTTGGGGTTTGGACTGGGACCTCGCATGAACGCAGCGGGTCGACTGGAGACTGCACAGTATGCTCTGGACATGTTACGGGCTCAAGAAGGCATGAGCGCTCTGGAAAAGGCAAGACAACTAGATGAATTGAATATCGCCCGGCGTAGTGACCAAGATAAGATTTTTAAAGCCGCTATTCTTCAAGCAGAGCAATACCTAAAAGATCCGGTACTTGTCGTGAGCCACGCAGATTGGAACCACGGTATTATAGGCATTGTTGCTGCCAAGCTCTTGGAAAAATATAAAAAACCAACGTATGTTCTGCAGGAAATGGGCGAGGAGAGTAAAGGTTCGGCACGGAGTTACGGTGATTTTAGTGCGGCCGACGCCATCCGGGCGGCCGACGATATTATTACGAAGGGTGGCGGGCACAAACTTGCTGCAGGCGTCACACTACCTACGAAAAACATCTCTCTGTTTCGCGAAAGGGTCAATGAGTTCTATCGAACAAAAAACTTATTCAACCAAGAAGCGCTGTTACTTCCGAAAGCAGACATCACCATACCTCATTTTGCGGATATTCACGACCAGCTGATTACGGAACTAAGTCGGCTGGAGCCGTTTGGCAATGGTAATCCAGAGCCTGTACTAAAGGCGGAGAGGCTCGTTGTTGCGCACTTGCGCCGTATGGGCGCGGATGCGCAGCACGTAAAGTTAGAGCTACACGATGAGCATGGCCGAAGTCTTCATATGCTTGCCTTTAGCGCGCCTGCGCATTTTTTTGCGGAGCCAGGTGAATATGTCACGGTCTGGTTCCAACCGACGCTTAATGAGTGGCAGGGGCGGCGTAGCGTTGAGGGGCGGCTGCTCCATCTCGAGCGGCTATAAAAATTCATGGCTTGCACCCTGTGGAGATCTCTGTTACAATTGTGAGCGATATGGTACAAGTAACACGTAAAGACGAACGCGAAGCGAACGAAAACATCATTCGTCGTTTCAACCGTAAAGTATTGCAGAGCGGTGTATTGGCAAGCGCCAAGGCATCAATGCGCTTTTCGAAGCCACTAAGCAAGACCGAACGGCGTCAGAAAGCGATCATCCGTAAGGAACGCAAAGCTGACAAACTAGCTAAAGCCCGATTGGGGATCCGCTAGTTCATGGCGCTGAAGCAGCGCATTGAAAGCGATATGAAAGCCGCTCTTTTGGGCGGCAATCGTTTTGCCGGGGAAACGCTCCGCGGCCTCAAGGCAGCCATTCTTAACGAAGAAGTTGCGCAAAACAAACGCGACAGTGGCCTTGATGATGCAACGATCGAGCAAATCATCGCAAAAGAAGTAAAAAAGCGCAATGAGTCTGCCGCTATTTATGAGCAGAACATGCGACAGGATTCAGCGGCCGACGAACGCCGCGAAGCGGAAATCCTTAGCCAATACTTGCCAGAGCAGCTGAGTGAAGCTGAACTGAAGACAGTTGTTGACGCCAAAATTGCTGAGCTTGGGGCAACCGACGTTAAAATGATGGGCCAAGTAATGGGCGCCGTCAAAAAAGATGTAGGCAACACAGCCGATGGCGCAACGCTTGCAAAACTTGTTAAAGAAGCACTCAACTAAACAAAAAGAGGAGAGAAGATGATCGTATTTTTTGGTCCCGCTGGTGCAGGCAAGAGCGTGCAGGGGCAACTATTAGCCGCGCGCAACAACTGGCGATGGTTGAGTTCGGGACAGCTTCTTCGCGATACGCACGACATCGAACTTATCAAAGAGATGCAAACAGGTCATCTAGTGACGCCAGAAAAGGTGAACGAGCTGATGGCCGATGCGCTGAAGCGGTCTAAAAACGTTGACCGCGTCATCCTGGACGGCTATCCACGTCAGCTTTCGCAGGCAAAATGGCTGATTCAGTCACAACCAGAACATGAACGATCCATTCAGCTGGTCATTGTACTCGAAGTGCCTCGTAGCGAGCTGCTCAAGCGTATTGAAGTGCGTGGGCGTATTGATGATACTCCCGAGGCGGTTGATGAGCGTCTGCGTATTTACCGCACTGAAATTTACCCAATTCTTACGTACCTTACCGAACAAGGCGTCAACGTTGCGCATATTGATGGAACCGGATCGGTTGGTCAGGTGCATGACCGTATTATGGATGAAATGATAGCGCATAAACTCGCATAGGTACATATGTCTCAACCCGCAAAAACACCAGCCCAAATTGATGCCATGCGTGAAGGCGGCAAGCTTATCGCGACGATTTACGATGAGCTGAAAAATATTGTTCATGCTGGAATGAGTGAGCTAGAGATCGATGCGTGGGTAGCGGGCGAGATTAAGCGCCTAGGTGCTGTTGCGACGTACAAAACGAACGAAGTGAATTTTCCTGGGGTAATTTGTATAAGTACGAATGACGAAATTGTTCACGGCGTACCAACCGAATATATCTTGGAAAAGGGCGACATTGTCAGCTTTGATCTTGTGATTACCTACAAAGGAATGAAGACCGACGCCGCTTTTACGATGGTGGTTGACGATAAGCCCACTGGAGTGAAGAAACACCTTATTAATGCAACGGAGCGGAGCCTTTACGCGGGTATCGATGCTATTAAAGGCCCTGTGTATACCGGCGATATTAGTGCTGCAGTCGAGAAGGTTCTGAACGAGGCTAAGCTGGGAATTGTCCGAGAACTTGTCGGGCATGGCGTCGGCCAAGAAATGCATATGCCACCCGAGATCGCCAACTACGGCCGCAAGGGAACTGGCGTACTACTGAAGCCCGGCGACACGATTGCGATCGAACCGATGGCGATGCTTGGAAAAGAGCGTATCACGACCGATGCTGATGGTTGGACAATCCGCACTCGCGACGGCAGTCTGTCTGCGCATTTTGAACACACGGTGCTGGTGACGGAGAACGGCGCTGAAATCCTGACGGCTTTGTAGTGTGCACCCTAGGCAAAAGTGTGCATAAGCGGTATACTTTTACGTATGCAAGAAACATCTCGATACGCTGTCGGTATTGATATCGGAACGACAACTGTTCGTTGCGTTGTGGGCCATATCGACGCTACCACAGGAACACCGACGATTGTTGGTGTTGGACAAGCACCAAATAGCGGCATGCGAAAGGGGATGGTAGCTAATCTTACCGGACCGGCGCGTGCCATTGATGACGCCCTTGGCGAAGCTGAACGAATGAGTGGATACCAGGTGAACGCGGCGTCATTGAGCATCAACGGCTCTCATATTCTTAGTACGAAAGCCGACGGAATGATTGCCGTGGGTGCAATGGATCACGAGATTACTCACGAAGATCTTTCGCGTATTGAAGAAGTCGCCACGCTAGGCAAGGTGCCTGCCAATCGCGAAATTCTTGAGGTCGTGCCGCACAGCTACCGGCTGGACGGCCAGGACAACATCAAAGATCCAATCGGCATGACTGGTACGCGGCTTGAAATTAACGCCAATGTTATCTCGGCATTAGCACCTCACCTCGCTAACCTGCAAAAGACGGCCGAAATGGCCAAGGTGAACGCCCGCAACATTACGCCGGCAGTCTTGGCGGCGGCTCATGCAGTGCTGAGCGAACAACAAATTGAAAATGGTGTCGCTGTTGTCGATATGGGCGGGGCAACCACGAGTGTGGCGGTATTTGAAGAAGGTGACCTACAATATGTCGCCGTGATTCCTGTCGGTGGCGTCAACATTACCAACGACTTGGCGATCGGCCTAAAGACGGATCCTGAAATCGCCGAACAGGTAAAAACAGGCCACGCAACAGCCTCAGCTCGCAAGAATACCGAGCGCATCGCTATTAAGCAGGAAAAAGAAACGCATAGTTTTGATTCGGGCGATGTTGATGAAATCGTTGAGGCACGGCTTGAAGAAATATTTGATGCAGTCCACAAAGAATTGAAAAAAGCCGGTCGCGCCGGACAGCTGCCAAGCGGCGTTGTACTGACGGGCGGGACGGCAAAGATGAAGGGTATGGCAGAATTTGCCAAAGAGAAGCTGGGTCTTGCGGCCCGGATTGGCAAGTCGTCCGGATACGGAGGTGTCGCTGAGAACATCGAAGAACCGCAATTTGCCGCGGTTGTCGGACTAATGCTGCTTGATGCGCAGGGATCGCACCAGCCGGCGAACAGCCACAAACCGAGCGGCAAAAGTCTGAAGGACGCCGGCGGTGTTATATCCAAATTTTTGGACAAGTTTAAAGCGTAATTTGTTTTTGAACAATAAATGTTATACTAGGAATGAATAGAAATCGGGGGAGACCATAATTCCATGCCTGAAGTGAAACCAAGCGAAATACAAACATTTGCCAGTATTAAAGTTGTTGGCGTTGGTGGCGCCGGCGGTTCTGCGGTCAACCGCATGAAAGACGCCGGACTGTCTGGCGTTCAGTTCATTGCAATGAACACTGACGCGCAGGCGCTGCACAACTCACGTGCTGACCTTAAAATCCATCTGGGCCACGCCACAACCGGCGGCCTTGGTGCTGGAGCTGATCCATCAACTGGTGAGGCTGCGGCCGAAGAGTCTCGTGATGAGATTAAAGAAGCGCTTGAAGGCGCGGACATGGTGTTTGTCACCATTGGTGCTGGTGGTGGTACCGGAAGCGGTGCCGGTCACGTTGTGGCTGAAATTGCCCGCGAACTAGGTATCCTGGTTGTCGGTGTTGCAACGAAGCCGTTTAGCTTTGAGGGCGAAAAACGCCGTCAAAACGCCGATTGGGCGATTGCTCAACTTGGCCGTCAAGTAGATACGCTCATTACCATTCCAAACGACCGTCTCCTTCAGACGATCGACCGCCGCACGCCGCTGCTTGAAACATTCAAGATTGCTGACGACGTACTCCGTCAGGGCGTCCAGGGTATTTCGGAGCTTATTACCGAGCACGGATTGATCAACCTCGACTTTGCTGACGTAAAGGCTATCATGAGTAATGCTGGCTCAGCCCTTATGGGTATCGGCCGCGCATCTGGTGATGATCGTGCTGCACAAGCCGCACAGCAAGCTATCGAGTCGCCGCTTATCGAGGTGTCGATTGACGGTGCCAAGGGCGTACTGTTCAACGTAACCGGTGGCTACGACATGAGCATGAGCGAAATCCAAGAAGCTGCCGAGATTATTACGAGCGCCGTTTCACCCGACGCGAACATTATTTTTGGTGCTACCTTAAAGCCGGAACTCGAGGATGAGCTTATTATTACGGTTATTGCAACTGGTTTTGATAGCGCGTATTTCCACGAACAGGCTGCGCAACTAGAAACACCAAGCCTTAGTAATACCGCTCCTGTCAGTGCGCCGTCAACGGCGAGCGAAGTCGCGACAGCGGATGAAGCGGTTGAAGGTATTGACATGGATCTTGATCGTAGCGAAGCGGCAGCGGCTTTTGCTGAAGAACCAACTCATGATATTTGGAGCAACCCTGCCGAAGAAGACGAAGAGTCGGATACGCCAGCATTCCTTCGTCGCCGGAAGAAGAACAAACACGCAGACGAAGCATAAGAGGAGTCTTGCAGAGTGAGTACAAAGTATAAAATCGGTGACAGTCGGGTTATCGAGTCGAGAGAGGCCGCCGACGGCATGACAATCCGTCGCCGACGCGAATCTTTGGACGGAAAAACCCGTTTTACAACATATGAACGGATTGAACGGCCCAACCTGGCTGTCATAAAAAAAGACGGGTCGCGCGAATTATTTGACCGCGACAAACTAGCGACCGCTGTTAAGCGTTCAGTTGGTAAATTCTTTACCTCCGAGCTGGAGGTTGAAGAGATGATCAATAACGTTGAAGACAGACTGTATGACCTTGGCGAAGCAGAAGTGGCCTCGCGCCAGATTGGTGATATGGTCCTTGATGAGCTTGCCGTTCGTAACGAAGTCGCCTATGTGCGGTTTGCAAGCGTTTACCACGAATTCAAAACTCTGGATGAGTTTGAAGAAATATTGAAACAACGTCGCAAGGGGTAGTCATGAGAACGGTAGTTGTATACAAGGATAACAGCGAACATGCGCGGACAGTGAGTGATTACCTAAGGGATTTCTCCCGGCAAACCGGCCATGAACTCGACGTCCTTGATCCGACTACTAAAGAAGGCGCTGATTTTTGCCGAGCGTATGACATTGTAGAATATCCAAGCCTCGTCGCGCTGAGTGATGATGGTGCGCTGCAAAATTTATGGCGCGGTCTGCCGCTCCCGACAATTAGCGAAGTAAGTTACTATGTATAAAATCTTTCAACACGCCAAGGAAAGATCGAATGTATGGATTTTTGCTACCATGCTTATATCGGCGATCCTTAGCCTTATTGCTGCCTTCGTGTTGTCAGTAGATGCGCTCGAAATTGCCAAGAATCCTGACGCTGCGCTTAGCTGTAGTCTCAATACAGTAATCAACTGCGCAAGCGTGATGAAACACCCAAGCTCCGAATTGTTTGGATTTCCGAACAGTTTTTTGGGTCTAATCGCTGAACCCGTTGTTATTACCGTAGCCATTGCAGGACTGGCTGGCGTGCGATTTCCACGTCCGTTCATGGCAGCTGCGCAAGTGGGATATGCAGCCGGATTCGTCTTTGCCTACTATCTGTTCTTTGAGAGTTTCCTGGTAATTGGTGCGCTTTGTCCGTGGTGCCTTCTTGTAACGCTCTCAACGACACTCGTCTTTATGTCGCTGCTTCACTTCAATATTCGCGAGGACAATCTTTATCTCACCGAGAAGCATAGCGCGATGCTGAAAAAGTGGATGAAACAGGGTTATGACCGTCTGTTTACGGCCATTCTACTGACGACATTGGTGTTCTTGATTTTGTTCAAGTATCACGAAGGCCTATTCGGGTAATGACAGAGCGAGGATCTCGAAAGTTTGATGCCGAGCCGACCTCGGAGCGAGGAATCAACAGGGAAGTATTGTTTGCGAAGCTTCTTAGTCCGGAAATGCTAGAGAGGTTCGGGTTTGAAGTCACCGAAGAGGACCTTGCCTGGGTCGCGGAGGAACTTTATTCTGACGATAATGTCGAGCTTATGGAATGGCTCGCCTCTTTGGCGGTCCAAAATGGTGCTGACCATGAAGAGCTTTTTGACTGGCTCGGTATTGAAACTGAAGCAGAAACAGAGTAGAATACACATCAGAAACACTCCTCGCAAGGGGAATAGCGGTTATCACCCGCGAATGTTCCAGGAAGAACAGCCCTAAAGGCTAAGTAGAACCTGGCGTGACCACGGCGTTACTGTGACAAACAAGTGCTAAGAAGAACCTCTTTTTAGAAGCTGGATGGTACCGTCCGCATATGCGGATTCCAGCATCTAACAAGAGGTTTTTATTTTTTCAGAAAGGACCGCCATGCAAAACATCATTATTCGTGACACGACAGCCGACGACCTACTGGCGCTTAGGACGATGCACGGCCAGTCATGGCGTGATACCTACCCGAACGAGGCTGAAGGCGTTCCGAGAAAATGGGTTGAGGAGCGTACGGCCGGATGGATAACGCCGGAGGGGATTGAAAACTCAAAGGAACACGTGAAGAACATTTACGGTCACCCTGAACATTTGCATAAGATCGCAGTTGAAGATGGCAAAGTTGTCGGGATTGTCCATGTCGCCAAAACCGCAGAGAAGCAGCACCTTCACGCACTGTATATTGCAAAAGAATATTACGGCCAAGGTCTGGCGCAACAGCTAATGGACACGGCACTTAAATGGATCGATCCGAACCGGCCGATCGACTTGCAGGTCGTTACCTACAACGAACGGGCAAAGGCCTTTTATCGAAAATACGGATTCAAAGAAGTACCAGGCACCGAAGAAAAATTCGCCGAAGTCATCCCCGTCATTACCATGGAAAGAAAAGGAGAGTCAGAATGAAATTCAAAGGAAACACCCGCCGCCGAGCGCTCGAATACGAAAAAGATCTCGTTTCGCAGTGGAAAAAGAACAAGACGTTTGAAAAATCAGTTGAACTACGGCCAATCGACAATTCGTACGTGTTTTATGACGGCCCTCCGTTTATTTCTGGCGTTCCACACCACGGGACCCTGCTCAGCACCATCGTAAAAGATGCTGTGCCGCGTTACCAAACCATGAAGGGCAAGCGCGTTGAACGCGTGTGGGGCTGGGACTGCCATGGACTCCCCGCCGAAACCTACACCGAGAAAAAGCTCGGCATCAAAGGTAAGCAAGAGGTGCTCGACTACGGACTAGAAAACTACATCAACGCCGTCCGCAACAACATGAACCAGACCAGCGCCGCCTGGGAAGATACTATCGATCGTATTGGCCGCTGGGTCGACTTTAAGGGCGCGTACAAAACCATGGACAAGGACTACATGGAAAGCGTGTGGTGGGCGTTCAAAACACTTTACGAAAAAGAGAAAATCTACGAAGGTGAAAAGGTCCTGATGTACTGTACGCAGGACGCGACGCCGCTTTCAAAGGCCGAGGTTACCATGGACAGTGGCGCGTACCAGGATGTGACCGACCCAAGCGTGTTTGTAAAGTTCAAGCTCAAAGAAGGCGGCACGCTGCTCGCCTGGACAACCACGCCATGGACGCTCCCGGCAAACACCGCCGTCGCCGTGAATAAAGATTTTGTGTACACCGAAGTAGAAGTCGCTGGCGAAACCTTCATCGTAGCAAAAGAATTACTCGCTAAAGTTCTGACCGACGAAAAGCACCAGCCGCTCGAATACAAAGTTATCCGCGAGCTTAAGGGTAAAGACTTAGTTGGCAAAGAATACGAACCGCTGTTCGTTGACCGCGGTGAAAACGCGCACAAGGTATGGGCTGCTGATTACGTCAGTGCCGAGGATGGTACGGGCATTGTTCACCTGGCGCCAGCTTACGGTGAAGAAGACTTTGTATTGGCACAGGAAAAGAAGATCCCTGTCGTTCATACGATTAACGCTACCGGCCACTTTACTGAGAGTGACTGGGAAGGTGAGTATGTTTGGGACATCAATAAGACAATCGCTAAGCAGCTGCACGAACGCGGCATGGTCTGGAAGGTCGACTACATTCGCCATAGCTACCCGCATTGTCACCGCTGCGGCACCAAGCTTATGTACCGCGCGCACCCAAGCTGGTTCATGAACATCGCCGACCAGCGCGAACAAATGCTGGTAGAGAACACCGAGCATATTAACTGGTTCCCGCCGCATATTAAGCATGGCCGTTTTGAAAAAACCGTTCAGACCGCGCCGGACTGGAACCTTTCCCGCGACCGTTTTTGGGCGACCCCAATGCCCGTTTGGAAGGGTGTAGACGCCAAGGGCAACGAGCGCGTAAAGGTTGTCGGTAGCTACGACGAACTGGAAAAACTTTCAGGCAAGCGGCTCGAAGATTACCACCGTCCGTGGATCGACGATGTGACGTTTGAGATCGACGGTGTCACCTACACTCGTATCGACAAAGTCATGGACAGCTGGTTCGAGGCCGGCAGCATGCCGTTTGCGCAGTTCCACTATCCGTTCGAAAACGTCGAAAAATTCGAAGCCAACTTCCCAGGTGATTTTATCGTCGAATACGTTGGTCAGGTCCGCGCTTGGTTTTACTACGTGCACGCAGTGAACGTCGGATTGTTCGGCCAAAACGCGTTTAAAAACGTTATCGTCACCGGCACGGTCGCAGGTAACGACGGCCGCAAGATGAGCAAAAGCTACGGAAACTTTACCGACCCGAACGAACTCATGGATATCTACAGCGCCGACAGCCTGCGTTTCTTGCTGCTGCAGTCGCCGCTGCTAAACGGTGAAGATTTCGCTTTGATCGACAAGGACGTCGCCGATGTGGCGCGCAAGCTCAGCATGGTGTGGAATATGTACGACTTCTTTACGATGTACGCCGAAGTCGATGGCTGGGAGTTTACGGGCGAGGTTACCGACCCGAGCGAAAGCCTCGAGAACCCGCTTGACCAATGGATCATCAGTCGTGTTCACCAGCTTAACCAGGAGGTTGAAAAGTACATGGACGGCTACGACGTGCCAAGCGCGGTCAAACCGATCCTGCCGTTTATCGAAGATGCCAGCAACTGGTATGTCCGCCGCAGCCGCCGCCGTTTCTGGAAGTCGGGTGACGACACCGACAAGAACAACGCCTACCGCACATTGCACTATGTGCTAGTGCAGTTGAGCCAAATCATGGCACCGTTTACGCCATTCCTCGCCGAAGAGCTGTACCAAAAACTGACCGGCGGTGAGAGCGTGCACTTGTTGGACTGGCCAAAGGCAGGGCATGTCAACGAGCTGGTAGTCGGTGAAATGGAGACCGTTCGTGACTACGTTAACCAAGGGCTGAGTATCCGTGCGAAGGAACGCCTGAAAGTTCGTCAGCCGCTGGCCAGCGTTACTGTGCCGACGCTCGGACGGTTCGTGGATTTCAAAGATATTCTTACGGAAGAACTGAACGTCAAAGAGGTGAAAGAGGGTGACGAGCTTGCCTTGGAGCTTGCCCTTACTCCTGAACTGAAACGAGAAGGCTTGATGCGTGAGGTTGTCCGTCACGTGCAGAACGCCCGAAAACAGGCTGGTCTTAACGTCGATGACCGAATAAAACTGAGTCTTGTCACGGGCGAAAGCAACCTCAAAAAAGCTATTGTTGAGTACGAGGAAGTGATCGCGAGCGAGACACTTGCCGAAGGTTTGACGGAAGCTGAATATGGTTATTCCACCGATGTGAAAGTCGAAGGTATGCTGTTGAAGGTAAGTCTCCAAAAGGTATAGCCGCCTAATATAAAATCGCCCCGTACACCTAGGGGCGATTTTTATTTGTGAGGACCTAATTTATTGGTGCTTTACTTCGACGCCGCCACAGAATACGTCGCCTGCAAGGTAAAGAACGGGTCCGTTCTTTTTGTCTTTTACAGTCACAGTTTTGTTTTCAACGCCACCGGCAATCGGCATGATTTTTGATTTAACTGTCCAGCCAAGCGGGACAAGTAGTGTTACGCCACCGAAAATAGCCGAGATATTAACCGTTGCCTCGGTCTTGATATCTGCCTCGCGCAGGTCAAGTTCGACACCGCCAAAAATAGCCGTCAGGTTGCCGCCCTTGTAATCTTTTGATTCGTTCTTAATTTTGCTGCCGGCAAACACTGCCGTTTGCTCGTCGAGCTCTTTCTTTGTGACGTTTTTGTGACTGTGGGTACGATTAAAGATAACCGACAGGCCGAAAGCGATAATAAGAATAGGCCAGAATACGCGCCAGACGTTAAAGTTGACGATATCCAGTTCGCGCAGCTGCAGCAAAACGCCAGCGCCAATGATAATAAGCGGCCATACGAATTGACGGGGGTTAGCGAGAAGAATCATCAGGCCCGTAGCGATAACCAAAAGCGGCCACCAATCGAGGACATTCGCGGAAAAGTTGATAATATTGAGCGAACCAAGCAGGGTGCCAACGCCAATGGCGAGGATGATCAGCCCGGTTCCGATACGTGCAATTTGTTTATTCATAAATTAAGAATACCATGAACCGAAAGGGTGAGGGAGTTGACATTTTATAATATTTATGCTTAAATGGTAACGTTACCAATCAAACATAAAAAATACCAACATGTCACTTTTTACCCACCATATTTCATTCAAGCAAATAGATCCGCTTGGCGGCGGACTCCGTGAAGAGATTGCCCAGGAGCAATCCGAGCCGGACACTATTACGCTTGAAGAGTTTGTCGACGAAGGGAAGCTGTCGAATTATTGGCAGTCCGTCGAGTCGGATATCGAAAAAGACCCCGAATGGTTTAAGTTTACGGAAGACGAATAGTATTACTATACTTTTTATAGTAAACTAAAATAACAATGCATTATCTATCTGATGAAGAATTCGACCAGCTCATTACGCGTGCTATGGATGAGCTCCCGCAAAAATATATTGAAGGGCTCGACAACGTTGCTATCGTATATGCCGATGAGCCGAACGAAGAACAGAAAATAAAGATGAAGCTCGACAACCATCACTTGCTGCTTGGCCTATATGAAGGTATTCCGCTGACTCAGCGAGGCAATGGCTATACGTTTGTCCTACCCGACAAAATCACCTTGTTTAAAAACCAAATTTTAGCCACGGTCCAAAATGAGGCTGAGCTGTTCGAGCAGATCAAACGAACCCTCTGGCATGAAATTGCTCACTTTTATGGCCTGAATCACGCGCGAATCGACGAGATTCAGTCGAGAGATCGCTCTGGCGCTGAATAGGGTCATGTGATATAATCTACCCCAAAGTAACACTACATGTGGAGTGTAGAGGAGTACGAGGGACAACATGGGATTACGGATCCGGCAAACGCCGTCACGCAAGGTACGAGTAATATCAATTAGCATCGCTGCGTTCGTATTAGTCGCGCAGCCTATGACTAACCTTATGCAAATCGCGACTGCTAACGCGATTAGTCCCACGACAACCGTTGTCCGGCCGGGCGCTATGAATGGGTGGTCTGCTGTTGACGACAATGGAAATGGTGGATCGCTTAGCTTTTCAGCAACTCCCTCTAACGCTCCGCTTGGCGATGGTAGCGCACAGCTTAAGGTAAATAATGCATCGCAGGGATACATGCTCTTTAAGGCGGGGTATGGCGGTACAAAACTGGCTGACCTAACTGCGCTTAGCTACAAGACGAACATCACAACGGGCACAAACCTTATTGCTCCATCAATGCAAATCAACATTGATCGCGATACGACTGACGGTAATACCTCTTGGCAAGGAAGGCTTGTTTATGAGCCGTACATGAACAGTGCTGTGCACGATGGTCAATGGCAAACATGGAACCCACTAGCAGGCAAGTGGTGGCTTTCTAAGGCAGACAAGTTTGACGGACTTTGTGGTCAGGCAAATCCTTGCACGATCGCACAGTTGACCGGGCATTTTGCGAATATTGGTGTTAATAGCGGTGACGCAGGTATTGGCTTCAAGGCTGGAAGTAGCTGGAGCTCATTTACAGGAAGTGTTGATGACTTCACGATCAACCAAGATCGCTATGACTTCGAGCCGGCCAATGGCCCAGCGCTCGTTTCGCCAACAAACAACAATATCGTTAGCGGTGCGATGGTCGTGAACCAGTGGTCGCCTGTTGACGGTGCCGTAAAGTACGTTTACGAAAGTTATAAAAACGCTGCCGCAACGCAGCTTCGCTGGCATGAAGAGACGACTGCTACGCAAAAATCAGCAGCCAACGTTGCTAATGGAACGACATTTTGGTGGCGCGTAAAGGCAATTGACGCTGACGGAAACGTGACCGCATGGAGCCCGCTATGGAAGGTGACTGTCGATACTGTCGCGCCAACCGTCCCAACTGGCGGTCAGCCAAACGGTACTATTGAGCCGACGAACGAATTTGATTTTACATGGAACGCTTCAATTGACGCCAGCCCCGTCACCTACGAATACCAGTCAACTCAAAACCCGGCAGAAACGGGCGGTGTTTTGACAACCTCTCTTTGGAAAAGCGGTGTTCTCTCAACTCCTATGATTCACTCATCTGGTGCTGGCGACGGTGTCTGGTACTGGCAAGTACGAGCAACTGATTCGGTAGGCAACAAGAGCGCTTGGAGTCCAATTTGGCATATGACGATTGACTCGAATGCTCCAACCGTATCAATCGATTCGCCGACGGCTTCGTTCGTTACGGGTACAGTGACAGTATCTGGCTCGATGAACGACGCAAACCCAGACCATTATTACTTCGTCGTGAAGAACTCTAATGGCACTGTCGTAGCGGGGCCAAAAACAGTCAATAGCACGACGGTCACTAGCTGGCTGTGGAACACAGCTTCTGTCCCTGAGGGGAACTATACGATCGTCCTTGAAGCGCGTGACAAAGCAGGTCACAAAGATGCCTCATCTGTAGTAAAAAAAGTCGTTACCGTCGATCGTTCGGCACCTACGACCATGCTGAGTAGCCCATTCGCTGGACAGGTAGTCGGCGGTAATACGCTGGAACTCAAAGGAACGGTCACTGATCCAAGCGGCGTTAGCGAATACCGCTACCAGCTGCTCGATAGCAACAAAGACAATACGCTCGGAAATTCAATCATTGGCGGCCACAATGAAGTTACAAACGATACGCTAGGCTCTATAGACATTAGCAACCTGCCAAGCGGCGACTACTACGTTCGCCTTTGGGCAAAAGACGGCCTTGGCAACACCTCAGCACCTGCGTACGTGAAGTTTACTGTTGATCACACCGCGCCAGTTGTGACGCTGCAGGCAGACAATGCTAACCCTATGGCAAGCACGTCAGTAACGTTCAGCGGAATGGTGGCAGGTGGATCTGATTTGTCTTCGCTTAAGCTGTACAGTGGCAACACTGAAATTGCAGACGTGACGAACACTGTCGACTCGAACGGCAACTGGTCGTACGAATTCCCGACCGGTTTTGCAATGGGTGACTACACCTTCCGGATCGAAGCAACTGATATCTTTGGAAATAAGAGCGACGAGCTGGTGTCACCTCAATCTGTGCTGGCATTAAGCTTTAGCCAATACCTCCCAGGCCGGGGAGCTGGTATTCCCTCAGACATCACCCGTCAGCTGACGCAAGCCCTTACGCTTCCAGGGACAGTCGTTGCAGCGATTCCTGCTGCTAACACCCAGAATGGCAGCGATCAAGATGTCCTAGGTACACAGACTGAAAAGGATAGCGCCGTAAAGGGCGCTGCCGACAAGCTGGCTGCGATTGCACCAACGGAAAATGGTTGGAAGCTGTTCGGTATCGTATGGTACTGGTGGTTGCTGATCCTCGCTGCACTCTCTGCGATTGTATGGCGCCTAGCTGCTTGGCTACGCCGTGAAGACGACGTATTGCCGGCCTAGTTACACCTCATATACACATTTTCTCGCTTTTTTTGTCGCTAATGCTTATACTGTAAGCACGTGTGAAAGCAAAAATCAAAACTGCCGCCAGAGTCCGCAAACAGCTTCGCCGTCATGTTAAACTGACGTTCGTACCTCATAATGCCAATCAATACCGGCCGCATCTTATCCGTGCGCATGGCCTAGCTATCGTTGTTGCTTTGGTCATTGTCTTGCAACTTGGCCATAGCTTACTAGGGCGTGGCAATGTGCTTGGGGCGACCCAGCCGATTGCGGCAAGCGACCTACTAGTTGACACGAATGCTGCCCGTGCAAAAAATAATTTGAAACCATTGACGCTCGATACTAAACTGTCAAAAGCAGCGTTCTTGAAGGCTCAGGATATGTTTGAACAGCAGTACTGGGCGCATACCGCACCGAATGGCACGACACCGTGGCATTGGTTCGGTACGGTTGGGTATGACTATGATTACGCCGGCGAAAACCTGGCACGAAACTTTGGCTCCGCCTCAGCGGTGATGGCGGCGTGGATG
Source organism: uncultured Candidatus Saccharibacteria bacterium (assembly GCA_946480595.1). The sequence continues at coordinate 24,076 of CAMLKC010000002.1, forward strand.
GCCTCTCCTGAGCACGAAGCGAATATCCTTAATGAGCACTATACGCAGCTAGGGCTGGCCGTAGTAGACGGCACGTACAAAGGTCAACCGCAAGTTCTGGTGGTTGCGCTATACGGTAAGCCAGTAGAGGCAACAGCAGCAACGGCAACACTCGGGGCAACGACGACGCCGACAGCTGCACCGACGGCCCACACAATAGACCTTTGGACCCGTATTGTTATGGCTGCCGAATCATTTACGCCTGCAGCGCTCTTGGGCCTTATTATTCTGACTATTGCCTCGATTGTTGCCGGAGTAGCGCATTTATACCGGCAGAGGCTACCCAAGAAACTCCGCCAGACGCATTACCGTCACCACGGGGCATATAAGGCAGTTGGGCTGATTTCACTTGCTGTTGTAATTATAAGTTTGTACGGCGGCGGACAAATCTAGTATCCTAGAGTAATGAATATTACGAAAGCGATTATTCCTGTTGCCGGGTGGGGGACACGCCGGCTGCCAATTACGAAATCGATTGAAAAGTGCATGCTACCAATCGGCAACCGTCCGATTGTTGATTATGTTGTCCAAGATTGCATAGCTGCGGGTATTACCGACATCTATTTTGTCGTAAGCGATTGGATGACACAGATTCAGGCGTATTACGGCGAGAACGGCCTGCTCGACACGTACCTTATCGGCAATAATAAAGAAGACAAGCTGTCATTGGTGCGACCACCAGCAGATGTGCAGTTTCATTTTATTACTCAGGATACGAATGGTAAGTACGGCACGGCTATCCCGGTCAGTCTGGTGCTGCCATACCTTCAACAAGGCGAATCCGCGGTGCTGCTGATGGGCGACGATTTCATCTTTAACGCCGACGGTAGCAGTGAAGTACGCCGGCTGCTTGATGCGACGCCAGAAGGCGGCAACGCCATGCTTGGCGCCAGTGTGCCACGCGAGGCGGTAAGCCGTTACGGCGTGATCGACATGAACGAGCGGAGCGAATTTGTGCGGATTGTCGAAAAACCGACCCCTGAAGAGGCGCCCAGCACGCTCATTAACATCAGTAAATACGTGTTTAACCATGAGCTCCTCTCGGAGATTGCCCGCTATGCCGACTTGGCTTTAACGGGGGAGTATTACATTACCGAGCCGATTAACCAGTATGTTTTGAATGGCGGCAGTGTCGTCGTTACACCGGCGAAGGGTCAGTACCTGGACGGTGGAAGCGAAGGCGGATGGCTGCATGCCAATAATGTGGTCTATGCTGCCACTCACCAGGCGCACTAGTATTGCTTATCGGTGGCTCATCTGTTACAATAGGTGAGATTGATTAATAACCCTAAAGGATATCATAATGAAAGCAGTCGTTAAGATCGGTGGCAAACAATTCGTTGTTGCCGAAAAAGAGACCCTACTGGTGGACCTCCTCCAGGAAGGCACAAAAGAGCTCACGCTTGATGCACTGTTGGTAATTGACGGCGATAAAACAACCGTCGGCACACCAACGGTAAAAGGTGTGAAAATTACCGCCAAGGTTGTAGAAGACCTGGTAAAGGGCGAAAAAGTCCGCGCTATCCGCTACAAGGCGAAAAAACGTGTTCACAAAGAAATGGGACACCGCCAAAAGTACTCGAAGATCGAAATCGTTTCTATCAAATAGAACCTCGTAGTTTCTCGGTTAGGTACTATGGCAACCCGCAATAAACCTAACTAGAGAAAACTATGAAAACCAACGTTTCGAAAAAGCGCTATGCATCGCTGCGCGCTTACATAAAATTCATCACAACGTTCAAAGGCCGCTTTTTTGCGGTTTTTGGGCTTTTTACTATATCGAATATCATGCTGGCTGTGCTGCCGGTGTTTATCGGTCAGTTCGTGGCAGCTATCAGCGCCCACTCGCTCGACCAAGACCGGATATACTGGCTGGTCGGCATATTGATTGCCATCAGCGTGGTTCACGATCTCGTCTGGCGCAGCGCCGAGTTACTGTATCGGAGGTGGATCAACGGTAAGAGGCACGAGTTTGAAAACATCGTTTTCCAGGCGGTCATGAGCAAGCCGTATCCGTACTTTATCGATAAATCCACGGGTAAGATAAGCAGTTACGTGGCAACGATAGGGCGCGAATTCCGCGATTTCGTCGCTGAGATCTGCTATTCGTACGCCGATCTGCTGGTGAAACTGCCTATTATTGCCGTTATTATGTTTACTGTTAACATTCCAACGGGTATCGTGTTTGTCGTATCGATTGCTATCATGTTCATCGTCGGCAAGAAGCTGGTGGGCCGGACAGTATCGACGGAAAGGGAGCAGACTAACCTGGGAGCTAGCCTCGAAGGCTATTCCATCGACGTTATTAGTAACTTCGTTAGCGTCAAGGCGTTCCGTCGGGAGCGGGCCGAGTTCGAGACCATTACTCGTAAACGTAAGGATGTCATTAAAGCCTCCAACAGGGCGTTCTTATGGAGTGTCGTATTTTGGGGATCGATGAGTATTGTGGTGCGTTGGGTAATCTGGCCGGTAACTATCCTACTCAACGTGTACCTGTTTTTGCACGGGCAGCTGAGCGTGGCGCAGATGACAACGTTCATCTCGACGCTGCTCATTTTCTCGGACTACATCTGGATGGTCATCTGGAACGTGTCGCAGTTTAATATAAAGCTTGGCCGTATCGAGGAAGCTTATAACTATTTGTTCGACGACCGAAATGTAGTCAGCGAGCATCTGGCCGGATCGCATTATTTGAAGCAGAACGGTGCGCCCAAGTTTACGGAGACACTTAGTTTTAACGGGATGGACTTCGCGTACCCTGACAAAAGCGATCGCAAGGTGCTTGACGCTATCAACCTGACAATCAAAAAGAACGAAAAGGTGGGTATCGTCGGGACGAGCGGTAGCGGCAAGACAACACTAATCAAACTGCTACTTGGGTACTACGAGCTGCCGCGCCGTATGGTAGAACTTGACGGTAAAACGATAGATAATCGTCGGCTCGTTGACCTGATTGCCTATGTGCCGCAGGACACACCGCTATTTCACCGTTCAATTCGCGAAAACATTGCTTACGGCTCGGATGCCGAGGTAACCCAAGAAGAGATTGAACTGGCGGCGAAACGCGCGCACGCTCACGAGTTTATTACGCAGACGGCCGATGGCTACGATGCGTTGGTGGGCGAGCGTGGCATTAAGCTGTCGATGGGACAGCGCCAACGTGTGGCTATCGCCCGGGCATTCCTCGACGACAAGCCGCTGCTTATATTGGATGAAGCGACCAGTGCGCTCGACAGCGAGTCTGAGGTATTGGTGCAGGAGGCGCTTGAAAATCTCTGGCATGACCGGACAGTCATCGCCATTGCTCACCGGCTTTCAACGCTTCGCCACATGGACCGGATCGTGGTTATGGACGAAGGCCGGATTATAGAGCAGGGAACGCACCGACAGCTTTTGAAGCAAAAAGGACGGTACTTCCATTTATGGCAACACCAGAGTGGTGGTGTCATTAGTGAAGATGACCCGTCTTAACAGCGGGTCATTTTACTATAATGGTAGCGGTTTTAGGGGCCGGATGCTACAATAGGGGAAAGAAAAGGGAATAATAAACAGTGGCGACAGTCATTTCGGTTACCAATCAAAAAGGTGGTGTAGGCAAGACGACCAGTGCGGTCAATATTGCCTACTATTTGGCAAAGCAGGGTAAAAAGACACTGCTGATTGATTTCGATCCTCAGGGTAATGCCACGAGTGGCCTCGGCATCGACAAGCAGACACTCGAAGCAACGATGAGCGATGTTATTTTAGAGAACAAGCAGCTTGTCGACGTTATTCTGCCGACCGAGCACGCAAACCTGTTTGTCGCTCCGGCAACGCCGCACTTGGCAAATACAGAGGTAGAGTTGGCCCAAGCGAACCGCCGGTTTACCCGTCTGAAAAATGCTATTGGAACATTACCGCAGAGCTATGACTTTATTCTGATCGATAGCCCGCCGTCACTAAGCCTCCTAACGGTGAACGGACTTATTGCGGCACAGTACGTTCTTTTGCCGGTTCAGGCGGAGTTTTACGCGCTTGAGGGTCTGGGTCAGCTCCTCGAAACTATGAAACTAGTGCGAAAAAGTATGAACCCGACACTCGATCTTATCGGCGTGCTGCCGACGATGGTGGATGGCCGAACAACGCTTTCGGGCCAGGTGCACGAAGAAATCAAAAAGCATTTTCCGGGTAAGGTCTTCAAAACGACGATTCCGCGCAATATCCGCCTGGCAGAAGCGCCAAGCCATGGCCTGCCGGTAGGCGCTTACGACAGGTTTTCTAAGGGTGCACGGGCCTACAAAGCTGTCACAAAAGAATTATTGCAACGAGCAGGCTAAGGAGCTAGGAGGGGTATGGGCGTAAAAAAAGGACTCGGGCGAGGATTTGACTCGTTGATTCCATCGGAACTTCTTGATGAGTCGTTCGATCCGACTGCCGCACAGGACGACCGCGTGAGCGAGCTACGCCACATTAAGCTGAGCGAAGTTTTTGCCGACCCCGACCAACCTCGCCGTTCGTTCGATGAAACTGCGCTTGAAGAACTGACCGCGTCCATTGCCGAACATGGCATTCTTCAGCCTATCGTCGTTACGCCTCAAAAAGGGGGCGGCTACCAGATTGTTGCCGGTGAGCGCCGTTATCGTGCGGCAAAAAGAGCGGAGTTGGATAAAGTCCCTGCGCTTGTCCGGACGCTCTCCGATCAGCACAAGCTAGAGCTGTCACTTATCGAAAACCTGCAGCGCCGTGATCTCAACCCACTCGAAACAGCTACGGCGTATCTTAAGCTGCGTGACCAATTCAGTCTCACGTTAGATGAAATTGGTCAGCGTGTCGGCGGTAAGTCAGTTAGTACGATTAGCAATACGCTGCGTCTTTTGCGGCTGCCTGACTCTGTGCGCGAAGCATTGCTTGACGGACGCCTTCGTGAAGGTCAGGCACGCCCTTTAGTGAACCTTGATGAAAAAGTAATTAACGATATTTTACCTCGTATTCTCGCAGAGGAATGGAGCGCGCGAAAGATTGAACAGTTTATTGTTCAGTTAAAAAAAGCCGCCAAATCACCCGTGGAAAACGAACGCAAAAAAGTTGTCGCATCACCGTATGAAACAGAAACGAAACACCTTGGTAAGCGTCTTGCTACCGATGTTAGCGTGAAAACGAATGCAAAAGGCGCCGGCCAGATTGTTATTCGCTTTAAGAGCGACGACGACTTTCAGCGTATCAAAAAGATGCTTGACGATTAGTAGAATCGTATTTTATTGAGCGGATAAATCCGCATATTTACGGGGCCAACAACGTCATAAAGTGGTATCAAACCAAGGCCACTGCGTGAGTCATAAGAAAAGTCACCCTCGCGGTGGTCACCTGAAACAAACAGGGTGTCTTCTGTGACGGTGGTATCAACACTCCCGCTCGTAGGGCTGCCAGGCTGGCTCCCGGGGTCGCCGGCTTGGGCTTTGTCGGGTTGGAAGCCCTCGGGGTGCGCACCGTTATAAACGGTCAAAACACCGTCTTTTACCACGACACGCTCACCTGCAAAGGCAATGACGCGCTTTACGATAAACTCATCGCCCGATCCAGGGTGATACATCGGGTTTTTAAACACGATAATCTGTCCGCGCTTTGGGACATACTGCTTGTTCTGTAACTGCGCCCAAGTCACGGGCAGGCGATTGACGATGAGCCGGTCACCGGTATAAAGAGTCGTTTCCATGCTCGGGCCAAGTACGTTGAAACTTCGGAAGACGAATGAGTTAATAAGAAGCGTACCAACCAGTACGCAGACAATGAATAGTAGTATGCCAAATATGTCCTTAAGGAACGGATGGCGCTTCAGGTACGTTGCTTCCATTAGTCCCACTATACACCTTTTCAGTGCCCCATAAAAGCAAAGCAGTTATGATTTTTCGGTTCAAAAAACGCCCTTCATCGTATATAGTAAGTGAAGTACTTATGGCACAGAATAAAAATTCACTCGACGGATTTGTTCCGCGTCGACCGGGCAGTGCAGACCGCCCAAACCGGCGTATCGGGGAGCATACAGATGAAATCCCTTCGCGTTTTACGAAGGTTGATAAAGCTGTCCAGCCGCAGTCTGGCGTTATGCAGCGCGGAGAACTCGGCACTGCACGAAAAGATATCGACAGCTCGCTTAAGGGAATCGATATTGACGAGCCTAAAAAGGGTGGCAAAAAAGGGCGAAAGAAAGCACCGCTCAGTAAGAAAAAACGGATCATCAAATGGTCTATCATTGGTTTTCTTGTTTTGGTCCTTGGCCTTGCTGGTTTCATGGCATACAAGATCCTTAACGCTGGAGGAAATATCTTTAAGGGCGGCATTCTAGATATTATTCAGAGCCAGCCGCTTAAAAAAGACGCTAACGGCCGCAGTAACATTCTTATTCTTGGAACGTCCGAAGACGACCCTGGCCACGGCGGCGCATACCTTACCGATTCTATGATGGTCATGAGCATTGATCAAGACAAAAAACTGGTAGATATGTTCAGTATTCCGCGCGACCTGTATGTCGAGTACGGCATGGCCTGTAACAGCGGCTACCAGGGCAAGATCAACGAATACTTCAACTGTGTTAATACTGACTGGAAGAGTAAAAGTGCCGAAGACGAGCGCCTGACAAAAACGCGACAATTTGTCGGTGGTATATTCGGTCTGGATGTCCAGTATGCCGTGCATGTAAACAACACGGTTATCAAGCAGGCTGTCGATGCTGTCGGCGGTGTTGATGTCGATATTCAGGGTGATGGTCCTGTTCCTTATGGGGTGCAGCCAGGAAGCGTACTGGACCGTAACTTTGACTGGCGCTGCAACTACGACTGTTATCTTGTAAAGTACAGCCCGGGCGTACATCACATTGACGGTCTTCACGCGCTATTCTTGGCACAGGCAAGGGGTGATACCGCGCCAACCTATGGTTTGGCCCGCTCTAACTTTGACCGCGAAATCAACCAGCAAAAGATTATTGTTGCCTTGAAAGAAAAGGCGGCAAGCTCTGGCACGTTTACTAACCCGCTCAAAGTCACAGGATTGTTAGACGCACTGGGTGATAACCTCCGAACCAACTTTGAGACCAAAGAAATCCGAACACTCATGAAGCTTGGTAGCGAGATCGATTCCAAGGATATCAACCGAATTGACCTGAACGACGGCGACAAAGCAGTAGTGGAGTCGGGCAATTACGGTGGCGCAAGTGTTGTGATTCCATCGGCTGGAGCGTTCAACTACACTGACATCCGTGCGTTTATCGACAAAGTACTCAGCAGCAACGAAGTCACCCGCGAAGGCGCAAATGTTGTCGTACTAAATGGCTCGGGCAAAGCCGGCGTCGCCCAGACGCAGGCCGACAAACTGATAGGCCAGGGCTTTACGGTCTCAGGTGTCGACACGGCGCCTGCGGGAACGTATGCGGACGTTGAGGTGTACCAGATTGGCAAGGGCATGTCGAAGACTAAGTCAAAGCTCGAATCTATGTTCAAGGTGAAGGTAAAGACGACAGCGGCACCTGTTTCTGTTGCTGACGGAACTAACTTTGTCGTTATCTTTGGCAAAGACCCCTCGAACTCAAATTAGATGATGTATAATAGATCGTAAGTATGGAGCTGTTACGATTACCGAATAAACGCTCGCTTTTTAGTGAGATCCTCTACGTTGCGCTGAACGTCGCGCTTGCCGCCGCGATCTTGGGGGTAGTGCTTGCGATTGAGTCGCCGTATGCTGCCTTTTTGCTGGTGCTGCTCAGTAAGTGGCGTATTCTTGCGGTCCGTCCGCGGTATTGGTTTGCCAACTTACAATCCAACCTGGTAGACATTATTGTTGGCCTTAGCGTTGTGGTACTTTTGTATGCTGCGAGCGGTGTGTTCGCGATACAGATTATCATTGCACTGCTATACGTTGTTTGGCTGCTCTTTATTAAACCCCGCTCTAAGCGCTCATTTATAGCTGTCCAGGCGGGCACTGCAACTTTTCTTGGCGTCACCGCGCTTATGACGGTATCGTATGGCTGGCCGTCGTCACTCGTTGTTATGCTCATGTGGGTGATCGGTTACAGTGCCGCGCGTCACGTGCTGGGCAGCTACGAAGAAGCGCATATTTCCTTCTACAGCCTAACGTGGGGACTATTATTTGCCGAACTTGGCTGGCTGGTGTACCACTGGACATTCGCGTATTCGCTGCCGGGGGCCGGAAGCATTCAGCTGCCGCAGGGAGCACTTATTGCACTCGCTATTAGTTTTGTCGCTGAGCGAGCGTATGCCAGCTACGAAAAACACGGATCTGTTCACTCGAACGATATGATTTTGCCGTCACTGCTATCGGTAAGTGTCATTCTTATGCTTTTGCTATTTTTCAATACGGTTAAAGTCGGCGCCGTTTAAGCCCGGTTTCAGTTTTGGGGGGTAGGCTGAAGAAGATGAAAGAGAACGAAAAACAAGAAACCGAAGTTGTATCTAAGACAGACTCAGCTGTACGTCCGACTGAGGCGGTAGCGGTCGAGCGTCAGCGGTCACCGCGAGGCGTCCTTATCGGCGTCGTTGCTGCCATTATCGCAATCTGTTTTATAGCAGGAATTGGGGGCGCAAAACTATATGATATTCTGACGCAAAACAATGACGTATCCCGTCATCAACCGGTTGCTAACGATGGCAACGAGCCCGTCACGCAGGAAGAAACGGACATTGCGAATGTCGTCGAAAAGGTGTCGCCGAGTGTGGTATCTATCGTAACAACCTCGCACACGGTCTCACCCTACTACGGCGCTCAGGAAGAGAACAGTGCCGGAACGGGAATCATTGTCAGCAAAGACGGCTATGTTTTAACCAATAAGCATGTTATCGACGGTTCCAGCAAGGCACAGGTGGTGCTTTCAGATGGAACAACCTACGACGACGTAAAGGTGCTCGGTAGTGATCCGCTCAACGACGTTGCGTTCCTTAAAATCCCCAACGTAGACAATCTCGCGGCGGCCGAACTGGGCGATTCTTCGTCGATTCGTGTCGGGCAAAAAGTCGTGGCTATTGGTAACTCTCTGGGGCAATACCAAAACACTGTAACGAGTGGTATTATCTCGGGCACTGGCCGGCCAATTTCGGCGCAGTCGGGTGATAATGTCGAGAATCTGACAGACCTCATTCAGACAGACGCTGCCATTAACCCGGGCAACTCGGGCGGTCCGCTGCTTAACCTTGCCGGTCAGGTGATTGGTATTAATACGGCGATTATTCAAGATGCGCAGGGGATTGGTTTTTCGATTCCGATTAACGCTACCAAAGGGGCAATGAAAGGCGTGCTTGCTGGCAAAGGTGTCCACCGGGCGTTTCTAGGGGTTAACTACATCACGATTACTGCTGACGTTGCCAAGCATTACAAGCTGTCAGTGAAAAAGGGCGCCTACGTGTACACTGCAGGCGACAAAACTTCAGTCGTAAGTGGCAGCCCAGCCGATAAAGCCGGAGTAAAAGACAAGGACATCATTACTAAAGTTGGTGGCATTGATGTAGGTGACAAGGGTGACGTTTCCAGCTTGATTGCCGAGTATGCGCCAGGCGAGACAGTAGAGCTGACGGTCTTGCGAAACGGCAAGTCAATGACACTTAAGCCGACGCTTTCCGAATACACCAAGTAACGTTAAAGCTTTTCGAGCACAATAATAAAATCACGGTTTTCGCGCAGCAGGAAGCCGTGATTTTTACCGTCAGTCACGATAGCTTTATGCTGCCGTGGGTCAGCCTCTAGGAACACGAGACAGCCAGAAGCCGTGCGTGCGCCAGCCTCTTCTAACAGGTTCTTTATTAAGTACAGGCCGTGGTCGTGGGCAAACAGCGCCTCTTTGGGCTCGAATTCTGTTTCTGGCGAGCGTTCCCACTCGAGGTCGACATAGGGAAGATTAGCGAGGATGATATCTGGTCTGAAAGGGTAATCGCCAAGCAGGTTGCTTTTTTGAATGGTAACCTCTGCCTTGAGGCTGCGTGCATTTTTCTCGGCGACATTGAGCGCATGATTGCTGATATCGAGGAGTGTGACATTCAGCTCCGGCATCTCAAGTTTTGCGGTAATACCAAGACAGCCGCTACCCGTGCCGACATCGACGAGCTGTTTCGGTGCTTCTTTAAGAAGGGAGTGACTGTTTGGAAGGAGCTCTTTTAGAAGCGTAATAATCGTCTCGGATTCGGGACGAGGAATAAGTGTTGCAGGACTCACCTTGAATAAGCGGCCATAGAATTCTTTGTGCCCTATGATGTAGGCGATGGGTGTGCGGTCATGGCGCAGTGCAGCGCGGGCATCGGCAATGTCGAGGGTGCGCCGCGACAATATTTCTTCGCCGTGTGCATGTAGGTAGGTGCGCTGTTTTTTTAGAGTGTGGGCGAGTATAATCTCGGCGTCGAGTCGCGCCGAGGCAATACCGGCCGATTTAAGAGCTGCGGTCGTTTGGTATATCCATTCACTGATTGTCATACTATTTCTCCCGTTGGCGGACAACTTCGTAGGCGATTGCAACAGTAGCGGCACTGACGTTAAGCGAGTCGGCAATCCCGGCCATTGGCAGGCGGACGGGTAAGTCGCAGCTCTCAAGCCACGTGTCAGTCAAGCCAAACTGTTCGCTACCCATGACGATTGCTACGGGTTGGGTGAGGTCGACATCGGTGTAGAGCTCTTTAGCCGCAGGTGTCGCGGCGAGCGATTTTATACCGCGTTCACGTAGGAATTCGATAGTGCTTTTGCTGTCGGTAATGACGGTCGGCGTGGTAAACATGACGCCAGTCGAGGCACGCACGACGTTTGGGTTAAAGAGGTCAGTCACGGCGTCGCAGACGATTACAGCTTCGGCGCCCGTGGCGTCGGCAGAGCGTAAGATCGTTCCCAGGTTGCCTGGCTTTTCGATTGCCTCAACTACGATAACAAATGGATTGTCGGAAAGTTTGAGGTCGGTGAGTTTGGTGCGCCACTGTTTGCCGATGGCAAGCAGGCCTTCAGGCCGTTCGCGGTAGGCAATTTTTACAAAGGCTTCTTTACCAATGCGAATGAGTTCGGCGCCGGCTTTTTGCGCCGTCTCCAGAACTTTTTGTTCGTTTTCGCCCAAGAACCACTCCGGGCAGTAGTACAGTTCGGTAAAGGTAAAGCCAGCCGCCAGTGCACGGGTGATAGGGCGGTAGCCCTCAATTAAAAAGATGCCCTGCGCGTCGCGCTCGGAGCGTTTTTTCAGCTTGGCTAGCGCTTTGACGCGTGGGTTGTGAATGCTAGTGATCACTTCTTGGTCCATGTTAATTCCCCTGGCTTTTTTGTTCGGCTTCGTGGGCCTGCAGGCTGCGCTCGGCTTTTTGGAGTTCTAATACAACGTCGTCGAAGTTGCCGTCGAGCATCTTTGGCATGTTGGAGCGGCTGTAGCCGATGCGGTGGTCGGTAATACGGTCTTGCGGGAAGTTGTAGGTGCGGATTTTTTCACTGCGGTCACCAGAACCAATCAAGCTGCGGCGTTCGGCGGCCAGCTTGGACTGCTCGGCCTCGACTTTTTGCTGCAGCAAGCGGGAGCGCAGGACGCTCATGGCTTTATCCTTGTTCTTGATTTGGGATTTTTCATCCTGGTTTGTCACGACCATACCGGAGGGTAGGTGAGTAATACGCACAGCCGAGTCGGTTGTGTTGACGCTCTGGCCGCCGTGGCCGCTGGCGCGGAAAATATCGATGCGAAGGTCGTTCGGGTTGATCTCGATATCGGTTTCTTCGGCCTCGGGCAGCACGGCAACAGTAACAGTGCTAGTGTGGATGCGCCCTTGGCTTTCAGTAGCCGGCACGCGCTGCACGCGGTGCACACCGGACTCGAACTTTAGCTGTGCATAAGGCGAATCGCCGCTTACCTTGAAAACAACTTCTTTGTAGCCGCCCGTATCGTTGGCGCTTTCATTCATAAGTTCGGTTTTTAGGCCGTGCATCTCGCAGTAGCGCAGGTACATGCGGTAGAGCTCGGCAGCAAACAGGCTGGCTTCGTCGCCACCGGCGCCGGCACGTATCTCGACGATGACGTTCTTTTCGTCATTCGGATCTTTTGGTGCCAGCATCGCGAACAGTTCTTCTTCGAGGGTTGTTAGCTTTTCTTCGGTATCGGTCACTTCCATTTTTGCCAGTTCGGCCAGCTCGTCACCGCCGCCAATGAGCTGCTTCGCTTCAAGTAACTGTGATTCAAGCGTTTGACGAAGCACCGCTTTTTCAAGGATAGCCTCAAGCTCGCTGAAGCGTTTGTTCTTCTTACTGAAGTCTGGGTCGCTAAAGGCGCTGGGAGTCGCCAAAAAATTACCGAGCGCGGCTTTTTCAGCTTGTAGTTCATCGATATTGAGACTGATCTTTGGCATAATTACTCCTATTATGGCATATAAAAAAGAGACTGCGGGAAAAGCAGTCTCTTTTTATGGGCGCTATTTGTCAGCTTTTTTTGCTTTTTGAGCTGCGGCTTTCTTTGCCTTTGAGGCAAGCTGCTCTTTGCGAGCTTCAGCTGCGGCAAACTTAGCCTTGAATCGGTCGACACGGCCTTCGGTGTCGATGATCTTTTCTTCACCGGTAAAGAACGGGTGAGAAGCTGATGAGATGTGGACTTTCACGAGTGGGTATTCGTTGCCATCTTCCCATTTAATAGTGTCGTTGGTCTGCGCTGTACTTTGTGTAAGGAAGGCAAACCCAGCCACGTCGTCGCTAAATACGACCGGGCGGTAGTTAGTTGGGTGTATACTGCTTTTCATATCCGTACCATTTTACCGTATTTCTCTTGAGAAGTCAAAGCTACGTATACCGTGGAAGAATTACCATCAGGCAAGTCGTCGAAGGTGACGGACTCCGAGGAGTACAAGAACGAACATGACGGCCGCACCGGTAAGAGCTGCAAGAGAGGCATAGAGTGCCATCATGCCAAATGTCCAGTACGCATACCCTGTACCCAGAAGAAGGCCGCGGAGGGTTTCGCCTTGGAAAAGCGTTGCTTTTTGCTTCTGCAGCTTGGCGTTCGTCGGATCTTTCATTGCCTCGGCGCTTACCTCGGCATAAACTTTGCCGTCTGCGACTTTTTCAAGATGACGTTTGATAAAACCGTCGGCGTACGCTTTGGCTGTCGGGCCATCATTAACTTGTTTTCCTGCATACTGCTGCAGGTCGGGGAACTCCTCGGGATCAAGTGCTGGGCTGCCTTTTTCCGGGAAGAAAATTTTCTGTTCCGAGAGTTGGTCGCGCACCTGGTCGGTAGCGAAGCGATAGCCCCAAAAAGCCATTGCACTGGCAACCAGCAGGAGAATAGTCGCTGCCGTTCCGAGCATAACGAACACCTTGTCGATTGCTTTTCTTTCTATATTTTTAGCCATGAAACCTCACTTTTAAATATTACGCTTATGCTTTTCAGTGTACTCTTAAATAAAATGGCGTACAATACGCCAAATCATTGCAATAAAAGAAGGGATGTGATCTATTTTTTATTTGCTAAGTCACTTGCATCAGTGCTGCTGCGATGAAGAATGCCCAGGACGCCGCGCCGACGAGCGTGTTCGCTGGCGATTTTTTCGTGCAGGCGCTTCATGGCGTGAATAGTGCTGGGGTTTTGGGTGAGTTGCTTGAACTCTCTATCGAGTTCGTCAAGATCGGCGTCGCTCAGGTCTTCGAGGCCGACGTAGGAGTTGCGGGCGCCTTTGGTCGCGCGGATAAGCTCGTCTAGCTTGATTTGTACCGCCTTACCGTCCCGGTTCTGGGTGTTTTGGATCAGGAAGACCATAAGGAAAGTGATAATGGTGGTGCCGGTATTAATAACCAACTGCCAGGTGTCGGAGTAGCGGAATGCTGGGCCTGAGAAGCCCCAAATGGCAATAACGAGAACAGCGCCCAAAAAAACGGTGGCGCTGCCGGTCCAAACCGAGATGCGGGCTGCGATAGTGCGAAAAGTATCTTTCATAATACGTATAAGTATATGGTTAAATGCCGTTTTGCGCTAGAGGGCGTTGACCTCTGGTGGCGTATGGGGTATACTAGGCAGGTAACAATTTTTAATGACACAATCCGCGTCAGACTCCTGAACCTTCAGGGACGCGGGTGAGGAACAAGGAGTTCAAATTATGGCAGTTGATGTCGATATTAAAGCTCTGCTCGAAGCTGGTGTTCACTTTGGACACAAAACGAGCCGCTGGCACCCTAAAATGGCCCAGTACATTCACTCTAAGCGCCAGGACAGTCACATTATTGACCTGACCAAGACCGTCGAAGCCCTCGACAAGGCACTGCCTTTTCTGACTAAGGCTGCAGCAGGCAAGCAAGTACTGTTTGTCGGTACGAAAAAGCAGGCTAAGGACATCGTAAAGGCTGCCGCTGAAAAAGCTGGTCAGCCATACGTGACTGAGCGCTGGATCGGCGGTATGCTAACCAACGTTAATACCGTTTCGCAGCAGATCAAGAAGCTCAAAGACCTCGAACGCCGCATGGCTTCAGGTGATCTTGATAAGCGCTACAACAAGCTTGAAGTACAGCGTTTCCAGGAAGAGATCGACGAACTGAACGCTAAGTATGGTGGTATCAAAGACCTGAATGGCCGCCCAAGCGCTATTGTTGTTGTCGATGTTATCACTGACGCCAACGCTATCAAAGAAGCTAGGACGCTTGGTATTCCAGTTGTTGGTGTCGTTGACACGAACGCTGACCCAACACCTATCGATTACGTTGTTCCAGGTAACGACGACGCGATCAAGGGCCTTCAGCTGCTGCTCGACTACTTTGCAGCTGCTGTTACTGAAGGCGCAGGAACCGTTAAACAAGAGGAGAAATAGAGGATGGCTGTTTCAATCGAAGACATCAAGAAACTGAAAGAACTCACCGGCGTTGGCCTGACCGACGCCAAGTTGGCGCTTGTCGAAGCCGACGGCGACTTTGACAAAGCACTTGAAGCTATGCGCAAAAAGGGCCTGACCCGCGCAGAGAAAAAAGGTGACCGCGAAGCCCGCGAAGGTATCATCGATAGCTATGTCCACGGTGGCCGTATCGGCGTTATCGTCGAGGTAAACTGTGAGACCGACTTCGTTGCCCGTCTGGACGACTTCAAAAAGGTTGCTCACGAAATCGCTATGCAGATCGCTGCTATGAGCCCGAAGTACGTTACCGAAGCTGATATCCCAGCTGAAGCTATCGACCAGTTCAAGGCTGAGGCCATGGAACGCATCAAGAACGAAGGCAAGCCAGCTGAAATGGCTGAAAAAATCGTCGAAGGCCAGGTAAAGAAGCACTTTGCAGAGCAGGTGCTTATGACCCAGGCGTTTATCCTTGATGACAAGAAGACTGTTGCTGATTACGTTAAGGAAAACATCGCGAAACTTGGTGAGAACGTTATTGTTCGCCAGTTCCGCCGTATCGAACTTGGCGTTAACGAATAGATTGTTTGATCTACTAAAAAGAGCCGCACTGCGCGGCTCTTTTTGTTGCCGGTTGACGCTGGGGCAGCGCTAAAGTTATAGTGGTGCCAGCAAAGAATAATCTTACAGAAAGCAGACTGAAATGACTCCCGAAGTGCAGGTAACTCCTGAGGCTGAATTCGTTCAACTTCCAGATCGGAAG
>CAMLKC010000003.1 GCA_946480595.1 uncultured Candidatus Saccharibacteria bacterium
AGATTGATACTATTGCTGCCGAGTCGCAGCGCTTGCTCAATGAGAATTTCAGCATGTTCGTACGAAACTTTTTGCCGCGTATTAGCCAGCCCGAGGCCGATGAGATCAAGAATCTCAGCATGGCGGTTATTGTTGATCAAAAGCCGCTAGGCGGTGGCTCCCACTCAACAGTCGGCACGGTTACCGACATTGCAACGGCGCTACGCTTGATGTTCTCCAGGTTTGGCGAGCCGTATGTGGGATATGCCAACAAGTTCTCGTTTAATGATCCGGCCGGCATGTGCCCCAACTGTAACGGCATAGGCCAGAAGCTCAGCCTCGACATGGACGCGGCGTTCGACATGAACAAGTCGATCAACGAAGGCGCTATTACGTTGCCTGACTATGGCACTGACGGATGGAGCATTAAAATAGTTAAGGCCTCGAAGCTATTTGATAATGACAAAAAGCTAAAGGACTACAGCGAAAAAGAGCTGGACGACCTCTATCATTCCAAGCCTGTGAAGACTGATGCGATGGAGGGTGTCAGCCTCAAGTTTGAGGGAATAGTCGATAAGTTTGTCCGCAAATACATCTTAAACGACGTTAAAAATATGTCAGAGCGTACGCAAAAACTCGTCGGTCCTTTTATTACTATGGGACCCTGTGAGGAGTGCCACGGTGCCCGGTTGAACCAAGAGGCGCTGGCCTGTAAAATCCAAGGTTATAATATTGCTGATCTTAGCGCCATGCAGGTCGACAAACTCTACGAGGTTATTAAAAATCTGGACAGCCAGGAGAGCCACGCGCTTATTAAGACAGTATTGGAGCGCCTGACGAACCTCGTGGAAATAGGCTTGAGTTACCTCAGCCTTGACCGAATGACCGATACACTATCTGGTGGCGAGTCGCAGCGCGTTAAGATGGTAAAACATCTAAATGGCAGCCTGGTCGACGTGATGTATATCTTTGATGAGCCAAGTGTCGGGCTACACCCGCGTGATGTGCACCGTTTGAACGAACTGCTTCGCAAGCTCCGCGACCAAGGCAATACGGTTATCGTGGTTGAACACGACCCGGATGTCATTAAAGTGGCTGATCATATTGTCGACGTTGGTCCGAATGCCGGCGCCAATGGTGGGCGTGTTATGTACGAGGGTACTTACGAAGGCCTATTGAAGTCCGAGACGCTTACTGGCCGTCATCTAAAAGATCAAACGCCAATAAAAACAGAATTTCGCCAAGCGACTGGCAGGCTGTCTGTCACGGATGCTCATGTGAACAACCTGCAGCACGTCAGTGTCGATGTTCCAACTGGTGTTTTTACTGTCGTTACCGGTGTTGCTGGGTCGGGCAAGAGCTCGCTGATTCACCAAGTATTCCTTAAACAGCACCCCGATGCCATTGTCGTGGACCAGTCGGCGGTCGGCGCATCAAGTAGGTCCAACCCAGCGACCTACATTGGCCTGATGGATGTCATTCGCAAGGCTTTCGCCAAAGCTAATAAGGTAGATGCTGGACTGTTTAGCTTTAATTCAAAGGGTGCCTGCGATAACTGTAAGGGTGCCGGATTCCTGACACAGAACCTTGGTTTTCTGGATGATGCTAAAACGCCTTGTGACGTTTGTGGCGGCAAGCGGTTCAAAGACGAAGTACTGGCGTATAAATATAATGGCAAGTCGATTACCGAAGTGTTGGAGCTGACTATGAGCGAAGCCAAGGCTTTCTTCGACTTACCTGAAATTGCCGCACAGCTGCAGGCACTCAATGATGTTGGCCTAGAGTACCTGACGCTCGGTCAGCCGCTCAGTACGCTGTCTGGCGGTGAATGCCAGCGCATTAAACTGGCGAGCGAACTGCACAAAAAGGGCAGCATATACGTGCTCGATGAGCCGACGACGGGTCTTCATGTTTCAGACACAGTCCGCCTCAACAAGCTCATTGATCGGCTGGTGGATGATGGCAATACGGTCATTACGATCGAGCACAACATCGATGTGATTCGCCGGGCTGACTGGATTATCGACCTTGGGCCGGATGGCGGCGATAAAGGCGGCAAGATCATGTTTGAGGGAACGCCCGCAGAGCTGGTAAAAAGCAAGACGGCCTTGATTGCGGACTATCTTTAGCGAGAAAGCTGTGAATATGTGCATTCCGTATGTGACGCATAGACATAGCTAAAGTTAAGGCAATATGGTTTAATAATGAACTGACATGAGATCTGTTCGTCCTAGCCAGTTAAAATGGTCAACCCTTCTTTTAGTGGGTATTGTTGTGTTGGCTTCGTTTTCACTGAGAACGATTAGCGAGCCGCCGATATGGCGCGAAAAAACAAAAATAGGATTCATCGGCGATTCCATAACGCACAGTCTGTCACGACAAACTGGGGCTGTTGAAGCGGAACAGGCTTTGTTAAAAGATATCTTGGCGATAAATAGGGGTAAGAGCGGATCGACAACTGCAGATTGGCTCCCCGGACGTCCTCTTTTTGATGATACTCTGGCGGTTTTCAAGGCGCAAAATGTACATACGGTGTCGATTATGCTTGGCACCAACGATGCACGCGCCGATAAAGCCATCTCGCCAGCAATATACAGGAACAATATGGAGAGAATTATAAAGGCTTTGTTGGATTCGGGCGTTGTGCGTCTGGTGATTATAAACTACCCGCCGTATGTCGTGCCCGGCTCTCATCAGGCTTGGAATGATGCTTCGGTCACCAGATTGAAACTGTACAGCAAACAGCTTGATGTCGTGGTGCGGGAGCGGGGTGTTGCACAGGGTGATATTGACGCATTTTCGTATTTTAAAGCTCATCCGTACCAGCTGGTTGACGGTGTACATCCGACTATACGGGGCAATGAAAAGCTTGGAGAGTTGTGGGCAAAAGCGTACGAACGGATAATGGACCGCGAAGCCACGAGACATCGCGATGGGTTGCTTATTGGCTTCGCTAGCGTTTTGGTGACAAGCCCTTAATCTCTGAGGGCAGATCGATAATGCGGGTAGTTACAGGTGCATCGCCTGGTAGGCTGACGCAGGTACGCCCAATATTTCGCACTGCCAATCCGTCGGCCGTAGCCCGGATGACCTCTACTGGATCAACGGTGTAGTAAACGGAAGAGTTCGAGGTAATCTCATAAAGCACCGTCGTTGGAAAGTTGCCAGTAGGCATACAGTCAAATACCCGACTGCTACCTAAGGTGCCAACCTGGCTAATTGGGGTAAAGTCATAACGCATACCTGGCTGGGCGGGGGTCGTTGCCCGTGTCAGGTAACTCCCAGCGCGCGCATAACCTGACCCTATATACGAAGAAAAAGGACTGGCGGCAGAGAGTCCACTGTGGTTTGCAGTGCTTATGAGCGAGCTGACCAGTTCTCCCCACGTGGCATCGGGTTGTTGGCTGCGTGCCAGACTCAGCAGGCCGCTGACATACGGAGCAGCAAAGGACGTTCCATCTATGCCTCCGACATAAGCGCTGGTTTGGTTGCTTGATGACCAGGTCGAAGAGATCATATTTTCACCAGGAGCGACAATATCGAGATTGCCCCCGAAACTGCTAAATGACGCCCGCTGGTTAGATGAATTATTGGCGCCAACAGCAAGTACCTCTGGGTAATTTGCCGGGTAGAGCATGCAGTTACAGCCGTCGTTTCCGCTTGCCGCAACGACAAGACTGCCTTTATCCAGGGCGTACTGTACGGCTTGGCGCGTGTATGGGTCGCTGCCGGTTGATCCGAGGCTAAGGCTGATGACATCGACGCCTCTGTCGGCGGCATAATAAATAGCCTCGCCAACGGTGAGCGTGTTGCCATAACCGTCGTCGTTAATGGCCTGAAGGGGAAGGAGTTTGGTTGACCAGTTGACGCCAGCCAAGCCCTTGCCGTTATTGCCTGTGGCCGCTAAAATTCCGGATACCTCGGTGCCGTGGTCAGTGCCCGTACCGTTTGGTTTGGTTTGTCCCGCCTGTACGCTCGCGTCATTATTGGCAAAATCCCAGCCGGTCACGTCGTCAACGTAGCCGTTTCCATCGTCATCGACAAGGTTGCATGATTTATTGAGAGCGATCGATCGATCGCTACAGTTACGATGAGAAGGGTTTTGAACTGTCGTACTGCCTGATTCATCGTCGACAATACCACTATAATCATCGTCAATCAGGTTGCAAGAAGCGTTTAATGCCAGGCCTCTGTCGGTGCAGTTGAGCTGGCTGGGGTTTTGGATGGCGGTGCTGCCTTGCTCGCCATTGTTGGTAGCCCAGCGCCCGGCCAGTTCCTCGTGGTTAAGGGCAAACCCGGTATCGATAACAGCAACCGTTGTTTGGTGGGACCCGGCACCTATATTCCATGCGGTTGCAAGCCCCGTACTGGTTGTCCACCACTGGGTGCCGTAGGGATCATTTGTAGCTAGGGTTTTATATGTCCGTAGCGGATATGTTTCTCCTGATGCAACTTTGAAGGTAGGGTCGGACGAGGTTGAAGTAGTGCTCTCGAACTTTGGTGGTGTCGTGGCTTGCTTGGCGTGAGATAACTTTGCTTTGGCAGTAGGCTGAGAAATAGTGTCGGCGACGTGAGCATGCTGATTCGTGACGGCCCGTGGGGTGTTGGGCGAAGTAAGCGGATCGCGCGTTGGTGACATAGCAGGTCGGCACGCCTCAAAGAGCATCACTACAAGACAGGCCAAAAGGCAGGAGCTCAGGACGGATAGTTGGTAGAATGTTTTTCTTTTTGTCCCCATACCACCTTTAGTATACCACCGCGGCGAATCTCCTTATGTTTTCGCATATTGTCGGTGGGTAAGCGTTGTAAAATATTCTCATTACGCTTATAGTAAAATGAGATACATAGTATAGGCATAGCGCCTAGGGGTTAAAAGAGTATGAAGCTCATAAGGAAAAATCAAAAAGTGCTGCTGGCTGCCGCAATGCTGGTAGGAGTCGTTGGTCTTCCTACGGCTGCTGGTGCTGCCACAACATCAACCACTATCAACTCGGCGATTAGCTCGGTAATCAGTGTTTTTACGAGTAATGGTACTGTAACGGCTAACGTGACGCCGACGGGCGCGGGCGCGCAGACTATCGCCAGTGACACGCTGACGGTAAGTACAAACAACACCGCAGGGTATACGCTTCAAATTGCCGATTCGGATGCGACGACGACTTTAACCTCCGGGTCTGATACGATTCCCGCTTCGTCAGGTTCGCAGGGTACACCTGTTGCACAATCAGCTAACACATGGGGTTATCGTGTTGACGGTCTGGGCGGCTTTGGTGCTGGTCCTACTTCGGGACAAAGCAGCGCTGCTATTAGCGGAACTATCAAATTCGCTGGGATGCCAGCTAACTCTTCGCCCAACACCATCAAGACGACTGCTACGACTGCCAGCAATGACACGACAACCGTTTGGTATGGCGTGGCAGCAAATACTTCACAGCCAACTGGTACGTATAGCGATACGATAACGTACACAGCTACTGCTAACTAGCAGTTTTAGGGGTAACATATGGGAATATCATTTCGTCGTAGAATCATTATCGGTGTTTTAGTAGCCATATTTGCGACTGCTGGCCTTGCTAGCCCCAGTGTTTACGCCGCATCTGGCGGTTTGACTATTTCTCCGACGTCGGCAGATATAAAGTTAAGGCCCGGTGAGTCGTCAAAAGGGCAGATGCTTGTTGTTAACCAAGGCGAGATTGATGTTTCATACAAAGTCTACGCGACGCCATACAGTGTAAACGGCGAGGAATACAAGCCTTATTTTACCCCTGTTCGAGGGGCAACTGATATTACGAAGTGGTTTACCTTTGGCAAAGAAGGCGGCTCGCTGAAGGTGGGGAATCAAAATACTATTCCGTACACGGTCACCGTTCCAAAGGGAACAGGAGCGGGCAGCTACTTCGGGACGATATTTGCCGAAACAGAAGACAAGGGAAACGCGGGTGTTATCACCCGCAAGCGGGTTGGCATGGTTGTTTATCTGCGAGTCCTAGGCGACGCGACCGAAAAAGGAAGCGTGTCGGCATGGAACGTACCATGGATTCAGGAAGCGCCTTTTAAGGCGAATATAAAAATGACCAACGAAGGCTCCGTGCACTACCGGGCAAAGATGAACGTTCGCGTTAGTGACATATTCGGAGGGGTAAAACTAACCTACACCCGTGACCCTGTAGTCTTGCCACAAAAAATACGAGATATTCCAGTGGTGTGGGAAAATGGCGCGACTTTTGGGCTTTTTAAGATTGATGGCGATGTAACATATTTAGGAAAGACCGAAAAACTTCCGACGCGTATCGTATTTATTGCAAATACGCCAATGCGACTACTTACTGCCGGTATGCTGGCGGCATTCATTGCAATTGTTGTAGTGCTTTGGAGAAAACGTGCAGTGGCGCCGCATAAAAAATAGCAGCTACGCGCTTTTCGCGGGAGCTTTGATTGCGGTCGGCTGGACAGCCACGGCCTTTGCAACGACCACCGTTCAATCAAAAGTATGCGAAGATTTTACCGCGCCGGCTATCGTTTCGCCTAGCGATGGTACACAGACAAAAGATGCTGAGGTAATGGTCGAAGGTACCGGTGAACCCGGCGAATCAGTCACGGTCCTTCGAAATGGAGTCAGCCAGGGGCTGGGTATGGTGGCATCTGATGGAAGTTTTGGTTTTACTGTCTCTTTAGTGAGGGGTGACAATGTTCTTGTGGCCCGGGAAACGAATGAATGTGGCACTAGTAAAGATTCTTCTGCTGTGACTATCAACGCCGATTTGCCTTTGCCTCCGACTCCCGACCCAGAGCCACCCGTCCCCTCCAAGCCCGGCAAGTCGGACGAACCACCCGCAGTAGTTCCGGTTCCGAAGGCGATTGACAAGCCACTCACCCCACAGCCTACAACCCCGGGATTCGAAAAACCTAAAATCAATGCTTCGAACAAAGATCTGACAGTATATATTGATACGTTGCTTATTGAAGGGACTGCTCAGCCAGAGAGTTTGCTGACTGTGTATGTGAACGGCAGGAGCCAGGCACAGCTTTTTAGCTCAAGCGAGGGAACATTCCGGTTGAGAGTCGTACTTAAAGAAGGCAGCAATACAATAAAAGTCCGATCAACGCTCGGGTCAAAAACGGCAGACTCCGAAGAAGTGACGGTGACATATATAAAACGAGTTACCGCCACGCTTACGAGGCCACTCTCATCTGGCCAGATAATCGCGGCTGCGCTTGCTGCCGGAGCTGCGGTTATAGGCGCAGCAATTGCCGCAATAGGAACGAACACGCTTATTCATAAATACGGACGGCGTAAATAATGCGGCGGTTCTTATATGTTATCGGGGTACTGCTGCTTGGACTGTTGGTCATAGGTGCGCCTGTCGCCCGGGCTGATACGACCGATTCCACAGTCTACGGCAGTGGAAACTACGGTGATTGCAATTACGGATCATGTGCCATAACGCTCTCAAGCGGGGGATCCACGACCCTAAATGTCGTCCCGACGCCTGCGGGAAAATGCAGCGTCCAGAGCGACACGGCATCAGTTTTGACAGATAGCACGAGCGGCTACAATCTTACAATGACAACGAGTACGACAAATAACGCCATGACGAGCGGGAGTGGATCGATCGCGGCCGCCTCGGGAACGGCAGGCTCACCATCGGTACTCGCTATGAACACCTGGGGGTATAGAGTAGATGGCCTAGCTGGTTTTGGTGCCGGACCGGCCAGTACCCAGTCGAGCGGTAGCGTTCCAAGCGTTTCATTTGCCGGTGTTCCGGCAAGCAACCAGACAGGAACTGCGGTCGCATCGTCAAACGCACCGGCAAATCCTGCTGCGGCTACTACTGTTTGGTACGGGCTTTGTGCGGATGCTAGCCAACCTGCGGGAAGCTACAGTGTCACGGTGACGTACACGGCAGTTACTAATTAAAGTCCTCTACTGCTCGTTGACGTGAGGGCGGCGAGCAAGGTATCATAAACATAAGCACAGGGGGAGAAAATGATCGATTTGGAGCAGCTTGCTGCGAGAGTTGCCAAACGAGAGATTACCCGTAAAGAATTCCTTATTCTTACGGGTGGAAGTTTTCTGGGAATGATCAGTGCTTTTCGTATACTGCAAAATCTTAACACCCCTGACCTTGCGAAAAGTGACGACGGTTTGTTTGGTGAGGGTGAGTATGGTCGCCCCGATCCCGTTGAGGTAGCAAAGGTAAAAGCTAAGGGCTTCGGCCAGGATATGTTTGGCTAATGGCTCGTTTACCTGTTGTCGGCGGTGATGCTGGAAACTGGGGTACTATTCTTAATACCTATCTTCAGGTGTCACATGCTGCCGACGGAACATTAAACAGCGGTGTCGTTGGTGCGACACAAACTAACTTGCCATCAGTTGCTGGCGGTTTGCTGCTTCGTGGAACATTCGCTTCAAGGCCGGCGGCAGGCAGTACGAACAATGGGCTTTACTACCTGGCTACCGACAATAATGGCGGAACACTCTACCAGTCGACAGGCAGTACCTGGGTACAGGTTGCGGCTGGGGCGACACATGGGGCGACTCACAGTACTGGTGGTCCTGATGCGCTTAGCGGTAATATCGACGCGATTGCCAGGCTAGCTATAGCAAAAAGCGGCACAACGACCGGCTCTCGGCGCAAGCTAAACTTGATCCCCGGAACAAATATCAATATTACGACGACCGATGATTCTGCCAACGAAAAAGTCGATGTCACGCTGGGAATTACCGGCAGCGTCGCCTTGGCAAACGGTGGTACGGGCGGTACTGATGCGGCAACGGCACGAACTAATCTTTCGGTGGCTCAAGCCTCTGGCTTTGCAAAAATGACAGTTGGCACGTCCGCTCCAAGTAGCCCTTCGGTCGGTGACTTATGGGTAGACACGAACTAGGAGACGTATGGCTGTAACCTATGTTTCTTCCGCCTCTGCTGCAGCTGCAACCGTCGCAATGCCCGCGCACCAGCTCGGCGATCTTATTATTGCGTTTGCCTATCGTGACGGCAATACGACCGCTCCGGCGTTACCAACTGGCTGGACGAATATAAACAACAGCGGTGCGAATACTAACTCCGCTAGACTAGCTTATAAGTTTGCACTGTCCGGCGCAGAGACAACAGGAACGTGGACGAACGCGACTGGTATTGTCGTTCAGGTATATAGGGGAACCGGCGGTATTGGCGCCAGCGCTGTTGGTGGTGCATCGAGCGCAACGATTACCTATCCTGCGTTGACATTGCAGAGTACCGACAGCACTTCATGGGTTGCACGTTTTGCCGGCCACAGGACAGCTACCAACTTGACAACCAACACGCCTGCAGGCTACACGCAGAGGACCGGAGTAGCGACAGAGGTGAAGGGAAGTGACACGAACGCCGCTGTCGGTACTAACCCGACGGCGGGGACTCAGGCTGTTAATGCCACTTCGGGCTATCGGGCGTACACTCTTGAGATAAAAGGCCCCGCACCAAAACTAGAAGGCCTGAACGATGACTTTAACGATAATGTGCTGAGCGCTAGTTGGAGTCCGTGGGTGGGCGGGACGATCAACGAGGTAGGACAAACCCTCCAAATACCATCACCAACGACGGCAACGTACCTGGGAATGGATTCTGTTGCAAAGTGGAGTTTAACGGGCTCGTTCATGCAGGTCGAAGTCCCGCATGTGCTGACGGGGCTAAGCTCGGCGACGACATACATGCGCGCGCAGGCCGATGACAATAATGGCATTACCATTTCCACGGATGGCACGACAATTTATGCAAGGAAACAAGTGGGCGGTACTTATACTACACTGGCTTCCACGAACTACAGCGCCACGACTCACAGGTGGTGGCGGTTCAGGGAGGATAGCGGCACGGTATACTACGAGCTTTCGCCCGATGGTTTTACATGGCTATCCTTTACGACACTTGCGACGCCCTTTACGCTCAATTCGCTAACGGCGCAGCTAGCAATAGGGGCAGATGTGGCGAACGTTTCGACTGATACGGCGGTTTTTGATAATTTCAACGTGTCACCGCCGATCGAACTGTTCTCGGATACTTTCAATGATAACTCTCTCGACGCTTCAAAGTGGGCGCCATGGTCGGGCGGCGACGTGACCGAAACGGGTCAGACCTTGCAGATCCAGTCTAGTACGACGGCGCTATACAAAGGCATGAACTCTGCAGTAAAAGGCAGCCTAGTGGGGTCGTACGTTCACGTCGAAGTCCCGCACGTGTTAACAGGACTTACAAGCGCTAGCACCATGCTGCAGCTTGGGCCCGACGACCAGCATACAGTAACGCTCTATGTAGGCGGGACGACGCTTGCGGCCGAATACCAGGTTAATGGCGTATTTACGACGCCAGCAACCACGCCATATAATGCCACGACTCACCGCTGGTGGCGTATCCGTGAATCGGGCGGAACCGTGTATTACGAATATTCCGCCAACGGTTCGGCTTGGTCGACGCTGACATCAGTCGCCGCTCCTTTTACGCTGACGAATGTGCGGGTATCGCTGTTTATCGGCACGGACGCGGCGAACGTTTCGACCGATACGGCAATTTTTGATAATCTGAATGCCTTTCCAGTTTTGACTGTTTCGCGTGGACAGTACGCGAGCGACCAAAAGACGCCAGTGACTGTCGGTAGTACGACGACCGATGGGATGACTAATACTTTTTGGTTGGAGGCCGACGTGTACAGCGATGCACCGTCTAGTTCGGCCACGCTTTCTCTCGAAGCGCGGACAGTCGGCACGAGTTTTACCGGTACAGCCACCACTACTAAGCCTGTCACTCTCAAACAGGCGAACCTGCCTACTTCACGACGCGGCAGCGCGATGATTTATGATGCGAAAAATAAACGGTTTATTGTTTTTGGTGGATACAACGGATCGGTACGCTACAACGAAGCATGGGAGCTTTCGGCTGATACGGCGTACCACCGGTGGAAAAAACTAACGCCAACTGGAACGCCGCCTGTTGCCAGAAACTTGTGTGGATCGGTGTACGCACGCGGGACAACCTCTGGTGCTGTCGACAAGGCGTATATGGTGATATGGGGTGGCGCCGATCCTGGTGACAGGAACGACATGTTGATTTTAGACCTCTCGACACCGGGCAGTGAGGCGTGGACAACAGTAACACAGACGAACGCGCCGAGTGCGCGCGATTACATTACTCACCATATGGCGGCAAAGGTGACAGCCTCCAATACTATAGACATCTATCTCTTTGGCGGCTGGGCCTCGAGCCGGGTGAATGACCTTTACCGTTGCACGTTGAATGTGAATTCTCCCGGCAGTGTGACATGGACGACACTTAAAGCCAATGGTACAGCTGGCAACCCGTCTATTCGATCGGGTGCCGCAATGGTCTATGACTCGGCTAATAACCGACTGGTTATTACGAGCGGATACAACGGATCGACGTATCTTAGCGATGTGTGGCAATACAGTATTAGCGGTGGTTCATTCACGCAACTTTCTCCGACCGGTTCAGCGCCAGGCGGCCGTGAGCTGCCGAGTGTGGGATACGACGGCGTTAACCAGAGGCTCATTCTGATGGGCGGATGGCAAGGGGGTGCGACCAGCAACCGCAATGACGTTATCCAGCTTTCACTTGTTTCTGGCAGTGAGGCGTGGACCCAGATAAAAAGTAACGATACGAGTAACCAAGGAGTTTTTCCTTTTTCCAACGGCGCCGCGGCAGTTGATACGGACCGCAACATAATGGCGGTGGCGAATGTGTACGGCTATGATAGTACGGATAAATACGTTTATGCCTTCGACCTAAGTAACACGTCAACATCTGCGCCAGTCTACAGCTTGACGGTTGTCGACTACTTCCGCGCGCGGGATGCTGCCGCTTTTGCTTACAATTCGGCTAGGGGCGAGTTTTTGCTTGTTAACGGTTATAGCGCTATGGACGACGACACGACAATCGCGAACGGTGAACATGTGTCAGAAGTCTGGGCATACAACAAAACCAATCAGACGTGGCGATATGCTGCCCGAGGTCCGTTTAATATGACCCAGTCTGAAGGAGGCCTAGCAATATATGATTCGGCTAACGACCGGGTGATATTCTTTGGCGGTCTGCGGGGTTCGTCGCAAATGAGTAATGATGTCTGGGAATTAAAGGCGGACGCGTTCGGCATGTATAAGGCGACCAAGTTATCGCCGTCAGGAACGCTGCCTGCCCCGCGCTGGCTGGTGGCGGGCTGCTACGATGCGGTTAACCACCGAATGGTCGTATGGGGTGGACAAAATAACTCAACGATCCTAGGCGATGTGTGGGCGCTCGACCTAACGCAGGGAAGTGAAGCCTGGACGCAGCTCTCCCCGACTGGGACGGCCCCGACGCCAGCTTGGCAGTGTGCATATGCCTATGATTCAGTGAATAAGAGGCTGTATGTCCACGGTGGCCAGACGGGCGCGAGCTATACGTCCCAGCTATTCTATCTCAACCTGTCTACGACAAATGGGGCGTGGGTGAATACGGGAGTAACGGGTGGTCTTGCGGTCCGTGGAGCAGTTATGGAATACGACAGTGCGAGCCAGCGTCTTATCTGTTTCGGTGGGTTTGACGGAACGGTGGTTAACAATACGGTTCGCTATACGAGCACGAGCTCATTCACTTCGTGGACCACCCAGGCGACGACCAATACGCCCGCCGCCCGCCGCAGCGCGAGTGCTACCATGCTTGGCAGAACGTTCGTGGTAAGTTCGGGACGTCCTGTTAGTGGTGCGTGGTTTAGTGATGTGCAGGAGCTGGATATGGCGGCGGAACCAGCTGCGTGGCTCTGGACGGCGCGAACACCGAAAGTTTACCAGCCGGTGGCGATTGGTCTGACGGGACTTGCCGAGGGTAACTACCACTGGCAGTCATGGGCGGCCGTTGGCACGACAGTCAGTCAAGCTGTTTCGTTTGGAGGTAACAGCGAAAGCTCCATCGACTTCATCATCCTTAGTGTTAATAGTGGAAAAATTAAAGTATACGACGGGAGCTCATGGGTCTGGAAACCTATTAAAGTATGGAATGGTTCGGCGTGGGCGACGAAAACCCTACGCTATTGGGACGGTGCCGCGTGGCATCCATATGCTGCTCCGTCGGCATCGACGGTTGCCATTGACGCCATTGGGCCAAGCTCTGCGGGTGTTGTTGCTGCCGGGACGACCACGCTATCATGGTCGCACACCTGTTCCGGCACAAACAGGTACCTGGTTGCGGCAGTCGTTGTAGGTGCTGGACAGACCACGTGGACCACCACGGCCACCTGCAATGGCGTCGCCATGACATCGCTAGGAAGGCAGCAGTCGAATAATCAAAACGACGGCTATATAGAACTATTCGGTATTATTCCGCCGGTCGGGGTTTGTACGATCGTCATCACCTCAAACAATACGGTAACGTACGGTTTGATTGGTGGCTCAATCAGCGCTACGGGTGTTAACCAAACCACGCCTACAAGGACTGTCTTACCAGCTTACGGTGACGGCACGAACATCCAGGTAACCCGGACGGGCGCAGTCGGGGACCTCTTTATTGACGCTGCCTGCTGTGGTTCTGATATTGGCTCGTCGCTGCAAACACTGCAGGTACAAAAAAACTACAACGTCAGCACGGGCGCGGGTAACCTGTCTATGTCAACGGCGCCCGGCGCCACATCGACAGCGATGGGATATACAAGTCAAAGTGACTGGTGGGGTATTATTTCGGTAGCGCTTCAACCGGCATAGCGGTTAGGGGCGGGGTCGGCTTTGCTATATAATGGTTTTAGTATAAAACCAAAAAGGTGCCTTTATGATCAGTTATCTCCGCTCTACCAACTACCGTCCTGGTATAAAAGAAATTGCCAAGCTACAACCCGGTACGTGGGTACGGTCGGAGCGGCCCGATGACGAGGACCTAAAACTGTTAAAAACAATGGGGTTGGACGAAGATATCCTGACCGACGCCCTCGACCCGCACGAGGTGCCGCGTGTCGAACTTGAAGGCGACTGGACATACTTTATTACGCGCCTTCCCGATACCGACGACGACTTTAACGACTTTACGACGCCGATCTTATTTGCGCTTGGCAGTGAACATATCGTGACGGTCAGCCGCGATCCGCTGGGCCGCTTGTGGCAGCCGTTTATCGATAGGACTGATACGGCCACCACGCAAAAAACGAAAATCTTCATGCTGATGGTTGATGCGATTGCGGGTCAGTACCAGCGCCGCGTGGCATCTATCAACCGGCAAATGCGCGCTTCGACCAACGACGTCCGCACGCTCCGTCCGCAGGACATCGCAACCTTTGTTGAATACGAGCGAAAGCTCAACGACTACCTGGACGCGCTTATTACCACCAACACGGCACTCGAAAAACTGCTTGGCGGCAGGCTCCTTACACTATACGAGGATGACCGCGATGTCGTCGAGGACCTCTCGATCGACCTTGAACAGCTCATTGCCCGCTGTAAAAGCCTGCTGCGTACTATTACGAACGTCCGCGACTCCTACCGTGCGGTCATGGACACGCGCCTGAACGAAACGCTGCGGATCCTAACGGTTATTACGCTGGCTCTTACCATCCCGACAATGATTGCCGGGCTGTATGGCATGAACGTGCCGATTCCCGGCGAGGGCAATCCATTCATGTTCTGGATTATCATTGCTATTAGTGCAACCGCTGCGCTGAGTTTCAGCTATTATTTTATGAAAAAACGCTAGTTATACGGTCAACCAAAAATAAACGTGACATCGATTACGTTCAGCCGTTCCAAAAGCTTATATAATAAAAGCATAAGGAGGGTCATATGAACGAAGAGATTGCAAGGCAAAAGATACGCGCGGCATATCATCGTTTGCGCGAGTACCGTGGCGGGGAAGATGACATGAAGGAGTACGGGGGCGGCTCTATCGACTATCATATTGACGCTATCCGAAGCTCCAGCGACGGCGAATGGAACGAGACCATTGCCAAAGATTACGTACAGAATTTCGAAGCCCAAATAGAAGAAGAAATCGAGGAGTCGGCGCCGAGTTTTCGCCGCGAAATGGCCGAGGACACTATAACGGCCGAAGAAACTGATGATCCGCTACGCGAGCTGGGTGTTTCCCGGAGCGAACTGCGTGACGAACTCGGCCGGTTAGATCCTGACGGCGAGGAAAATGAAGCGTATGATAGTGAAGACATGCGCGAATATATTGAAGATGCCGACGACACCGCAGGCGAAGACGAACGGTACCGCTACCGGGAATAACCGTGTCGCATACGTTTCCGTTACTCTCTGACCAAGTTGACGAACGTGAAGTCCGTGTCGTTTTGAGGGAACTCGAAAGAGTACTAGAGGCAGAGGTGCCAGGCGACGTGGCGGAGTTTGGTTGTTATGTCGGGACGACGAGTGTGTTTCTGGCTGGTCGTCTGAAGAGCACTAATCGTCAGCTATATTTATATGATTCCTTTGAAGGACTCCCGCCCAAAACTCGTGAGGACGAAAGTCCGGCTGGCATGCAGTTTACAACGGGCGAGTTGCTGGCAACCAAAAAACAGCTCATCAAAAACCTCAGGCAGGCAAACGTACCAATGCCGATTATAAAAAAGGGATGGTTCTCCGACCTGACGGAAAGCGACGTGCCGGCAACAATTTCTTTTGCGTTTTTGGACGGCGATTACTATCATTCCATTCGTGACCCATTAAAACTTATATGGGAACATTTGGCACCGGGAGCGGTAATTGTTGTTGATGATTACGCCAACGAGGCATTGCCGGGCGCAGCAAAAGCGGTTGACGAATGGCTGTGCTCGCACAAGGGAAATCTGCGAGTCGAACATTCTTTAGGCATAATTCATACTTGACATACTTTTCATACTCGTTATACTGATAATAGTTAAGGAGTACGAAAACTAATGGGAAAACCCCTCATCACCCCAGATAAAAAGCTCTACGGCACCGCGACCGTCGGAACGAAAGGACAAGTTGTCATTCCTTCTGATGCCCGCGAAGAGCTGGATATCAAGCCGGGTGATCGTCTTTATGTCGTGAGTGCCATGAACGGTGCTGGCGTTGTCCTTTTGAAAGAGGAGATGCTGGAAACGTTCGTTGAGCAGATGATGGCACAAGTGGAAGTATTTCGTACTCTTAAAGAAGCAAAAGATAAGGAGTAGTACATGCACCATCACTTGAGCTTGCGCAGCAAGCTTATTATTATGGCGTCCGTCATGGCGAGCTTGTTTCTCGTGGCGCTCGACCAAACTATTATTTCGACGGCACTTGGCAAAATCGTCGAAGATTTCAACGCCTACTCGTCGCTCTCATGGGTCGTAACGGCCTACCTGATAACGACGACGATAACCACACCGATTGCCGGTAAGTTCTCCGACATGTTCGGCCGCAGGACTGTCATTCTCGTGGGTGTGACCATCTTTACGCTCGGCTCGCTCCTCAGCGGAATGGCTGGCGACGTTAATCAGCTGATCATGTTCCGTGCCCTGCAGGGTATCGGTGGTGGTATTATTACGGCAAACGCCTTTACCATTGTCGGTGACCTTTTTGCCGCCCGTGAACGCGGCCGCTGGCAAGGGCTTATCGGCTCAGTATTCGGCGTCGCGTCGTTTATCGGTCCGCTCCTCGGTGGCTTTTTGACCGAGTCGCACCAGATCATGAACTTTGTGACTGACTGGCGCTGGACGTTCTATATCAACATTCCGATTGGCATCC
The DNA here is from genome assembly GCA_946480595.1 of uncultured Candidatus Saccharibacteria bacterium. Next base: position 16,676 of record CAMLKC010000003.1, read on the forward strand.
TTGCGTTCGCGATCATTGCTATTTTCTGTCCGCCGTTAAAACACGAAAGCAAGCCTCGTGTCGACTACGTCGGTGCTGGCCTGCTGGCCGTTGCACTTGCAACGCTGGTGCTTGCCGTCGACAATACCGACAAGATCTTTGCTGGTCTTCTTGATGCGACAGGCATGAACCTGCTGACACTCCGTTTGATTATGGCCGCTATCGTTGCCGCTTCGGTCGCTGGTTTCATTGCCGTAGAGCGTCGTGTCAAAGAACCTATCCTTCGGCTCGATTTCTTCCTGAATAAAAACTTCCTCGTACTGACGACAGTCGCTATCTTTGTGGGTGCGGCCATGCTTGGCTCGATCCTTTACCTGACACAGTTCAACCAGCAGGTATTCGGCGCATCACCCGAAACCTCGGGCCTAATGCTCCTGCCGATGATTGGCGGTCTCATGGTGGCCAGTATCGTGACCGGCCAACTGGTCTCGAAGGTAGGGAAGTACAAGCGCTTCATGATTGTCGGATTTGTCTTGGCAAGTGCGGCCATCGCGGCGCTCACTACCCTCAACCCGTCAAGCGCGTTTATTCAAGAAGCGATCATCATGGTCTTCGTTGGTGCCGGTATCGGTATGGCGATGCCGCTCATGAACATTGCTGTCCAGAACGAATTTGAACAAAAGTACCTCGGTATGGCAACCAGTTCGGTGCAGCTGTTCCGTGGGCTTGGTTCGACCATTGGTACGGCTGTCTTCGGCAGTATGCTGACAATCGGAATTGCCAATGCGCTGGGTGACATGAACAAAGACCCCTATGTTCAGACACTCAAGCAAAATCCTGCAGCCGTGCAGCAACTCGGTGATCTAAATGATGCCAACACACTGCTGAGTATCAACTCACCGCAGGTAAAAGAAAAAATCAGCGACGGCTTTAACGACGCGCTGGAAAAACAGCCCCTTCCGCAGCCAGTTGCTGCGAAGGCAAAAGAAGACTTCGAGAAAAAGCAGGACAACTATAGCAATAAGATTGTCCATGCCTTCTCGGACAGCCTTCACACGATCTTTGTATCGACCGCCTCGATCATGGCTATCGCACTGCTTATGAGCTTTGCCATTAAGGAACGGCCACTTCACGCCGCCACCCCCGAGGAAACCCCTGGCGAATAATCCACTGCTATAAAATAAGGACCCGTAGACGGTCCTTATTTTATAGCCTATACTGCTTATGTATGCTCAAATATTATGTGAGACGGAGCGCCGCGGAGAAATTTGAACAAGTGCAAACCCCGCCAGCGCATGGGGTGTGGATCCACGGCGATACGATTGCCGAGCACGAACTTGAAGAGTTGGCGAGGGCATATGGCTTCGACCTTAACCTTATTCGTGATGTCCTCGACGTAAATGAGCTTGCCCGCGTAGATGCAAAGCATGGGGGTAAGGAACTGTATGTCTTCATCCGGACTGCTCACCGCACCAAACGCGGTGTCGTTGTTACGACGCCGATTCTTCTCGCCGTCAAAGGCACTGTGTTTATTAATCTGTCGATGGCCAATACCGAGCATCATCGTTTGGCGCGGCCAAGTGTTATTGCGCAGGCCTCAGACACTATCAGCCTAATGCTCGGGACGTTTGCGGCAGTGATTGAAGAGTACGCTGGTTTTATGCAGCATACTTCGCAGTATGTGTACGACACTGAACAGCGACTTCGCACTCACGAAGTAACCAACGATGATTTCATACGCTTTGTGACCGTGGAGAATAATCTCAACGAATATCGCACCCACCTCAGCGGCATGCAGGCCGTTGCCGAGCGCCTTCAGGAATTTATGAGTGACGAAGGTGACAAAGAGGCAGTGGAGGATATCGAGCTGTACATCAAACAGCTGCTCGTCGGCATTGCCAGCCTAAAACAGAGTATAACTAGTATCCGTAACACCTATGGTATGATTGCCAACAACTCGCTTAACCAGCGCATCAAAGCACTGACCGTCCTGATGGCGCTCATAGCGCTGCCGGGTGTTTTCTTTGGTATGTATGGGATGAATGTCGCGCTACCATTCCAACACCAGCCGTGGGCGTATGCAGCCATTTTCTCAACAAGTGTACTCGTGACGCTTTTTGTGTTTTTGTTTGCTAAAAAACGAGGCATTTTTTAAGGCGTTGTAAATTCCGCTATCTAAATGTAGTTGCTTCGCCTCTGTTTATTATTTATTATAGAAACATAAGCACCGTAAATCGGTGATGCGCTTGACGTGTGTATACGCGTTTGTTACCATTATGTACGTGTCCCGCGCCAAAACACGTAAAATTTCATTTTAAAGGTCGAAGCGCGCGAGGACTGTACATAGTACAAGGAGTACACCTCACATGCCAATAGCCGTCGAATTTGTGTCTACTAGACGCAAAAAGATTGCAGTGGATGTGGTGCCTGCCGAATGGCAACTGTATATCGCACAATAGAACGTGTGTTCAACCCCGAACTCTTAGCGAGTTATACCTCCGAGAGTTCACCTCATAAAACATAAAAAACACCCCAAGGCACCGGGGTGTTTTTTATTTGGTACAAGACTATTTCGCTTTTGGCAGCTCGATGTCGTTGTCTTTAAGTGCGTCTTTAAACGCTTGGTCGAGTTTTTTCTTGTCGCTCCATGTTGCTTGGTCGATCGGTTTTCCGTCAAGGTAAAGGGTTGGAGTGGCGTTAACGCCAACTTTTTTACCGACAGCCAGGTCGTAGTTAATCTTTTGATTTACTTTGGTGCTGGCCATATCCTTTTTGAACTTGGCAACATCTAGCCCAAAATTGCTTGCGTAACTGGCGAAAAAGTCAGTTCGCTCACTTGTCCCGAGGTCTTTCCATGTGTCCTGGTTAGCGTACAGCGAGTCATGCATTTCCCAGTACTTGTTTTGTAGGCCGGCGGCTTCGGCTGCTGCAGCGGCTGCCTTAGCGTTCGGGTGGATGTTAGTCAGCGGGAAGTTGCGGAAAATAAACGCCACTTGTCCCTTGTACTTTTCCGTTATCGTCTTGACGGTTGGGTAAGCGCTACCGCAACCTGGGCACTGAAAGTCACCGTATTCAATAAATACGACCTTACTGTCTTTTTTACCAAAAACATGGTCGGCTATGTCGCCGGACTGAACAGATGCTTTTATGACTTTATTTGTGTCTACCTTGCTGACATCAACTTTATCCTTGGCAGAAACGTACACCAGCCAGCCAAGAAGGACAATACAAGCGCCTGCAAAGATAATCCATGCTTTTTTACTCACGAGAAACTCCTTATGATTACTATAAATAGTGTAGTGGAAAAACAGTGTCTCGACAAGCACAGATACGGTACAATAAGGGGAATATGGTGTGGTTTTTGTCAATTCTCAGTCTTCTTTCACTGGCGGTACTTCTAATGATAAGTTCGGTTGTTCCCCACAGGTCGCCGCTGAGCAGGTTTGAACTGACGCGGCGGCGGCAAGCCGGTGACAAAAATGCCGAGCAAACCTTGCGGCGTGAAGAAGTCTTGGGTGATGTTCTTTCACTGCAGCGAGTACTGAGCGCGCTTTTTTTGGTAGTATTTGTCGCGCTGTCAGTAGTGGCGTTTGGCTGGCTGCTAGGAATAATCATTGCAGTAATAGTGGCGCTTGAGTACGCTGCCGCGGCACGCCTGCCGGTGGTGCATGGCAACGCGCAAAAGCTCTATGAACGGTACGAAGATACGATCCTACGGTTTGTGCATGACAACGAGGCGGTATTCAAGCTATTTAGAAACGTTTCGGCTGCGCCTAGCGAGACGCGTCTCGATTCGCGTGAGGAGCTGGCGCATTTGGTGAGCGAATCGGGCCAGCTGTTGAACAGCGACGAGAAGAAGCTAATTCTCCACGGCTTGGAGTTTAACAATCGACAGGTGAGTGAAATTATGACGCCGCGCGGTGTCATTGACAGCATCAGTAAAAAAGAACTGCTTGGCCCGCTGGTGCTTGATGCACTGCATAAAACCGGCCATAGCCGGTTCCCGGTGACGGATGGCGACATTGATCATATTGTGGGCATGCTGCATATTCAGGATTTGTTTACTCTCGACAGCAAGCAGCGATCGACGACCGTAGAAAAGACAATGGAAGCCCGCGTGTTTTATATCCGCGAGGATCATACGCTTGAAAAAGCGCTGGCGGCATTCCTTCGTACCCGCCATCATCTGTTTGTCGTCGTCAACGAATACCGAGAGACGGTCGGACTCTTGAGTCTCGAGGATGTTATCGAGGCGCTGCTTGGCCGCCGCATCATGGACGAGTTTGATATGCACGAAGACCTTCGCGCCGTCGCCGCCCGCAATCCCCGTGGCAATAACGAGCCGCAAAAACACGAGGACATCTAGCAGTATCAGGGGTAAAGTGGTATGATATACCTAATGAAACGATGGCGAGTCACTAATGACAGCAATTCACGGGTCGGCTAGCAAAGCCAGGCGTGTTTGCTAGTGATCGGCCCTTTGGCAGCCTGCACATCAACCACACTAACGAGGAATATATTCTATGACACGAACATTAGCGGGTGAGGCGACACAAAAAGTCGGCGAAACAATCACGGCACAGGGCTGGGTTCACACCCGACGCGACCACGGCGGCCTGATCTTTATTGACCTGCGTGACCACACCGGTTTGCTGCAGCTTGTTATTCAACCCGAAACAGCCGAGGCATTCAAACTGGCCGAAGAGCTGCGCGACGAATACGTTGTAAGCGCGACCGGTACGGTAAAAGAACGCGAGGGCGATCTTAAAAACGACAAAATCCCGACTGGCGGGATCGAACTGGTTGTCCAGGAAATCCGTGTCCTTAACCGTGCCGATGTCCTGCCTATCCAGCCATTTGCCGAAGCACAGGCAAACGAGGAGCTTCGCCTGAAGTACCGCTACCTCGACCTTCGCCGCTCTAAAATGCAGGAAACGCTGAAAAAGCGCTCCGAGTATTACAAGGTGCTGCGTGCATATATGGCCGATCTCGACTTTACAGAGGTGACCACCCCGATCCTGGCCAACTCCAGCCCAGAAGGTGCTCGTGACTTTTTGGTGCCATCACGCGTTCACGAAGGCAAGTTTTATGCGCTTCCACAGGCGCCACAGCAGTTCAAGCAGCTGTTGATGGTAGGTGGCGTTTCAAAATATTACCAAATTGCCACGTGTTTTCGCGACGAAGACCCACGTGCCGACCGCCTTTACGGCGACTTTTACCAGCTCGACCTTGAGATGGCATTTGTTGAGGACGGCGAAGCCATCCGCACTACTATGGAGCCGCTTATCAAAAACTTGGTGACCGACTTTGCCGGCAAGCAGCTGGTGAGCCAAGGTGTACCTCGCATTCCGTACCAAGAGGCAATGGACCGCTACGGTTCCGACAAGCCGGATCTGCGCTTTGGTATGGAACTGACCGACCTAAGCGAAGAACTAAGAGATACCGGCTTTGGTGTGTTTAAAAACACCATCGAAGCTGGTGGCGTGGTGAAAGCCATTTGCGTTACGGGTGGAGCAAGTCTCAGTCGTTCGCAGATCGACAAGTTCACCGACATCGCGAAGAGCGAAGGTGCTGGCGGCCTGGCGTACCTGACATATGAAACTGACGGCGTAAAATCACCGATTGCTAAGTTTATGAGTAGTGAAGAACTCGAAGCCATCCGCACTAAGATGGGCGCAGAGGTTGGCGACGCTGTTTTCTTTGGTTCTGACAAGCGCGAAAGGGTCAACAAAGTCCTTGGCCGTCTACGTAACGAATTCGCTGCTCACTTCGACCTCAAAGATCCAAACAAAGTCGCCCTCGCCTGGATTGTCGACTTTCCGTTTTACGAGTGGGACGAAACCAACAAGCGCGTTGACTTTGGTCACAACCCGTTCAGTATGCCGCGTGGCGGCGAAGAAGCGCTGCTTGACGCCGACACGGACGAGAAAAAACTGTCTATCGTTGCCGACCAGTACGACATGGTGGCAAACGGCTACGAAATCTGCTCGGGTGCAGTACGAAACCACAACCCAGAGGTCATGTACAAGGTCTTTGGGGCGCTGGGGTATGACCGTGAGTACGTCGAGCACAAGTTTGGCGCTATGCTCAACGCCTTCAAATACGGTGCACCACCGCACGCCGGCTGTGCGTTCGGTATCGACCGCATTTTCATGGTGCTGACCGGCGAGGACAACATCCGTGAAGTCGTGGCGTTTCCAAAGAACGGCTCGGGCATCGACGTCATGATGGACTCGCCAAGCACGGTAGAGCCAGCCCAGCTTAAAGAGCTCGGACTGTCATAGTGACACTTGCCGGCGTGTGGCAACAGCTTAAAAAGCCGTCTAGCCTCGGCGCTATCGGCCTGGGCGTTGTCGCACTGCTGGTGGTTGGTCTTTTTCTTTCTACCCAAAACGACACGGCGACTCAGCAAAACGACGTCCTCAGCCAAGAAGCAGCCTACAGTAATGTGGTAAAAGAAAGCCTGAATGTCTATCATTCGCGTTATTCGCACTACCCCAAGAATTACCAAGTTCTTTTGGATGACATAGCAGCTGGCGAAGACATTTACGGCGTCAACAGCGAAGGTATGGGGGAACTGAAAGAGATTAATAGCCGCTTGCCCGGTTTTTCTTACGAACAAGTTGGCGATGAGGACTATCTTTTTACCTACCAGTCGGCCGCAAGCGACGAAACTGTATCTGTTACGAACAAGTAATCTCTATCAAGCTATTGCTTTTTTGTCAAAATAATGCTAATGTATAGAAGTTGTTCCAACCAACACAAACATGTAATAAATATCACTGACGCGGCACAAAAATAACTGTATAGTTAGTCGCTAAAGGAAAGGAGAAGCAAGTGGATACAAACGTCCTCATAACGCTACTCACCATTACGGTCATATTGTTATCGATCGTTATTATTGCCTGGCTCGCAGCCATTACTGTGGTGCTACTAAAAATGCGCCAGGTACTAAGAAACGTCGAACAAATTACGACCAATATCGCGTCGGCTTCAGAGTGGGTTTCACCCGTAAAGCTCTTCAGCCACATCGCCAAAATGTTCCGCAGGTAATAAAACATAGAAAGAAAAGGGGAAATATAATATGAGTAAAGCAGCAAAAGTAGCCATCGCAGCAGCCGCAGGATTTGTCGCCGGAATTTTACTGGCACCAAAGAGCGGCAAGGAAACACGCAACGATATTAAAGTCAAAGCTATGGATGCCAAAGCTACCGCCAAGGTCAAAGTTGGCCAAGCTAAAAAAGCAGCTAAAGAAGCTGGCAAAACCGTCAATCAAAGCGCCGACAAGGCAAAAGCCGAAGCAGCCGGAATGATGGAAAGCGCCCGCCGTTCAGGTAAGGTTGTCGCTAGTGAGGCTGACAAGCTAAGCAACGAGGCAAAAGCCCGTGCCAGCCGCGTCGCAGCCGACGCCAAGCACACGGCGACTCAGGTCCAAAAAGATGCTGAGAAACGCCTCCGTTAAAACCGGGCAATAAAATAAAAAAGCCACATCTGTGTGGCTTTTTTATTTTGGCGCGTTGTCGAGCGAGCGCCAAATATACCAGCTGGCGATGGATTCGTAAGGGTTCCAGCCGTTTTTCTCTGCGATCAGGCGCACCTCGTCGGGGGTTGGTAGCTGCTCGAGGCCATACAGCTTTTTGATGCCACTTCTGATTCCTAAGTCACCCGTCGGCAGCACATCGGTTCGCCCCATGCAAAACAGCAAAAACATATGGACAGTCCATTCGCCAATGCCCTTCACGGCAGTCAGCTCGTCAATAATAGCTTGATTGGATTGTTGGTCGAGGGTATCAAAGCGAACGCTGCCGTCTAAAATATGACGCGCCAGGTCTTGTATGTAGGCTGCTTTTGGCCGGGAAAGGCCGACACTGCGTAGCTCTTCGATATCACGCTCAATAATTTGTTCGGGGAGGGGAAACGTGCCGCTAAACAGATCGACAAACCGCTGTTTAATAGTCGCTGCAGCTTTAACGCTGAGCTGCTGGCCAATAATACTGTTCACGAGCGCCCGGTAATAGCCGGTGTGCGGCACAAAATCAGGCAGGGGCGCACCGGCAATAACGGCCGCCAAAACGGGATCAGCGTTTACGAGGTGGCGGGTAGCGGCCTCGAGTTGTTTTTGAAATGGGTCGCTCATAGTTCGACGGGCGAATCGAGTCGTTTATATTCGGTGCCGGAGCGTTCAGCCGCCGCGCTAAGCAGCCTATCGGCGAGCCCTTTGCCAATGTCTGACAGGACGGCATCATGGGTTGGGAAGGCTAGGCGAGGCTTCACCAGCTCCAGAAAATCTATCGCATCGCCGATCTTCAGCCATGGTGCGCCAGCCGGAATAGCCAGCGTATCGATGGCGCGGCCAGGTAGGGTGAACGAGTCGCCTGGATAATACAGCAAATCGTTAATCATAACACCTAGGTTTGGTATGACGGGGATGCTTCGGTGAATAACCGCGTGTGTTCCGCCAAAAAACTCCAGGTCAAAAAGCCCGATCTTCAGCTTATCACCGATGTCAACGGCCTGAGTTTTGAAGGCTTCTACCTGGGAAACAACGCTTTCGTGACCGATAATAACTGCCTCGGGGTTTTTATCGACAATGGCGGCAATTTGTTCTGGGTCATAGTGATCGGCGTGTTCGTGCGTAATAACGATGCCGACAACATTGTTGGATGGCAGGTAATCAGTCGAAAAATTGCCTGGGTCCACGACCAGCATTTGGTGGTCTTTTTGAACAGTAAAACAGGCATGATCGTATTTGGTCAGTTTCATGAGGCTTCCTCCTTGAACCACTGCTTGAAATGCGAGCGGGTTTTAGCGATTTTCGGCTCGATAACCACTGAGCAGTACCCGCTTTCAGGGTTTTTGCGGAAATAATCCTGGTGTTCGTCTTCGGCCGCATAGAACGTATCGAGCGGAGCAATTTCCGTGACGATAGGGTCGTCCCATATTTTTTGCGCGCGCTGCAGGGCATTCTCGAATGCTTTTTGCTGCGTACTGTCCTGATAAAACATCACCGATCGGTACTGGGTGCCGGTATCGGCGCCCTGGCGGTTAAGTGTAGTTGGGTTATGCATCAAGAAGTACAGGTCCAAGACGACCTCAGCGGGAATGACCGACTCGTCGAATGTGATTCGCACGGTTTCGGCGTAGCCGGTTTTACCCGTAGCCACCCGGTAATAGTTGGCGGGACCTTCACCGCCGGCGTAGCCGCTTTCGACGTTGGTGATGCCCTTAATTTGCCGGTAGACGGCGTCCAGGCACCAAAAACATCCGCCGCCAAATACAAAACTAGTCATACTATTAGTATACTCCCCCCGAGGTATAATAAAGGGGTGAAGAGAGAAGATTTTCAGGAGCTGCTAGCCGAGAAAGCTGCAGAGCTATACCGGCCCATGCCCTGGCGCGAAGATACGCGGCCGTATTATGTGTTGGTGAGCGAGCTGATGCTGCAGCAGACCCAGGTGGACCGGGTAATACCAAAATTCCAAGCGTTTATCGCAAGGTTTCCCGACGAACGTGCGCTGGCAGCTGCCTCACTTGCCGACGTACTAACGCTATGGAATGGCCTAGGATACAACCGCCGGGCGAAGTTTTTACACGAAGCCGCAAAAATGATTGTCGGCGAGTGTAATAGTGTATTTCCTTCCACTTACGACAACCTGTTGCGGTTGCCTGGCGTGGGTCCGAATACGGCAGGGGCGATCATGGCGTATGCGTTTAACCAACCGGTCGTGTTCATTGAAACAAACGTCCGGACGGTGTACTTTCATCATTTTTTTGAGGATGGCGATAAAGTCTCTGACGTGCAGCTACGAAAAGCAGTCGAGGAGACGATGGATCGTGAAGCTCCGCGCGAATTTTACTGGGCGCTAATGGACTACGGAACGGCGTTGAAAAAGCAAGGTGCGGGCCGGATCCGCCAAAGCGCCCACTACAAAAAACAATCAGCCCTAAAAGGGAGTGTGCGTGAGGTAAGAGGGCAAATAATAAAGGCGTTGACTAGTGGTGATATGACCAAAGCAGCCTTGCAGCAGGCGGTGGATTTTGACGGCAGGTTTACCTCGGCGCTCACCGGTCTTCTTCTTGACGGCTTGGTAATGGAAACGACAGGCCGATTCCATTTGACCAAATAGGGGTCACGTACGATAATAGAAGAACATGAAGCGTTCCCTTATTCTTAGTCTTGCTTTAATAGCTGGCGTTGCCGGTCTGGTTGTCGGTGCCCCGCTGTTTGCGCGGGCCGACACGCCAATGACCGAGGCGCAAATTACGCGCATCCGGGCGCACTGCGTCGAAGCACAATCAACACTTTATCAACTGCACGCGAGCGATGCGCTCCTTAGGGTGAACCGCGGCCAGCTGTATGAGTTGATGTCGAGCAAGCTTATGGAGCCGTTCGACAGCCGGCTGACTCTCAACAGCTACAATCCTTCCGAGCTGGTTTCTATCGCGGCCGATTATGACAGCAAGCTGACTGATTTTCGTACCGATTATCGGCAGTATGAAGAGGCTATGTCGAGAACATTGGAAATCAACTGCACCAACCAGCCTGTGGCATTTTATGACAGCGTCGCAGACACACGTGCCAAGCGGCAGAAAGTTCACGAATCAACACTGGAACTTCACGACCTGATCAAGGACTACAAGAAGGCTTTTGAAGCGTTTGCCAAAGACTTCAAGGACAAGGGCTCAAACGAATGACCGAAGATGAGCTAATTGCGGAAGCGAAAAATCTCAGCCCGTGGCAGCGTCACCGGTTCATGGTTTTGATCGGACTAACGATCGTTATTTCGCTCTTTCTCGTGGGTGTCGCACTGGCACTGTACGCTAGCAGCGGCGCAGCTCAGCTGGATCTTACCCGCCCAGGGTACACATCGGTGCGGGACAAAGTTGAGCAATCTGACAGCTTTGAAGGATTCTCGGCGTCAGGCCCGGTTGACAAAGACACGCTAGAAGAATTTAGGAAACTCTACGACGAACAGGCCGAAAGGGCAACCAACTTCAATAGTTTTGGCGGCGACGTCATGAGCGATAAAACGCTTTCTATCGACGCTCCGACAAAATAGCGGTTATTTTTTTGGTGCGGCAAGCGCTGGAAAAGCGGTGCTGAGCTGGATCTTCTTTTTCTCGAACTCATTAAAGATCCGGCGGCGCATTTCTGCCGTTACTGCCCATTGGTCTGAGGGCTGGGTTTTACCAGAAACGAGCAGGTTGACCTCTGTAGAAGTAAACTCGGTAACCGAAACGAAGTTTGGTGCCTCGATGATCTTGTTTTTCCACTTCTCTTCTTTTGACAGGTCTTCACCGATTTTATTGATGATATCGATAACGTCGTCGAGGTCGCTCGACGGGTGAATGCCGATAAAGAAGCGCGCCATGCTGTAACCCATGGTCTTGTTGATAACGTGCTGGATCATACCGTTTGGAAAGTAGTGGACATTCCCGTCAGCATCACGAAGCATAGTAGATCGGGCGCCAACCCGTTCGACACTGCCGCCGAAGCCCTCGATCTCGATAATGTCACCGACGCGGTATTGGTTTTCAGAAAGAATAAATAGGCCCGAGAGAAAATCCTTGACGAGTGATTGGGCTCCGAAACCAAGGGCGATACCGACAATTCCGGCGCTGGCAAAAAGCGGTGCGAGGCTGACGCCTGGGAAAATGGCCGTGAACAGGGCAAGTGTACCGCCCGTAATAACGAGAATCCGCCAGATAGTAGTGAATAAGCCGGAAAGTGTTTTCTGGCGCTTTTCAATATCTTTTTTGTGCCAGTCGCGGCCTCGGGCTCTTACCGCCCGGTTGACGATACTTCCCATAAAAAGAACGCCAAGAAGATAAAGAATTGCAGTGATGAGAACGGTGGTAATAATACTCAGTCCTCTGTCGTTTGCGAGCATACTAACAAGTGTATCCATATGTGGTAGTATAGCATGTGATATGGACGACGGCACTAGGGAACCCATTACCGCGGCATCGGTAAACCCCGATGAATTTATCATTACTAGGAAACGCAAAAAGTATAAATTTGCGATGTTTGCGGGTTCGCCGATCTGCTTTGAACACGATCAATGGGATGGCTCGTATGTTCCAAACGTCATAGAAATTGGTGCGGGCACCGGGCTGTTCAGTGTCGCGCAGGCAGCAGGTCACCCTGAAGGCAAGTTCTTGGCCGTAGACGTAAAGGCAGATCGCCTGCAAAAGGGTGCCTACGACGCGGTAGAGAGGGGCCTTCAGAACATACGGTTTTTGCGGTCGCGGGCGGACCTTCTTGGTGAACTGCTTCCGCCGCACTCACTGGATATCTTGTGGGTGACATTCCCTGACCCCTTTCCGCGCAGGCATTCGGCTGGCCGTCGTTTGACGCATCCTAAGTTCTTAAAGCAGTACGCCCAGCTAGTAAAACCAGACGGCGCGCTGTATTTTAAAACCGATGCGATAGAGCTTTTCAAGTGGAGCCTGGAGCAGCTGGTGGGCGAAGGCTGGAAGATTGAAGAGCTCAGTTTTGATCTGCATGACTCTGGCCTGGCTGAATGGTACAAAATACAAACCACGTACGAAGCCCGGTTTATCCAAGAGGGGCTAAAGGTAAACTTTGTCAAAGCGCTCCCGCCCCAGGTATAGTAAAGCTATGAATATGAATGACTATCAGACGGCGGCGCTCCGAACGGCCGCACCAAAGGACAAAAAAGACGAAGTGTTTCACCTGGTACTGGGGCTTTGTGGTGAATCCGGCGAAATTGCTGAAAAAGTAAAAAAGATCGTCCGTGATCGTGGCAGTGATTTTTCACACCTTGATAAAGACGACCTAACAAAAGAGCTCGGGGATGTACTGTGGTATGTGGCCGTGCTGGCGGATCATTTTGATATTCCGCTGGGTGATGTCGCTGACAAGAACATCGCCAAGCTGGCTGACCGCCAAAACCGCGGCCTAATAGGCGGCAGCGGCGACAACCGTTAGCCCAGGCGGCTGCGAATCCAGCTGTCGATCGTTCCCGCGCCCATGGCGAGCACTAGGACGCCCTGGGATCTCGCCTGATCAATTCGGTCCCATAACTGGTCGTCAAGGTCGGCAAAACGGATGGCCGTTTTGTTGGTGACGTTCTGTGTTAGCTCCTCAGGCGTAAGAATCGGTAGGTTTGGATCTTCGCGCGACAAGTAGGTGGGGAGCCAATAGACCAGCTCTGCGTCTTCAAAACAGTCGGTATACTGCGGGCGTATTTCGTGCTGGCGGACATTTTGATGCGGCTGATACACGAGCGCCACCCGAGACGAAACCTCGCGGGCTAGCTGTAATGTCGCGGCGATCTCTACGGGGTGGTGGCCGTAATCGCTGTACAGATTGTTGGCCAGCTTCTCGAAACGGCGGTTCGTGCCAGGGAAGGATTCTATTGCTTTTTTGACCGTACCGGCATCGGCTAGTTGAAGGAATTCAGCCAGTTTGGCAACCAGCGTGGCATTCCGGCGGTTGTGCGCGCCCGGTAGGCTAAGATCCATAACTTCGTTGTCGCCCAGTATCCATCCATTATCAGCCGTGGCTTTAATTTCGGAATTGTCGGCATGCCACATAATCGTCGTTTGTGTCTGGCTGATAAATTGGCGGAACGCCCCGGAGTAATCGGCGCGGGTGGGGTAGACGTCGGGGTGATCGTAATCAACAGAGGTAAGTAATGCGACGTACGGGTGAAAGTGCAAAAAATTGCGGTCGAACTCATCGCACTCATACACGAAATATTCACTGGCCGGATCGAATGCGCCGCTCGGGCCGAAGCTGAGTGTGGTACCCACCGAGTAACTGACGGGGACGCCCAGCTGTTTAAGCAGCCACACTATCATGCCGGTGGCGGTCGTTTTGCCATGGGTGCCGGAAACGGCAATGAGTTTGAGATTTTTTTCTTCGATAATACGGGCAATTAGCTCGTCGCGCTTAGCAACCTTGATGCCGAGTCCGTACGCTGCCAACAGCTCTGGGTGGTCAATAGGGAGCGCGGCGGTATGCACATACCAGTCGATAGGCGACTGCTCGTGACACGCCCGGAGGAACGTGCCATCCTGCGTAAAAGATATAGGAACTCCCCGGTCACTGAGCACGGTAGTCAGCGGACTTTCGTGGAGGTCAGACCCTTGGACGCTGTACCCTGCGTCGCTGGCGATTTGGGCAAGAGGCCCGATCCCGACGCCGCCAATTCCGGAAAAGAAAATGTTCATATAGCCAGTATAGCATCGCCACGCTTGTCGTCAGGTGTTATACTGGTGAAAACGTAAAAACATAAACAATTTCCTATATGATACAGCAATTTATCCACCGTCTCCTGCTTAGGCGCCATTTCTGGCGTCACGCTACATTTTCCGAAGTTGCCGAACTGTACGCCTCACGAATGCTCCGTATGCTGGCTATTAACATGTCGGCCTCGTTTATATCGGTGTTTTTATACCAGAACGGCTATCCGATCCAATTTATTGCGACGTATTGGATAGGGTTTTTCTTATTCAAAGTAATCGTAGCATTGCCCGCCGCGCGGTATGCGGCCACATTTGGCCCCAAGCATGGCATATTGTTGTCAAATATACTATATATTCCTTCAATGCTCATTTTTGCATTCGTCCCCGAGTGGGGGTTGCCGGCTATCATTGTTGCCGGTGGTTTGCAGGGCTTGTCGGCGGCACTGTACGATCTCTGTCATTTGATTGATTTTTCAAAGGTCAAGAGCGCCGACCATGCGGGCAAAGAAATCGCCTATATGAACATCGTCGAAAAGATCGCAACCGGGCTTAGTCCGCTAATCGGCGGTCTGTTGGCATTTGTGGCCGGCCCGCAGACAACCATGATGGCAGCGGGGCTTTTGTTCGCGCTGGCGGCCTTTCCTCTGTTTAAGACGGGTGAACCTACGCCCACTGGCCAAAAACTGGTGTTTCGGGGGTTTCCTTGGAAGCTGACGTGGCGGAGCCTAGTGGCTGAGGCAGCCATCGGTTTTGACGGCCTGGCATCGAGCTCGGCTTGGTCACTCCTTGTAGCGGTGGCTATCCTTGGCGTTCATGGTGACAACCAGGTGTACGCGCAACTTGGCGCGCTGCTTTCGGTGGTGCTACTTGCTGCACTCGCTGCCTCATACGTATACGGAACGCTGATCGATAAAAAAAGAGGCAGGGAACTGCTTCGTATTGCGGTTATGTGTAACTCCCTTATCCACCTTACCCGGCCATTTGTAGGGTCGGCACAGGTGGTAGCCGGTGTGAATGCCGCGAATGAGGCGGCAACGACTGGCTATAGCATGGCCTTTATTCGGGGAATGTTTGATACGGCAGATCTCTCTGGTCACCGCATCACGTATCTGGGATGCATTGAAATCGCACTGAATTTTGGCGCTATGCTATCGGGAATCGCTGTTCTGCTGTTTATCCTCGCACTCGGCGATATTTCGGGCATGAAGTCGTTCTATTTCTTGGTGGCGGCCGTCGCGCTACTTATCATGACGCCAAAGTTTCATCTCTACCGAAAATAGTGCTCATGCTACAATAAGAGCAGTATCCAGGTGGGGCAAATTTTAAGTGGCAGATAAACGGCAAGTAAGAAAAAGCATCAAGCAGCTGCAGCGCGTGAAAACGTGGCAGTTATTAATTTTGCTGTTTCTTATGTCTTTTGTGACAGCGACATTTTTGCGCCTCGACAATATTGGCATGGACCAGCGGCGGCAGGCTGTTCTGACAGCCGACAAAGCTGGCGGAGAAGAAGGGATCTTGAGCCGTCTGTACGACCTGCAGCGCTATTCATCGAGTCACATGAACGCCAGCACCGGGCCATTCTACCTTGAGAATGAATACCGGCGTGAGGCGCAGCGACGTGTCGATACAGCCAAAACCTACGTTAATCCCAACGGCAATATTTATGCCAAAGCAGAAGGGGTATGCCGGCCACAATTTACCGTATGGTCCGAGGCATACGTGCAGTGTTTCGCCGATCAGTTGGCCAAATACCCACCCTCCAGCAACCCTGCCGAAAACGTGAAACTTCCAGATGTAAACCTCTACCGTTATAGCTACGAATCGCCATTATGGGCGCCAGGGTTTTCTGGATGGTCGGCTGTAGTGACCGTTGCGATCGCTCTTATGATTGCTGTCCGGCTGGTGAGCTTAGGGGTGCTCCAATTGCTATTAAAACGGCACTACAGGGGTATTTAACTGTTGACATCGCTTTGCCCAAACGGTACGCTATCAGAGTAAGACGCTAAAGGAGGTATAAGAACTTATGGCTTACAAGCACACAAACTCGAAGGGTGTTACCTACTACCTACACAAAACCAACGTAACACTTCGTGGTGGCAAGCCGCAGACGATCTTCTTCTTCGCAAAGGTAGAGAAGAATGCAAAGGGTGAACCAACCGATCTTCCAGAAGACCGCGTTGTCAAAGAAAACCCACGCAACGGTTTCTTGACTGTTAGCAAGAAAAAATAAGCTTGAAACATAAGCACGTTTGGTGATACAGTAGTATCAAACAAACAGGTGCTAAAAATGCCCTCTATGGCGCATCTGTTGATGCCCGGCGAGGGCTTTTTTTGACCCCATAAAAAGGAAGCACCCCGGTCGTCGGACGACCGGGGCACCTGCCCATGGTGCGGCCGCGAAGGCCGCCCCCGTCAGCTCCGGGAGGAGCTGTTCTGCTGTCCGGTGAGGGCCAGCAGACGGATGAAGATGTTGAACCAGTCCAGGTAGACGGCCAGGGCGCTGTCGACGGCGTTGTCGAACGTCCGCGGGAGTCGCATCGCCCGGTTCCAGTCGTAGACGACCATCCCCGAGAAGATCACGACGCCCACCCAGTCGAGCACGGTCAGGGCACCGCCGACGTTGAAGCCGAGGAAGCCCGCGACCGGCACGATGAAGTAGCCGACCAGCAGGAGCAGCATCGCGGCGAGGAGCCACGAGCCGAGACCCTGGAGGTTGTCCGGGATGACCGCGCCGACGACGCCGAGCACGGCGACGATGATGGTCGTGATGAAGAACACCTTGACCACGCTCGCCGTGGTGTACTGGGCGATCACCGGTCCGAGCATGAGCCCGAACGGGACGGCGACCATCGCGTAGCCGAGCAGGGAGATCGCGGGGTTGTCGCTCTTGGTCGCGATGACGACGCCGAGGATGGCGACGATGACGATCGGGAGCATGAAGCCCGCGAGGGCCCAGCCGGACTGGAACGTGAGGTTGTGGGTGATCTGCGCCGCGCCGAGGCTGGCGAAGATCCCGAGGAACGTGAGCGCTGACACCGCGAAGGCGTACAGGTTCTTCGACATGGGGTTGGCGGCCGGACGGGAGTCGCGGCGGTCCCAGATCGTTGACGAGAAGCCCATGGGCTCGTCTCTCCTTCTTCCGTGGGGTAAAACCAATGAAACAGGTCAGAAATATTATAGCAACTTTAATTTAAAATGTCAATAGCCGTAGACTGATAATTGCTAAAGTGTAATGTTTATGCTATAATTATAAATATGAGTGAATATGCTTCTGTATCTCCAAAAAGAGAGAAAATAGTCAATCTCGCCCCAGATGAAGCATCCGGCGCATTGTTTACGATTGAAGATGCGCCAATAATTCCGGATAAAACGGAACTGGGAGAGCATACAGATAGCCCTGTCGAGGCATTAGAAAGAGAAAGAGCTGCGTACGAACAAGTTCTTCGTGGCCTGGGGAGAAGCGAGGAGCGTATACGTTATTTGACTGGACGTCAATTTGGCCCTCGTATTGCGCGCCTGGCGATAAGTCACGATGTGACGAGCTTACTGCCACCCAAGCCTCGAGAAGCTTATGTGGAAGCGCCGCCTGTGTATAGGGACGCCCGTTCCGCTGCAGCGAATGACCGACTTGACGATTAAAACATAAAAATATGCAGACAAACATCTGCATATTTTTGGTAGTCGACTTTGGTGGGGGCGGTTGGAATCGAACCAACTACCAAGTGGTTATGAGCCGCCTGCTCTAACCGATGAGCTACGCCCCCAACTTCGGTTATTATAGCGTATTGTCATCTGTTAGGCTATACTATAAAAAAGCATGAAAAACATAAACATACGCAAATGGTACTATCATATCCGGCATCGTTACGTGACGATGAACAATATTGTCATTGCCGTTGCGTTTGTGATTGGCGCTAGCTGGACATGGGGCTCGATCGGTATGATGCAGCGCAATTACGCCTTGCAAAAAGAGGTCGACACCAAAAAACGTGAACAGCAGCTGGCCGATCTTGAGGTCCAAACGCTGGCTTATCAGCAAAACTACTACCGCAGCAGCGAATACCAGGATCTTGCGATGCGGGAACGCCTAGGCGTGGCTGACGCAGGCGAAAAAGCACTTATTCTGCCGCCTAATACTCAGGCTGCAAAAGACGCAGACAAGGCGATGAGCAAGAAGAGAACGACCACCACCGTGCCCGAGGGTAACTTTCAACAGTGGGCGAACTTTTTATTCGGCGCTCACCACGACGAATCGTAACAAAGAAAAATACTCATCAAACGATGAGTATTTTTCATGGTAGCGGGGGCAGGATTCGAACCTGCGACCTCTTGGTTATGAGCCAAGCGAGCTGACCGGGCTGCTCTACCCCGCGATATCTTGTCTAATAGTACCAGATGTCTTGGGGTATTGCAAGCCTCGCGGCCCCTAGTGGAGTTTGGCAGCGGCGACGCGGACGGCTTCGCTCCAGCTGAGGAAGGCGTGCGGCGTCGCAGCAACTTGGGCGGCGGTCAGCTGGTACTTGATAGCCAGGGTGATTTCATGGACGATCTCAGAGGCGTGCGGTGCCACGACGGTTCCTCCGAGCACAACACCCTTTTTATCAGTAATAAGCTTCACGAAACCGTCACGAAAGTCACTGGTATTGCTGCGTGCGATGATATTCAGCGGAGCTACGGCTTTATTAATAGGCAGATCGCGTTTGATGCAGTCGTCTTCCGAGAGCCCTACCGAGGCAATGCCGGGGAAAGTAAAGGTCAGGCGAGGAGTGGCCGTGTAGTCCGGCGAAATGCGTGACTTGGGATTAAGCAGGTTATGCGCGGATACGCGGCTTTCTAGTAAAGCGGTGTGCGTGTGGCTGCTGTGGCCCAGCACGTCGCCGGCAGCGTAAATATGCCGCGCTGAGGTTTGCAAATGGTCGTCTACCTCAATACCTTTTGGCGTATAGGTAACGGCGGCGTTCTCAAGGCCAAGGTCTACCGACGGCACGCGGCCAGTGGCAATCAGTACGTCGTCGACATGGATTGATTTTTCAACTCCACCGCGGGTGTAAGTAACGCGCTTGCCAACGCCGTCTTTTACGACCATCAGCGTGCGGGTCTGGGTGAGGGAGGTAACGCCTTTTTGCTCTTTTAGCAGGCGCTCCATAAGGGTGCCGACTTCTTCGTCTTCTTGCGGCAGAATACGTGCGGCGATCTCAGCCAGATACACTTTGGTGCCAAAAATGGCCATCAGCTGAGCAATTTCGACGCCAATAGTACCGGCACCAATAATATACAGGCTTTTAGGCGGACGGATAGCCTCGAGAATAGTACGCGGCGTCAGGTAGGCGATGTCTTCAAGGCCCTGAATATTCGGTGCGACCCAGTGCGAGCCAGTTGCGATCAGGAACTTTTCAGCCGAAAGGTGACGTCGGGCGACGCTGATTTCGTTTGGCGAAAGAAAATGCGCGAGATCGGAAGAGCGTCGTGTAGGGAAAGAGTGTAGATCTCGGTGGTC
>CAMLKC010000004.1 GCA_946480595.1 uncultured Candidatus Saccharibacteria bacterium
TCCAACTAGCTTGGTATTTACTATGTCAGCCGTCATACATTACGCACATCCGCTTGTACTGCGCTTCTTCCGGACAGCAACCACTTCCTGTATATACCCGAGCGACCCGCTGACGTACATGCCACGTAGCCTAGCTACTGAGTTTTCCACAACTCCATTTGCATTTTACTGCATTTGATTTTTTTATATTCTATAGTCTCGTATAGTTTTTTGACTTTTTCACCATTTGCATTTGAAATAATCTTATTGCCCTACTCCCTCTTCCACTCACCTACTTTTTGACATATTTGCTTTTTTATATTGTTGATATAGTAGTATTGTTTTCTGCATCGTATATCAAAAAAGAACAAAAATAGAACACACTTTCAAGAAGAGGAGAGTATACTCTTTCCTATCTAGCGGTAAAACGCTTCTCCGCTAACGCGTACGTCCAAATACTTAGGAGCTTGGCCATGACTCTTTAGCCAGCGAATGGCACGTGCCATATCTTCTACTTGTTCCCCTACCCCACGGTCAATTGAAAGTTTGATTGGATACCCTACCCCCTTAAGCTGTAGCTCGACTTGCCGCGTCGTGCCCGCTGGGATAATTACCTGCTGCACTACAAAGCCTTGCTGCCTGGCAAGAGCGACAGCCTTACCGACAAACCCAAGAAAGCGGTTGCTGGCAATTGCTTGGCCAACCTCAACCTGAATACCACTCTTATCGATCACCTGGACGGCCGGTGAAGTAAAGTAGTTGGTGCTAAAGGCCGTGCCAGTGCTATCGACATATTGTCGTTTGCCGTTGATCGTCCAGCTGACAATAGGCTCACGCAGTTCCAGCACAAAGGTAGACTTTCCCAGCCCAGCCGATCCATCCAAGCTGACGCCCGCAACCTCGGGAGCATGTGCCTCTAGATACTGGCTTAACTGATCGGTGTTCGTCACGAAACGTAGTCGCTCCAGTGGCTGCGACGAAAGATACGACTCAATAATACTGACATATCTACCATCAAGCTGCTGAGATACGTCGGTTGCTCGCACGACAGCCGTTGCCGTGAACTGTGAGACAAGAAAAAACAGCATACCAGCGCCCGCCATAACCAAAAGTAGCGTCGCGCCAATATGACGGCGCTGCTGCACAAGCTCGTGAGCCTGCACCCGAGGAGATTTTATCTGCGCGTTAGATTCGCTGGGACTACTGATCTGAGAGGAGGTACTGCCAGTCAGCGTCCGATTACGACGAAAAGAGTAGCGCTCATCAAAGTCATCCTTGTGCTGCTCGACGTCACGGACAGCCGCTTGGCGGCGGCGCGGTAGGTCTTTTTGTTTTTTAGAAAATAACACCATTACTAGTGTTATTGTAACAGACTTATGGTTATTTTTTTACTGCCTCGACAATAAGATCTGCCATATCCCGTGCGGCATGAGGACGTGCGAACTCGTGGAATGTCCTGCTCATTTCGACAAGCCGCTTAGGGTTAGCAAGCAATGAGGTTAACGTATCGACAAGTAGCTGGGGGTTCGCATACAGTTCATGGTCATTTATAACCTCAACGGCACCTTTTTCAGCATAGACACTGGCATTCTTCAGTTGGTGACCACCGGTCAAGAAGCCGTTAGGTACCAGCACGGTCGGCTTGGCGAGCGCAGCGAGCTCTAGAATAGTCGTTGCACCCGCACGCGTCACTACAATGTCTGCCGCGCCTAAAAGCTCGGCCATGCCACTGCTGATAAAGGCATGGAGCTGGAACCGCGGATCATTCTCGGGCGTTGTAGCACGTAGCTCATCGTACTGTGCAGTACCTGAGATAAGGACGACGGAGGTAATACCAAGCAGCTCGTTCAGGCGTTTGGCAACCGCGTCGTTGATCCGCCCAGCACCAAGACCACCGCCAGTAATCACCACGAGCGGCTGTTTCGGCTCAAACCCAAGCTTTGCTTTTAGTTGCTGGCGCTGGACAAGACTAAACGGCTCAAATTCCTCGTTAATAGGGATCCCTACATACCGCGAGATCTCCTTTGGGTACGAGTAGAACTTAAGCGGTGCGCCCGTAGCAATGCGAGTTGCCCATTTTGCCAGCACACGGTTGGTCAGGCCGGGGTGCGCATCGGAATCATGAATAACAAGCGGGATATGCAGCACCTTTGCCGCAAGACCAACGGGTAAACAGACGAATCCACCTTTCGTAAAGACAACATCTGGCTTCCAAGAGCGAAGCTTTACAAGGCTCTGCAAAAACCCAAGGCCAATTAAAAAACCGTCGCGGATATTCGGTAGCACTATAGAAACAGGCCGAAGCAACTGCCGCCATACGGGCAGGTCATTATAGCGGCGCAGCTTACCCGAAAAAATCGTTTCAACGGGAATAGAATCGTCAAAGTGCTGCATTATACTGCGCGCTTGAGGTGCAAATTTTCGGTCACACCAAAAACGGATATCTACTGATGAGTCCTCTTTTTTAAGTTCGCGAAGTACCGCGACTACCGGCGTAACGTGTCCGCCTGACCCCCCGCCGACCGCCAAGATTTTCATAGTCTTTCTCCTTATTTACTGAACCGTGAATGGTATACCGTGAAAGCTGAAACGCCAGTCCGAGCGCGCCGGCAATGAATATCATACTTGTACCGCCAAAGCTCAGTAGCGGCAGCGTGATACCCGTCAGTGGGAAAACTCCGATCATTGCAGCTACATTCAATATAACATGCGCGGCAAGCCATCCGAAAACACCCGCTACCGCGAGCTTCATCCAAATATTCATCAGGTGATCAGCCACTTTAAGTAGCCGTAATAGCAGCGCGGTAAACAGTGCTAGAATCACCGCTAGTCCTACAAAACCAAAAGTTTCGCCCATGACCGCAAATACTGAGTCATTGATGGCTTCAGGCAAATACCCCGTCGCCTGGACACTATTTCCAATACCCACACCAAGCAATCCACCACTGCCAATAGCGATTTTGGCATGGGTAATATGGTAGTTCGAATCGTTAATATCCGCACCCGAAGTCGCGTCACCTCCCAAAAAAGTCATCACGCGTTCAATACGGTGCGGCGCAATAATAATCATCAACACGCCAAGCAAAAACGCCGCGCCAAAAAGTCCTAGCCCCACCTTCTTACTCACCCCGCCGACCGTCATCATTGACGCGATGATCGCCAGTAGCGAAATACCCGTCCCCATATCTTTTTGCAGGAAAATCACAAAGAATATGGCGACGAGCACCAAAATACCCAGCGGAATAAGTGTCTTATGCAGGTCATTAATGAGCCCCTGCTGAATCCGCATACCGAGGAAGCCGGCAGTGAACGCCAGCATACCAAACTTCAGTAGTTCCGCCGGCTGCAAACTCCCAAGCGGCCCCAGATCAAACCAGCGGCAGGCACCCAAGCTACACTGTGCAACGCTTGAATGCAGCAGGTTTCCTGCAATAAACAGCACTGCGCAGGCCACCAGGCCGACAACGAGCAGCTTGCCAGCATTTTTCTTTATCCATTCATAAGGAGCTAGGGCAAGTACAATAAAGGCAACCAAAGCAAGCAGCAGGCTCACCGTTTGCTTCACAAAGAAGTACATACTGGTGTAATAGTCTGTATTGTACGCGTTATTGAGCACCTGGGCACGCTGTGGCCCGATGGCATACATGATAATAAGTCCGAGTAGCATCAAAAGCCCCATGTAAAGCGCTATCTGGTAATCAGGCCGATGGCGGCGTGTCACGGCTTGCATAGCATCCCCTGCCCTTTCCTTTAACTGCTCGACCACCCGCATGGATTTAAATGTGTCCTCCGCTGAGTGCCAGAAGTACGCCAATAAAACCAGCGACGCAGCCAATCACCCAAAAACGCATCGTCACCTTGGTTTCCGGCCAACCTTTGGCCTCTAGGTGGTGATGAACAGGCGCAGAAATAAATATCTTACGGTGAAACAGCTTCTTACTGAGAATCTGCAGCGAGCTCGAGCCGGCTTCAATCACAAAGATAATCCCAATCAGCGGCAACAGAAACAGCGTGTTGGTCAGCATCGCCACGACACCAAGCGCCGTTCCAAAGGCGAAACTTCCTACATCCCCCATGAAAAACCGCGCCGGGTAAATGTTAAACCAGAGATAGCTAAGCAGCGCGCCCACGACTGTAAAACAAAAACCAGCGATCAGCAGGTGCTCTTGACCCTGCAGTAGCGCAATCATTCCAAATGAGCCGAAGCTAATTGCAAGAAGTCCGCCAGCAAGCCCGTCGAGACCATCGCTGATATTCACTGCGTTACCAGTTGCTACCACCGTCAGTACAAACAATGGCACGATCCACCAGCCAAGCACGATATCGCCAAGGAATGGCAAGTGTACGCTGTTGTAGCCCAGTTTCACAAAGAAGAACCAGCCAAGCACCAGTGCAACTGCGGTAATCATGGCAAACTTCAGGCTTGAGCGAAGCCCGGCAACACCTACTCCCTGCCCTCGAATATTAATAACGTCATCGAGCAGTCCTACTGCCCCACCGCCAACCAATGCAGCCAGCGGCAACCATGTCTGTGCACGGTCAAGGTTGAAAAAATACGTCACAAAAGTAATAGAAACGACACCAATAATTCCAGCCATCGTCGGAATATTTCGCTTAAACTTGGCAGCGTGCAGCTTGGTAAATACTTCGAGCTTCTCGCCTGTCGTACTGGTGCTGCGCTGTTTTTTCCAGAACTTGTAGCGATATGCCAAAAAGGTATACACCGGGGTCAACGCCATCGCGAGCAAAAACGCCCCGAGGCTCAGCATAAACGTCCCCGTCAGATTGTTCGCTAATTCAACGTGTTGTTCCATCATTATCCTTTCGGCTGCAATTTCATGTAGCTCAGTAACCAGTTAGAAATATCGGTAAATATCGGCATCGCATCGGCATTACCAGCCAGATTCATGTTTTTACCGGATACTTGCACCATTATGACATACTTCGGACTGCCAGCAGCGTTTGATTCGCCACCAAATCCCAGGTATGTTCCTACCGTTTGATTATCGACATAGCGGCCGTTCTCAATTGTCTGCGATGTCCCCGTTTTACCGCCAATAAAATACCCGGGCTTGTCTTTGCCAGCATAAAAAGCCGAGCGGGCGTCGTGAATCATTTTGCGCATAGTGTCAGAGGTATTTTCTTTAATCACACCCGCGAACGATGGTTTTGGGCTCGCTGGAGTGAAGGCGTCGCCATCGTCATTCATATATCCCGCGACAATGCTCGGCGTATGATAATTGCCTCCATTAATAACCGAGCTAAACGCGGCGCCCACCTGCAGCATCGTCACATCTAGCCCCTGGCCGAACGCCATATTCGAATAGCGCACCGCATTACCCTGCGGGTCGCTCGGAGGTATGACAATTCCCGCCTGCTCGTTCGCCAGTTCAATACCCGTTAGCTGACCCAGCCGCAGCTTATTATGAAAATAGTCGTACATCGTAGACCGCGCCTGCCAGTTAATACTCGTGCCATTGCCAAGTCGCTGTGCAACCGTCACAAAGCCGGTGTTTAGAGAATAATTTAACGCGTGCTGCAGCGTAATGTTGCCTGTCTGCCCCTTTGTGGCGTTAGTGATCGTCGCATCATCAACGGTGATGTAGTCGGTGTTGTTGTATGTTGATTCAGGCCCCACAACACCCCTGTCGACACCAGTCGTCATAGTAATTGTCTTGATATCCGAGCCCGGTTCATACGGCGCACTAATCGTTTCGTTATTAAACGCAGCGGCGTCCTGGACTTTACCGTATTCTGCGGGATTATACGTTGGAAGGTTGGCCATTGCCAAGACTTTTCCAGTCTGTGGATCCATTACGAGCACACTGCCCTTTGGATCTTCAGAAGTATGCAGTCGCGACTTAATATCCTGCAGCCCCCTATTAAGCGCCTGCTCGGTATACGCTTGGACATTCCGGTCCAGCGTCATGACAACGTTCTTGCCATTTTTCGGTGGAATATTGATGTTTTTGTTGCCAATAGTCAGCGGCACATTGCTAATATCAGTAACAGACTGCAGCAGGCCGTCTTTTCCGATGAGACTCGCGTTCAAGGCGCCTTCAATACCGTATTGCCCCTTGCCTTCTCCGTTCACAAACCCAAGCACCTGGGCGGCGAGTTGTCCTTCAGGATAGACGCGCTGGCTCTCTTTTTGAAAACCAAGTCCGCTGAGATTTTCTTTTTTCATAAGCTCAGCCTGCTTACGCGTGACTTTTGTGGCAAGTATTTGGTAGCGGGTTTCTCTTTTTGCCAATAGTTCTTCAAGGCCGGAACGGGCATTGCCCCCCGCGACACGCCGGATAAGATCAATCATTTTTTGCGGTTCGTCCACAATTTTCGGGTCGGCAAATACCGTATATACAGCCTGGTTGAGCACCAGTGGCACCGGGGTTCCGGCGTCCATAGCATAAATCTCGCCGCGACTGGCCGGAATCGTCAGCTGTTTCAACTGCTCCCTGTTGGCCTGCGCCACGTAGTAGTCATGCCGAATGATCTGCAAATAAAACAGCCGTACGATAAAAACTGCCATAATGACGAGGGTCAAAATGGCGAGTGATCGTGCACGGCTGCCTTTTTTCAAATCGAGTTGCATAGTCTATTATTCGCCGACGTAGTCAGTTTGAGCCGGCTGCGTCATGTTACGGGCAACACTCGAGTTTTGGACGTTTTCAAGCGCAGTAAGACGGGCGTTCTCTACCTGGAGATCAGTCTTTTGGTTATTAAGATCCGCAATTTTACTGTCGATCTTTTGCGCTTCGTAGTCATAACTTGTCGCACGCGTTGCCTGAGTCAAGTATATCAAACCAAGCACGGTAATCATAAGGGCAACAAGCACCGTATGTGTCACCGGGCCAAGCTTGACGGGAGATGCGTAACGGGTTGTGTTTTGGTTACGCCCCCAGCTGCCTGTCCGCCGCGAATTGAATTGTGTGCTTCTAGCGTATGACATTGGTTTTATCTTTGTTTATTTTTGTTTTTTGGATAAATTCTTGGTGGTGCGCCCGTATTTCAAGGCGCACCAAATGTGGTTATTTAAAACGTACAGTGACCTTGGTCTCTACTGATGCGTTTTGTACCGGGATGTGAATTGGCATGGTGTTTTGCCCCTTCCCTTTTTTTGTTTTATTTTTTCACTGCGACACGGAGCTTGGCGCTTCGTGACCGCGGATTGTGAACGTCGTAAATGTCTCCGGACAGCGGTTTTTTGGTCAGAATCTCGAGCTCGGCTTCGTAACCAGCACTTGCCTGTTCAGCAAAATACCGTTTGACGAGCCTATCCTCCAAGCTATGAAAGCTGATAATACCTACTCTTCCGCCCTGTTTTAACAGCTTGGGCAAAAGTGGTAATACCTCTTCAACTTGTCGGAGCTCTTGGTTGACCGCAATGCGGAGGGCTTGAAAAGTACGCGTCGCAGGATGGATTTTTTTCCATTTGCCACGATAACTTTGCTTGATCAACTCTGCGAGTTCTTCGGTTTGGTGGATTGGCCGGTTCGTGGTGATCGCCTCGGCAATGCGCCGGGCAAACCCTACCGGTTCTTCTCCGTAGGTCGTAATAATACGCACTAGTTCGTCACGCGTTGCCGTATTAACCAGTGTGTCGGCCGATACTTCTTGGCGACGATCCATACGCATATCAAGCGGACCGTTTTTTGTGAAAGAAAACCCTCGTTCGTGCTGATCGAGCTGTGGTGACGACACCCCCAAATCAATCAACACGAGATTAAACTGTTTCCCCTCTTCGCTAAGCTGACGGGCAGCTGACACGAAATCGGTATGCAGTAATCTGACTCCCTTTTGTTCGAACTCGTTTAAATGACTAATTGCGTAGTCATCACGGTCGACCAAAGTGGAATCTTCGTAGTTGTTGGTCATTGCTAGAATTTGACGTGCATGGCCGCCGTAACCCGCCGTCAGGTCGAGATAATTCTCCCCTGAAATGGGTTTTAGCTGGTCAAGCGTCGCGTCTAGCAGAACCGGAACATGATGTGGTGGATGTTCTTTGATACTCATCGATACTTTATTATACAACGATAATGGCCGTATCGCTCGAGATCACCTATCTGACAGCAGGGTTATGTTTGTTTTTTGGGTGTGTTTGTTTTTGTAATAAGTGTCCGAATGCGCTTTTTACGGTTACGTTGTAACTCATATACATTCGGATTGAGAGACTTATGTGTGTGAGGTGGAGTTTTTTTGGGAGGTGTTTTGTTTAGAGGAAGGTGCGTCGGAGTTTTTTATGTGGTTCCGTGTATTCCACTACCCATACTGTCAGATAGGTGGCCTCGAGGTATTCTCTTTGCTAACTATCTGTTTGAATTTTTAATGTGCCGCTAGTTCCCTACGCCTCTTGGTCCGGCGCCATAATGCGCCAATAAGCGCCTGCGCGTACCGCAACCAGCTCCCGGTCAATTCCAGCGTATTCAAGCAGGTGCTGCTCAATCGTTACCCGCCCTTGTTTTTGGTCGAGTTCCGCACTGGTCTTTCCGCGCCGAAACTTTACGTTGAGGTCAGCTACTCTTTCATCAAGAATGCTGCCACCAAGCGCCGGTTCGACTTCCCTGTCCCACACGGTTTGTGGGTAGAGATGGAGATACTTGCCAAATCCGCGAGTCAGAACAACCCCACTAGCGAGTTCGTTACGAAGCTCGGTCGGTATAGTTAACCGACGCTTGTCATCAAGCTTTCGTTCGAAGTAATCCACTTGTAGTTTTGATCCTGCCGTCTTTGGCTGAGGTGTTAGGTTAGTTTTTAACGTTAGTGGCTTTTTGTTTTCTGTGGTGTTACCCACTTCTTTCCACTGGCCTTACTATAATACCCACAATTACCCACGACAACCCCTATTTTTTCTTATGTTTATCCACCCCTAGTTGCTTATCCACACTTTTGTGGATAACCTACCCTATTTACAGTGGTAACAAAAATACCACGATTTAGGTGATCGTGGTATTTTTTGCTACTATTCTACTACTAGCGGTTAAACAAGAACCCGGCGATCTGCATGTCGTACTGAGTCGTTACCTGCAGCGCTACCCATGCCGTAAAAATAAACAGGTTTGCTACGACAGATACAATCAGCACCGCCGTCTTCAGGTCTTGTGACATATGAGAGGTCTGGATCAGCTCCATTGCCATTTCGGTTGATTCGTTTTTTGTGGTGTTTGTTGTTTTCTGTGCCATACAAACAATCTAACATACTGCTTATGTTTTGTCAATGTATATAAAACTTTATTTACTAAATAGCAATTCGATGGCACCGTCTATTCCTATAACATCCGTCACGGAGTCAGGCGTTTTACCCTGTTGGGCAGGCAGGTTATTACCACCCGGTGCAATAATATGCACACCCTCAACTCCCTCGGGGATACCCCAGAAGCTCTTGGCCTTATCATCCAAAAATATAATCTTCGAGACTTTAGGCGGCACCAACCCGGCATCAAGCGCGGGCGGGATCCCAAAGCTGCCATCATCCAGCTTCCAGCCAGTCAGAAGCTTGCCCTTTTCCTCGATATGCGTCACCAGGTGCGGAATTTCCAAAAGCCCCGTAATTTCAAGCTTCGTTAGCTGCCACGCCTCCTCGACGCCATAAGTAATAATGCCGTGCGGCAGGCGGCGCTCACGCAAAATCGCAAGGAGCTCACGGGAATGAGGCAATAGAAGGTCTTCACCTTTGGCACTCTCAATCAGCTTTTCGCGGATATATTCCCACTTCACCTGGCTGTTTGCCTCACTTAGAAGCATGTGAACATGCCGGATGGTGTCGAACGTTTTGCCTTCGCTTTCTATCCGCGTGCGGACTGCGTGAAAGGTTTCGGGTGAAATGCCCGTTTCGCGCTGAAGGACGCCTTCAAGAACCATTTGGATACCGTCGGTATTGCCAATACAGCGGTCAAAATCTAGAACGAAAAAAGTATCAGCGTACATTGAGGTTATTATATAACCCAATGATCGCACTCGCAACTGCTGCGGAGTCGTGACGGATAAGCGAGCGTGTTACAGGCAGCTT
The DNA here is from genome assembly GCA_946480595.1 of uncultured Candidatus Saccharibacteria bacterium. Next base: position 9,986 of record CAMLKC010000004.1, read on the forward strand.
GTCGTTTTCGTGCGGCGCTGCTACCTGGCCAAGAAATGCCCCGCCTACCGACGAATATGGGCGCTCTGCCAGCTCTTCGCTATCTACCGGCACCAAAAACGCATCTTCGGCTTCGTACTTTTTGGCCAGCTCCTCGTCCGGAAGCTGTTCATTGTAAAGGACATAATCCAAAAAGTCGCCGCCGCCAAAGCGCTCGATCTCATCGGCGTGGCCACTAACTGTCAAACCTTCGGTCTGACCTTTTTTTGTCACGAGGTTAGAAACATAGACTACTCTTGCTTTTGTACTGCGCAGCGCGTCGCCCACGCCGCCAATAACAAGCAGCGGCCCGAGCGAGGTGTATAAATCACCAGGGGCGATTACCACAAGATCAGCCTGCAAAATCGCTTTGATCGCCGTTGGGTTGGCATGAGCCTTCGGCACAAGTGAAAGCGTGGCTTTCTTAGGATCATGCTCAAAATACTCCGCATCGATCACCCGTTCGCCTCGTAGAATCACGCTGGCCTGCGGCCATTCCATCTTAAGGCGCACATTATCCAGAGTTGCCGGGATAACCATTCCGTTAACCCGCAGAATTTCCGAAGCGGTCTCAATGGCTTCGGTAAAATTCCCCGTCACTTTTTCGAGCGCCGTCAGCAGAATATTGCCAAATGAATGGCCGCCAAATGTTCCTTCTTCAAACCGATAATTGAACAAGTCGCGGACTTTTGGTGAATCACTCAGCGCCACAAGACATTGGCGCACGTCGCCGGGGGGCAAGGCACCAAGCTCGTCGCGCAGTACGCCCGTACTACCGCCATCGTCGGCCATATTAACAATTGCGGCAATCGAGTTCGAGTAATTCTTGAGGCTTTGAAGCAGCGTAAAGCTCCCCGTTCCACCTCCAATGACGGCAATTTTTAGCCCATCGCGCGCAAACGGCTCTTCCATGTTTATGCATTCTCCCGTAGATTTTTAATCACTTTTCCAAACCATAGTGCACTCGGCCTGAGCGTTCGCTCAAGGTTACTGTAATTAACCTCCGCCAGACCAAAACGCGGCCAGCGGCCCTTGTCCCACTCAAAATTATCAAGCAGGCTCCAGTGTAGATATCCCTCTAGCACGACACCGCTATCCATGGCCTTTTGCATACCGATAAGCGTCTGCGTAATCCACCATTGGCGCTCAGCATCTTCGCGGTCAGCTACGCCATTTTCCGTAATAAGGATCGGCAGCGCGTATTTTTCATGCAGGCGCTCAAGCGTGTGTTGAATGTTCGCTGGCGACAAGTCCCAGCCCAGGTCACTTACCCGCTCGTCCGGGTTATGTACGCGGTAGCCGTATACGCGGTCACTAAAGTAGTAGTTTACCCCTAAAAAGTCACATGATTTCACGACTTTTTTAAGAAAATAATCGTCCCGGGCATACTGGAGAAAGTCAGCATATTTGCGGCTCAGTACCGCGTCGTCACCAGCGTACACATACGGCGAGTTCTTGGCGATGGATACGCGGTAACGGCGGTTAATGCCATGAATTACCTCGGCTGCCTGGTTGTGGGCCCGCGCCAGATTACTCAGCACTTTGCGGCATGTTACTTTACTTGTGACGTTCGGCGGCCAATAGCCCATCATGTAACTTTCGTACGCGTACACCTCGGGCTCGTTGATGGTTATGACATAACGGATATCCGTCCCAAGTTCGCGTACGATCTTCTCGGCAAAACGAACGAAGTACGATACATTGGCGCGTTTTTCAAACCCGCCGAGCGCTGCAAACCACACCGGCAGCGTAAAATGAAACAGCGTCAGTACCGGCTCAATGCCCCGGCGGCGAAGCTCGGCAACATATGACTTATAGTGCTCGATCGCCTCTATGTTCCAGGCGCCTTCTTGCGGCTCTATCCGCGACCATTCGACGCTAAATCGAAATGCATTCATATTCATTTTTTTCAGCAGGTCAAAATCCGCTTCGTAGCGGTTGTAATGATCGGTGCTTTTACCTGAAACATAACTGTCAGGATTTTTGGCTTCTTTTTGGTTCTGGGGCCAGCTATCAACCTCGCCAAAGTGATATTCGGACTGGGCAGCCAGCGATTTCGCATTCTCAAGTTCCCACACTGACCATTGGTTGTGGGTACCGCCTTCTACCTGGTGCGCACTCGTTGCCGCTCCCCATAAAAATTTTTTCGGAAACTTCAAACTGAGCTTTTTCTGCATACTTATCTATTATACGACATCGTTTAGATGTAAAATGGAGAAATGATGGGAACCTTCCTTCGCCTACTCTGGCGCATATTCGTCGGAGCTATTGCTGCAGTGCTAGCGTATGAAACCGTATTTTTGTTTTACCCGTATCTCGATAACTATCTGCCGCTGCTTATCAACCTTATTATCATCTATGTCTTTGTCGCTTATTTTGGCATTCCTTTTCTCATTCGGCTTTGGCACCTTGTACTGCGTCCGCGTCATTTGCCTTTATATGTTACGAGTGCAGACGGTTGGTCAAGCGACCCTGTCAACATCGCTATCGTGTGCAAAAGCCAACGCGAGCTCGAAAAGGCCATGCAAAAAGCTGGCTGGTTTACGGCAGACAAAGCCACATTTAAAAATACTCTGCGCTTTGCCTACGCCATGGTGTTAAGGCGCCCCTACCCTACCGCACCGTTTAGCAAGTTGTATCTGTTTGGCCGCCATCAAGACTTAGGCTTCCAAATCCAAACTGGCACGCCGCCAACACCTTGGCACCGGCACCATATTCGCTTTTGGCAGCTACTACCTGACGACGCCGACAAGCCACACCAGCACGTTGCCTTTTGGCAAAATATTTTCAAGTTATTTACCGAGCGCAAACGCCAGATATGGATTGGCGCTGCCACGCACGACGTCGGTCCGTTTGCACTGCGCGTCAATAGTCTCCAGGTAACGCACAAAATCGACCAGAATACCGACACTGAACGTGATTTTGTCGTCAACACTCTGCAAAAAAGCCGCTTAGTCGCCCACCGCGAAACCATTCCTGCCGGCGAACCCGTGAAATTCCGCGGTCAGACATTCGGGGTGAATATCGTCACCGACGGAACGTTACAAGTCATCGAACTCCGCTAAAAGTCGACGTCCAAAAAAGCACGGACTTGCGCTTCACTTACCAGCAGCGTGCTATGAAGCGCCCGGATAATATCCACGACTTCATCTGCATCAAACACCATCTGCCGGTCTTCGTCCAGCTCAGTCGCACTGCCGTTTAGTACGAAGCGCTGGCCATTGATTCGGCAAGCGAGTTCGGTCGTTGTCGACAGTGTGCGGTCAGTCATGTCAATCTCGTAGCGGGCTTCATGGATATATGAAAAGCCAGATAATTCCATCAGGTCAGTAGCAGTCAAATTGCGAAGTTCGTCCTTAAACTTGTCGTCGACACCATGGCGCGAAAGAATGTCGACGCGCAGCGAATCAGCCTCTTGCCAAGTCATATCTTCCGGAACAAAATACATTTCCGCCAGTATGTCCATTCGCGGCTCGTCTTTTGCTGTATATACCGTATATACGTGCGCCGGACCGTCCTCAACATATTGGTGCACAGAGCGCATTTCCAGCATATCTGGATCGTCGCTCAGGACAGAATAGCTCTTCGCCCGCTCGTACGCGGGCCGCATAACACTATCGAGCAACGCGTTTTTAAACCGCTCGTTCGTGTTCCCCTGGTACGACACCTCATACGCTTCGATCGACATAGGTAAGCTAAACTATGACACTCGTATGCGAATTTTACAAGTAGCTGTTATGCTACGACATCTTCGCCGAAATGTTTTTGCAGCCGCATAGTAACGCTGCCCTCGTGGCGGCCAAGCTTTTTGCTGAGTTCTTTTACGGTCACACCGTTTTGAAAGTCCTGCTTTAAGATATCGTCGTCAGCCGATTGCCAAGGCCGATAAGCATTCGGGTAGGTTTCACGCATTTTGGCGATCTTGTCCGACCATGAGCCGCTTCCCTCTTTTTTCGTCTTTTTTGGCGGCTCGTGTTTACGGTTTTTTGCCTGGTCGGCCAAATGAGAGAACTTTTTGATGTCGCTGGCAGCGCGTGAATGCAACCGCTCGTCAATAGACTGGGCATCTTCGCTTATCGAAAGCGCCATGCGATTTATGCCAGATAAATACAGGTTGTTCAAGTTTTTTACTCGGCTAAGCGCCACGTATCCCATGCCTTCGACGAAAGCTTTTCGCAGGTCTATCCGCGCCGCGTCCAGCGTCATTCCCTGGCTCTTGTGCACGGTAATAGCCCATGCCAGGCGCAGTGGTATTTGGGTAATACTGGCACGCTTTTTATCACCGTCACGGAGCTCCCAGGTATCTGGCATCATACTGACAACATTACCGTTTCTAAACTGTACGATCGGATATTCGGTCGCCGGTTCAAATTCGATCACTTCGCCAATACTACCGTTGGCATACTTGCGGTCCGTAGCATTTTTTACAGCCATCACGAGAGCGCCTTTTTTAAGGCGCAACACCTCAGGTGCCAATACGGAACGTTGCAAATTTTCGACATAATTAGCGCTGCCGGTCGTTGTTTCCGTATAAAAAAGTTCGTCACCAGAAAGTTCGTCAAGCTTCTTCTCGTTGAGCTTATCGACGTCGATATTTACCGTGTGAAGCTCGGTTAAAACCATATCTTCTGGCGGCTGCTGATCCACCCGCTCTAAAAGCTTTTCGGCATGATGGCGCCGGATATCGCCGCCACGAAGAGCGTTCAAGATGTCGAGAAGCACTTCATCGTCTTGTCGGTGCTGTTCGGCCAAATAACAAATGGTCGGGTCAAGCTCACGCCAGGCGTTGCTGTGTACGACAAACCCGCCCGCACGGCTATCGCCTCGGTTGATCGGGGGCAGCTGGAAAAAGTCGCCACTCATAATCACCTGTATACCGCCAAAAGGCACGTCTTTTCGCCGCACCAGACGGCACGCTTCATCGACCATATCCAACCGGTAATCATGCAGCATCGAAATCTCATCGATGATAAGTACGTCGGTTTTTTCGATGATTTCAAACCTGCCCTTAGCCAAGTGATCCGCAAATCCCTGCGGCAGATAATCAGACACTCCAATGCCGGCCCATGAATGAATAGTCGTACCGCCGAGGTGCGTGGCAGCAAGGCCTGTCGTGGCGGTAACGGAAACGTGCTTGCCCTCGGATTTGGCAAGCTTAATAAACTGGTTCAAAACATACGTCTTACCCGCCCCCGCCGGACCGGTCAGCAGTACGCTTTCCCCCGAAAGCATAATCTCTAGCGCCAACTCCTGGTTCATTACTTTTAGTATACGGCATCACACGCATGTCATGTGATGCTATAATGACATCATGAGAAAAAGCACGAGCGGTTTTACTATTGTTGAGCTTCTAATGGTGATCGTTCTTATTGGTATTTTAGCGACGATTGTCCTTATCAGTTACAACAATACCCAACGAAGCGCGCGAAACGCAGATCGCTTCACGCAGGTTAAAGCCTGGGAACATCAGTTTCAGCTTTATAGGGCCAAGTACGGCACCTTTCCACCTGTTGCAAACAAAGATTCGTACTGCCTGGGAACTGGCTTCCCGAACGGCAAATGCCGCGAATACTTGGGATCAGGCGCTAATACCTACCTAGAATCGGACAACGCGGCGCTTATGACAGAACTCAAAAAAATCGGATCGTCGCCAACAGTTAACCCTGTCCCTGTTAAAGGATGGATCGTGGGACCATATGCTAACTACTGGAACACTGGCATGTATATTACCCAGGATTTCGAGGGTGGTGCGAGTGACTGCCCCAAAGGTATGGACTACAACTGGACTGACGGCAATGGCATGGTTATTTGCGGCATGAGCGTCAATTAACGCCAGCGTGGTACAATAAACGCCATGCGCGTAGCTATTCAGGGAGCTTCCGGGTCGTTTCATCATCAAGCCGTAAAGGCTTGGTTTTCTGACGGCGATTTTTCGCTGATTCCCGCCGAAACTTTCACTAAAGCCTTTTTACTTCTCGACAACCATAAAGCCGACCTGGCAATATTGGCGGTCGAAAACTCCATCCATGGGTCGCTCACCGAAACGATCGACCTTATCGAACGGTACCACTACCCTATCGTCGGCGAACTGTACCTGCGGATTCATCAACAACTTATTGGACTGCCTGGCAGCGACCCGGCCACCGTTAAGTACGTTTATTCGCAACCCGTTGCGCTCGCGCAGTGCAACGGCTATCTTGCCTCCAGCCTGCCGGATGCAGTGCCCGTTGACTATCACGATACGACCGCCAGTGTCGCCTATGTAAAACAGCAAAACGACCCCACGCTTGCCGCCGTTGCCGGACGTGACGCGGCCAAAGAATACGGCCTTGCGATACTTGCCGAAAACATCGAAGACAACAAAGAAAACTTCACACGATTCCTGCTCATCGACCCCAAAGGAAAGTCGGTCGCAAACGCCAACAAATCATCACTCGTGCTGACCACCGACCATACACCCGGCGCATTGGCGCATGTGTTAAGTATTTTTGCCCGCGCAGGCGTCAACCTGACAAAACTGCAGTCCCGGCCCATCGTTGGCGACGCCTGGAAATACCGCTTTCATATCGATCTGGAAATAGCTGGACCAAAGCTGCATGAGCTACTCGGCGAAGTGCGCCAAACTGGCGCGACTGTAGCTGTGCTGGGTGAATACGTCAGCGGCAATACCTACTAAAAACGGCCAAGATGGCCGTTTTATCGTTAACCGCGTGGCGGCTCGCCGTCAGGCTCATCGAGTAGTTTCTTGCTTTTGATCTCGTACCGCTTGCCCGTAATTTCGCTGGTAATGTAGTCTTCGTTAATGAGATTGACGAACGTATCAAGGTCATTGCCATCCATAATAATAATCGCGCCCGCGTCGTCGGTCATGAGCTCTAGCTGCATGGAGTCAGCATATTCAAGCGCCTGGTCCTGTGAAACGCCGCCAATTTCCATCTTTTGCAGCTTGTTGACGATTTTTTTGCGCTCGCGTACCAATGTCTGTAGGTCCAATCCATCAGGAAAACTTAGCTTATACTGCTTTTCGATTTCCTCGACCTTTTGATCAGCCAAAAGCTGTTTTTTGTATTCGTAGTTAAAAAGTTTTTCAAACTTAGCCTGGTTGAAGACAAAAATATCGCCGTCAATAATAAGCACTTGGTTGTCATCTGGCACCTTAAGGCCTACGTCGGCCTGAAACGATCCGAACTTGCCATCACGGAATTCCCAGCTGGTCGCGCCGTTAAGCACTTGGCCCTGCGAAATAGCCTTCACGACATAAAACGCCTTTTTTGGATTGTCTTTGTGCGTAAAGCGCGCAATAAGTCCTTTGATCCGCTTGAACTCATGCTCTTCCTGGCTAAACTCCACTATATCGTGGCGTTCTTTTTCAATCAGATGAATGAGTGTTTCCGCGCGGCCAACCTTTTCCAGATCCGTCCGAAGCAGCACGTTCTCTTCGCCCTCGCTCAGCTCGAAGTCGCGAACGGTCAAGCCGGTACCGGCGCCCATATTGACCGAGTTAATGAGATCAAACAAAAACAGCGGTTTGATCTGCGCGTTTAAGTCCGTAGCAAAATGCGTACTGTACGGCGTAAAATTCTTGTTGAACAAAAAGAACTCGACGTCCAGTTGGTTCTTAATGCCGTCAGTATTATTTGCCCATAGAAAAATATCAGTCGTTTCCGGTGTTTCGGTTTCCATATTCTAACTTTCTGTTGTTTTAAAACTAAAGTATATTGTACCGTAAAACACCGGGCAAGCGCTAGATTTCCCAGGTGAAATTGTGACCAAAGTGGCCGTAACGAGCAGTTTTTTCGTATTGCGGACGCAAAAGGTCCAGCTGGCGTATGATAGCGCGAGGTGTCAGGTCGTAGCCTTCGATCGTTTCGTGCACGCCATCTACCAGCACCGTCGCTTCCAGCGGCTCAGCCACGCCAATCGCATAAGCTAGCCGCACAAAAACTTCTTTAGCACCGCGCGTGCGAAGGTAGTCCACCGCAATTTTGCGCGCCATGTATGCCGCACTTCGATCCACTTTTGTCGCGTCTTTACCGCTAAAGGCACCGCCGCCAATAGAGATCCGCGGCCCATAATTATCGACGATCAATTTGCGGCCAGTAAGCCCAGCATCGGCATCAAACCCGCCTTGGTCCCAGTCGCCACTTGGGTTGATGTGCAGTGTCACCTCTGCCGCGACGGACTGTCCTTTCAGCCAAGCCTCTACTGCACTCCGCAATTCTTTTTGCGGCGCATGCTGGAAACTGGCAACGACTGAGACAATCTTGTCGTCCAGAAGGGTTACTTGGGTTTTGCCGTCAAACGGCCATTGTTTATACAGGTACTCATTCAGGCGGCGCGACAGCACGACTTCGAGGGGCAATAACTCTGGCGTTTCGTTTGTCGCATAGCCAATCATGATTCCCTGGTCACCCGCCCCGCCAGTGTCGACACCCTGGGCAATCTCGCCGCTTTGACACACCAAGTGTTCGTAGACTTTTACGTCGCCGGCAATACGGCGCACAATCGCCTCAACATCAACATTTTCAGCACGGCTCGTCACTTCACCAGTAACAAATACGTAGCCATGCCCTCCGGTGACATCTACGGCCACTCGGGCATTCGGATCTTCTTCGAGGTGCGCATCTAAAATCGCATCCGATATTTGGTCGCACAGTTTGTAGGGGTGTTTTGGCGAGACGCTCTCGGCCGTTCGGTAAAATTGTTCTGCAGACATAAAAATACTCCTTCCTATCTGCCCTGGGGCTTCAGAAAAGAGTACAAGACTATTCGCATATCTTCCCTGAAATCCAGGCTGGATGTAGCACCTTGCCTAAAGGCAGGTTGCTGGCGAGTCATCGGGCCAGTCCCTCGTCGCGCTCTTGATATTCAAATTGTTAACTGTCGTATTGTAACCCGACTGGGCTGTTTTATCAAGCCGAGGCCATGACACCCTCTTGAACCGGCCTCTTCTGGGCTGGTTTTTTCACCCCGGCGATACTTGCAATAACACCGAGGCCATGGACGACATTTGGTTTTTCAGAAGCCGGATAGCTCACCTGCAGGCCAAGCCGCTCTTTCATAACAATGCCATGATGGAGGAAATCTGTTCCGCCTTTTCCACTCGGTTCGCTTAGCGCAATGCGCACAGCTTCGGCACCCATTTTCCAGTTGTCGAGTGCTGAGCCATGCTCGCCGCCTTCGACCTTCGTGAGCTCTTGCACGCCGCCAGACGTCACGACAGTAACTGTTTCTCCTGGTACACATCTTTTAGGTCAAGCGATTCGAGCGTACCGTCATCACGCCGATAGGTCCGGCCATTTTGTTCACGCCCGTTAATGATAACGCTCTTGGCGCCTGCGAATTCAGTCACTGCAGCTCCTCTAATCAGTCAGGTCTATTTGCCTGTATGGTACACCTCCGGACGTTCGCTCGTCAAACAGCATTATCTTTGACGGGACCAGGCAGTATAGTTCGTGATGATTAGTCCCCCGTTTCAGGTGGTCGATGAATTCCCTGCCTTTGCCATACTTTGCCACATAAAGCCCCAAAACACTCTCTGCCTCGGTAATATCACGTACGATACGTGCTTCGCCTTCAGCCTGTAGGCCAATCACTGGCACGTCCTGTTGAATAGCTATCGCCACGGCAGCATTAGCGCTATCCGCAATTTCTTGGCTATGACGGCGCTCAGGAAAACTCAGCCAATAAAACTTGCCGCCTTTCACTACAAAATATACCGTGCATATCCAGGGCTGATTTCCCCGAAGCGTTGCCAGTTGCATGACTTTTGCGGCGTTTACCTGCGCGCTGTTCATGCCTGTTCCTTTTTCGCGCTCATATAGCGTCGTTTCTGTGCCGGATCTAACCGCTCTATCGAATAGCGGAGCATAGTACGCGGCATTTCAGCGGCATGCACGTCAAGAAACTTCAAAAGGAGCGCTTCATCGCAGCGTTTGCCGATTTCGCGTAGCATCCAGCCAACTGCTTTTTGAATGAGATCGTGCTCATCGTGCAGTAGCAGTCCGGCCAGTTTGAGCATCGTTGAGGCATCGCCTCTCTTTGTAAACGCAAACGTACTCAGCACGGCGACGCGCCGTTGCCACAAATTATCTGAAGCGGCGAGTTCGAACAAAAGTCCTCTTGGCTTGTCCCATAAATATTCGCCGACAATAAACTCGGCCGACGTATCGACAATATCCCAGTTGTTGATCCGTCCGTCATAAACAGCCGAAAGATACGCGTCAAAAATAACCTTGCGACCTGGTTCATTAGCACGTTTAAACTGGTTGCTAAGCAGAATGACCGCCGCTAAACGATGTTCGTGAATAGGACTTTCCAGCAGTTTTCTTGTTTCATTCAGCGGCAAATCATGAAACCGCTTGCAGACGCTTCGCGTATCAGGGACGCGCACGCCAATAAACACATCGCCAGCGCTATACTGCCCCTCGCCGGTTTTGAAAAATCGACCCAAAAACGCTGCGTCATCTTTTTTTGCGTAAGTGTTCAGCGCTTTTTTAACGTCGTCGGCGGTCATTATTTCTCCAGCAGGTATTTTTCGCGCGCCTTATTCGCCCACACATCGGCAAGTTCATTGCCTTCGTCATTGTTGTGTCCGCGCACCCAGATCAGCGTGGCATTCGAGTTTCGGTATAGCGGACAGACTTCCATAACGATATCGAGGTTCTTAATTTCGCCGCCTTTCTTTTTCCAGCCGTTTTTTTCCCAACCAAGCGACCACTTGGTAATGACATTGATCCAGAATTCACTGTCAGTGTAAATTTCGCATTCTGCGCCATCAGCATCTTTTAGCGCCGCGACAAGCGCCTTGCCCTCCATGCGGATATTGGTTGAATCATCTTCAGCACCTAAAATTTCTGGTTGCATGTTTTTGATGACAGCAAAGCCGCCAGGACCGGGATTGGGACTGCAGCTCCCGTCTGTATAGTACGTAATCATGCCTTTTAGTATAACGTAGTAGAAACTATTCGTCCGCGTCACCGCCCAGTTCGCACAGCATTTCGATCATTTCTTTGCGCGTCAGCTTGTCGGTCTCGAGCTTGTTGTTCTTGGCAATTATGTGGCCCTGTATAAGTCGCTTCATAAAGATCGCATCGTTTCGCCAGAGGTAGTTGATCGTAAAATGGTCGACCGTGCTCATAACTCGGCTGGCGATCGTCAACGATCCGAAGAACGGGCCGACGCCGCTAGACACGTTCAGCACATCCTCTACCTGAAAGCTGATGACATTCGATGACCAGAAGAAATTACGTTTGATAATACTTATTTTAGAGCGGTCAACCACGATGCTGTCAGGAAACAGCGTCAGCGGGAATACCGTTCGTACATTTGCCAGCACTTGGTGTGAGCGCTTGACCATCTTTTTTAGTTTGTCGGCTTCTGCAAGTTCTTTTTCTTTTTTTGTATCAGCGTGGGACAAGTGAGGAAAATTCCCTAAAAATTGCTCTGCTGATGACATGGTGACCTCCTTTTGCAAAATTATTTTTACGTCATGAAATGCGCGTGTCGCTACTTGGCCAAGCTTTTTGCTTTGGCGCACGAGCATTTCATATGGAGAGGATCGGGGGACACTAAAGTTCACGGATGGGTCTTCTATGTTAATAAGCTCATCATCGTTCATATAGTTACACGCCCCCTTTCGATCAGGTTACCTTTATTATACTATCCCTATTTTAAGACATGCAAGATACGCCTCTTATACGCTATCCAGAGGTGCCGAAAAAAATCTTTTTTATTTTTCCAGAAAATCCGCGAATATTGCATAAAATGCGTAATTATTTTATAATTTTATAAGAGGTTGCCCCGAAACTAAGGATGTGACGACATGGTCAACCGCTCGCGTCACGGCAAGCGGATCACCGGCGGTCATTCGACGCTCGTACAGGGACTGGACAAGTTCCTTTCCGAGCTCGAAGCATGGCCCGAGGTGCGTACCACTCACCCCCGGCAGTTCTCAACGACACGAAAATCCAGCAGATCAGGAGGTCTTGCGTTTCGTGCAACCCGCTGGGAGATCGTCGGCGAAAAAACAGTGGGTATCCGCTGCATCGCCACACACGGCTCCTCCAACCAGGTCGTCGTCCTGACATCGGACGACCTCCCCGCACTGAAACAACGCCTTCGACAAGAAGGCTGGTGTGATGGCACCTGGTAGCCCCTTTCCGGCTTGCTCATTCTCTAGGATGAAGGTGCCGAGGAGGGGCATTTTCATAGGTAAATACTATTGCTGGCGCCAAGCAAAAACAAGCGCGCCATTTACTACTGTAATAGCCGCTAAACTTACGGCTAAGGCTGGCTTTCCCGCCGCATAGAGCGCAGCGGCAGAAAGCAAAAATAAGCCAAGTGAAATTATCGGTAACCACGGCCACGCAATTCGATGACTCGCCTGGGGCGCCATGAAGATACTCCAAAAAACCACGACAAGTACCGGAATACCAATGCCGAGCAGCCATTTCATCACCGTTCCATTGCCCGCATGAAAACCCCAAAACGCAAAGGCGCCGAGCATAGCCAGTTCTAGTAAAAAGCTCACCAGATTATTAAGAAGCTTCATTATTCGGTAACTTCTATCCCGTTCCAAAATGCCACGTAATTAGTGAAATCTTTTTTGACGCGCTCGATTGAACCGTCTTTTGGTTCGGGGTAATACCACGCGCCAAATTCATTCATTTCACCGTTTACCGTGACGTCGTAGTAACTTGCTTCGCCCTTCCAGGGGCATACTGTATGGTGGTCACTCTCAGTAAAAAATTCCCAGTTGAGTGCTTTTGGCGGAAAATACCAGTTTCCTTCAATCCTTATAAGGTCTTCTTTTGGCGCTTCGGCCAATGTTTCGTTGTTCCATATTGCCTTCATATTCGTTCCTTTCTCTATCAATTATGCCAGCAATTCACTCGGGAGTTTGCCAAACACCTCATCGAGCTTGGCCGCTATTTTTGGCGTTGCGGCAATAACCGCTGCGTCAGTGAAGAGCGCTTCCCCGCCAGCCAGTCGTTGCACTACGCCGCCTGCTTCACGCACCAATAAAAATGCCGCGGCATTATCCCAGGGCTTTAATCCGTTATGATGGTACGCGTCTATGCGGCCGCAGGCCACCCAGGCCAAAATAAGCACGCCGCTTCCCGGACAGCTCATCCAGGGCATCACACCTGTCGTTTCGTAAATACCCAGGTGTCGCCGCAAGTTGCGCTCCATTGACTCGTCGTTGTAGCTGTTGCTCGTAGCAATATTCGCACCGGCAAGTTCTACCTGCTGACTAACGGAAATCCTCTCGCCATTTCTCAAGGCGCCTTTTCCCTTTTCCACCTCATATAGTTCTTCTCGGTAAGGATCATAGATAACACCGGCAATAGGCTGGCCGCTTTCTATGTAGCCGATTGAAATAGCAGATTCACGCATGTCACGCTTAAAATTGTACGTCCCGTCGATCGGGTCCAGTACAAACCCCGTAAACTCCGGTGCATACATAGCTTTTCGCGCCTCTTCGGCGTCTTCCTCCGATAAAATAACTGCATCTGAAAACGCACGGCTCAGTTCTTCCCGCAAGATATCCTGCGATTTAATATCAGCCACGGTCACAAAATCTTTTACGCCGCTTTTTTCTGTCGAATCGCGTTCGGTCGCTAGGCGCATGTACTCGCCCGCCTTAAGCGCCGCTTTTTTCATTTCTTCAATCATATATTTTAGTGTAGCATCTTATGAAAAATTGATTTTAAACTCATTTAGTGTTATAATAGTAAAGATACGTCCGACTCTGGAGGCTACATGTCACTGCCGTCCGACCCCAAGCGCCCCTACGCCGGCCTGCCGCCTCACCCCACCATCGGTGAGATCATCGCGGAGATCGGCGCAACCGCTGCGGAGAACCTGGCGAAAGTCGACCCGCCGCAGTCGCGCCCCACGCCGGACCCGTCCGAATAACCCGCCCCTTGGGTGTTCCTGACACTACGTCAGTTGAGTCCCGAGGAGGCGGGACTCTTAATTTTAGCGGTATTCTGGATTTTCGTAGTCGAACCGCGCGCCAGCGTCCCACTCGCTACGTTGGTTACCGTAGGCTGGTACACCACCGGCATCTTTTAACAGCTTTGCGATGTGCATAAGATTCCAAGTCATAAATGTGGCGTTGCGATTAGTAAAGTCGTTATCAAGACCGGTACGCGTGCCGTCATCGGCTTTGTCGCCGTAGCTTGCGCCAGGGCCGGACTCACCCACCCAGCCGGCGTCGGCCTGCGGCGGAATAACGTAGCCAAGGTGCTGCAGGCTGTATAGAATATTCATTGAACAGTGCTTGGCACCATCTTCGTTGCCCGTAATAAGACAACCACCGGCTTTGCCGTAATAGGCATACTGGCCTTTTTCATTCAGCTCACCCGAGTTGGCGTATAGCCGCTCGATGATCTTTTTGGTCTGTGAACTGTTATCGCCCAGCCAAATCGGCCCGGCTAGCACCAAAATGTCGGCCTCCTGCACCCTTTTGTAAAGTTCTGGCCATTCGTCGGTCGTCCAACCCTTTTCGCGCATATCCGGATAGACGCCAGTTGCTATGTCGTGGTCAACCGTGCGAATAACTTCTGTCTGCATCCCATGTTTGTTCATAATGCCAGTGCTGATTTTAATCAGCAAATCCGTGTGGCTCGGCGCTGGCGATTTGGTCAGCGTGCCGTTGAAAAAGATTGCTTTTAGACCTGTAAAATCGTGATTTCGCTCCATTTAACACCCCCCCACTATGATTGCCACATCCATATTACTCCACTAATAATAAGAACGCTACTTACGAACAAAAGCATCCAGAACCTCGAGTCCACCCTTTCCTGTAGCGTACTCTGAGAATCAGGCTTCACCATCAGAAGAAGCATTGTAACAAATAAATTCAACATCCCAGCGAATACTAAGCTTACGGCAACAGCCTTCTCTATACTATTTACCTTGCTGTATATTTGGATCTCGCTAGAAACAAAAGTAAAAAGTGCCACGAAGACACCAATGATTTCTACGGCTTTGAATTTGTCACGTTCAACTTTATCTTCAAAATTTTTCTTCGCCTCTTCAATCTGGTTATGCAGGGTGTCTTTCGATGATTCTACGTCGCTAATAGCGTCGGAGATAGAAAGTTCTAGAGCTGTGATTTTATCCTCGGCATGCTTTAATTTATCATTGAGCTCTCTTATCTGATCAGCCGAGGTCGATCGGTTCTCTCGCGTCCAAGATCTGAAGGCGCTCCCATCGTTATCTAAAAAATAATCATGTCCGTCGAAAGATCCGTACAAGGAGGGTTCGGAGCGCTTGTTTGCCATATCATCCCTCGCTCAACGAAAGAGACCGAAAACACTTGTGCACTTCCTCTTTAGCCGCTACGTAGTACTTCTCTAGAATGTCCGCCATCTCAGCCCCGCCAAACTCGTCACCATCGCGCTTCTCGAACGTATACTCTTTTGATGCAATGAATGAGTTTAACTCTTTCAAAGCTTCTACATACGCTTCATTTT
Source organism: uncultured Candidatus Saccharibacteria bacterium (assembly GCA_946480595.1). Next base: position 25,489 of record CAMLKC010000004.1, read on the forward strand.
CGTTCATAGGCGGGAATACGGCATTTAAGATTGCCGAAAAGGAGTGGATATGTACCGTATCAAAGCGAGAATCCTCTTCATGTTGCATAAATCTAACAGTAAAGGCTTGCTTGTCAGCTCCAAGCATTCCCGGAAGAAAAATCTTTTGTGCAACAGTTTTTCCCTTTATCTTGGATAGTACATATTCTTCTCTTTTGGCGTTAAATGATGTGACGGCTATTTTGTTTTCTTCAAACACATCCAGAAGCACGCCCATAAACTGTCTCTGATCACTCAGCGTCCAGTGCATTCGATTCTTAGAAAAAGTATTTGCCACAAATATATCTACCGAATCTTGGTCGCTGTTAATGTAGTATTTATTACTCTTAGAACTAAGGATAAAGTTAGGTTCTTCAGGATTGAAAGATTTGAACCCATTCAGCTCGGTCATATTTGATAGCGACTTGTATAGAGCCTCCATCTTCTTAGCCGTAAGCTTTGATGAATAGCGAAACTCATACGTAAATACCGTAGGATCCTTCTGCTGTACTTCCACTTCAACATGATCCACCATATTACACTTCCTCAATTGCTACGCGCTTTTGCTCGGTCGTGTCGCGGTCTCGTACTGTTACCGCATCGTCTTCAAGCGTATCAAAGTCGATGACTACGCAGTACGGCGTGCCGATCTCGTCTTGGCGGCGGTAGCGCTTACCAATATTGCCATTGTCGTCCCACATGACGTTGCCGTGCTTTTTCTTGAGCATTGTGTAAACTTCGCGGGCTTTTGCGACCAGCTCGGGCTTATTCTTTAATAGCGGTGAAACGGCGTATTTTACCGGTGCAAGGTGCTCGGGAAACGCCATGAAAATACGCTTTTCGCCGTTGACTTCGTCTTCGCGGTAAGCGGTCGAAAGCACAGCCATCAGTGCGCGTTCGACACCAAATGACGGTTCGATTACGTGCGGCACAAACTTATCGTTCGTCCCTTTTACCGTGTACTCCATGCTTTTGCCGCTGGCACGCTGAATGTTGCCAAGGTCAAAATCGGTGCGGTACGCGAGGCCCAGAAGCTCTTCGCGGCCGATAGGAAAATCAAATTCAATGTCGATAGTGCGCTTGCTGTAGTGAGCTCGGTCTTCTTCGGGCACCTCGAGTTCATGAACCTTGTCCTTAGGCAGGCCAAGCGCATCGAGGAACTCGTGGACGTCTTTCAAAAGCGCATCGAAGCTCTCCGCCCACTTTTCCGGGTGAACAAAATACTCGATCTCCATCTGCTCAAACTCACGCGAACGGAAAATAAAGTCGCGCGGCGAAATTTCGTTGCGAAACGCCTTGCCCTGCTGCGCCAAGCCGAATGGCAGGTCAGGGTAAAAGTTATCGACGACGTTCTTAAAGTTGGTAAAAATACCCTGTGCCGTTTCCGGGCGGAGGTAGCTTACCGACTTTTCATCCATCGTCGCACCGACATGCGTCTGAAACATCATATTGAACGTACGAGATTCGCTGAGTGGGTTGCCATCAGGGCTCTTGAGGCCGTTTTCGCGGACAGCCGCGTCCATTTGTTCCATCGTCATACCCGTTGGGTCAATACCTTTGTCCTTCAGGATATGATCGGTGCGAAAACGTCGGTGATTGACCGTATCTTCGCAAAGCGGATCGACGAACGTGTCGACGTGCCCGCTCGCCTGCCATACCTTTTGGTTCATAAGAATTGCCGCGTCAACGCCGTACATGTCGTCGCGGGCGTCGACGAACATCTTCCACCAAAGCTGCATAATATTACGCTTCAGCGCCACACCCAAAGGACCGTAGTCCCATGTTCCCGAAAGTCCACCGTAAACGTCGCTGCCTTGGTAAATAAATCCGCGGCGCTTGGCCAGGCTAACAATGTCTTCGAGGGTGGTGCTTTTTTCTTCCATAATGCCCCCATTATAACAGAGAGCTCAGACCTCGTGTTGTTTTTCTATTACACATACTATACTCATATTGCTTATGCTATACTTGTTCACGGTCGAAAACGAGACCTCCTCGACGAAAGGCAAATGCCTCATGAACAGGACGAGCACCAACACTCAGGACCGTTTCTACCGCGCCGTCCAGATGCTCTCTCTAGCCATCTCGCACGTGCTTTACGGCAATCCCGATGCAGCCCGGACCAACCTCCGTGCCTCTTGGGACAGCCTGAAGCAGAGTGCCGTAGGCCGGATCGAGCACATGGCCACGGCTGCGTTCGTTAGCGCCGTTGACGGAAACGTCGGCTACGCAGTCCACGTTCTAGGACTTACCATGAACGAACTGCGAGCGCGGCACCGCGAACTTCCGCCGGTAGTCCGTCAATGGGTGTGGGACCGCTGCGTTCTCACCATGGAGCGACTGCCCTACGCCATCGGCATCCGTCAGATGGTCGGCGACGCCTACAACCGTAGCGCCGCTGGCAACTACGCCGAAGCTTTGCATCTGCTTACCCAGGCAGGTGACGAGCTGAAGCGCGTTTCACATCTCACGCCGCCGCAGCTCCGCGAGGAGATTGCGACTGCGTGGAACGACGTCCTTGAGCGCATGCTCACGGACGAAACCGCCTCGGCTCTCGCCTGTGTGCGGGAGTTCTCATCGCGCTACGGCCAGCCAGCCGCAGCCTGACAGCAACGGAAAGGGCCACCATGCCTACCGACGATTACGCGAGGGCACTCCAGCTCATTGGGCTGGCCTCGGAGCACGCCCTGCAAGGCAACCACGACACGGCACGGACCGTCCTGCGTTCCGCGTTTACGGACGGGTTACTGGACCGAAACGACCGGCGAGTCGGACTGCTGCACTACCAAGCTGTTCTCGCACTCATCGACGCTCGTGAGAACAAGGTCGTTCCAGCAGCAGCCGGCCTCACGAACACCATGCGCGAGCTGAGGAATGTCGGCGCAAGAGAACGACCCAACATCATCGCGCGGTGTGCTCAAGCCATGCTGGAGCTCCCCCACAACAAGCAGATCCAGCGCCTGCTCGCAGGCGCCAAGAAGGACTGGGAGGGCCGAAGCTACGTCAAGGCCTACCAGAAGATCAGGGACGCCAAGCGGCTCCGCGTCAGGCACGTCACACTGACACCCCCGGCCGTCGAGGCCGAGATCACGCAGGCGTCAACGCTCGCGATGATCCACCTGATGGAGAACAACGCTCCTCAGGTGGCCATCGCCATCACCGCCGACCTGCAGAAGCGCGGCCTCATCGAGAGGAGTTGATCCGTTTCACCACCATCCGGCCCCAGGCGCACGGTCGAAGAAAAAATAGTGCGCCACCTACCCCTGGAATTTATACGGCAGCATGCTGACGCGCGACCGTCCAGCACTCAGGTAGCACCTCGCCTACCCCACCGATCTGCGCAAGGATTTTTAATGATTTCGCATTCAGCAACCGCAAAAATTTAATGTGGTTCGCCGTCAGCTCGCCATTTACTGCCGGACGAAGGCCTTGCTCGCCAACATCATAAGAATACCGTGACTCAGAATGGACACGGTTGCCCTCTACGTCATTCGTCAGGCTTAACTCACGACCGAGCAGCGCCGCATAGCGCAGATAAAACCACGCTTCAACCAATTGGCGCGGAATCGTCGCTGCATCCAGACCCGCAAGCGCTTCCTGTAGTACGTCAAACCACTCCGGCTCATCTACTGTTTCTGTTGCCGATGAGACGAGTTTTACCACCTCGTAGCCAAACTGCAGCTTGTCGTAATCTTCCAAAATATGGCGGTAAAACTGCACAAGACGTGCAGAGGTAAGAATACCCAAATCACCTCTCCCGCTGCTAATCACAATATCGCTCACTGCAAAAAGCTCGATCCCTCCTGCCAGCTTGCTTTTTTCGCGGCGGACACCGCGTGCCATGACGCCCCGCCGTCCCTCGGGAGTCAGCAGCTGCAGTATCCGATCGGCTTCGCCATAGTTCGTACGGCGCAGCACGATCGCCCGCGTACGAACCGTCGTCATAGCAAGACCTTTTTTACCGCAGCCACAAAATCGTTCGGCATCATGGCCGCTTTGTCGAGCAGCTGGCGAACGCCGTATGCCTGCAGGTCTTCCTCGGCGATTTGGTCGGCACTCGTCGTACATAGAATGATCGGGATTGTTGCCAGATCAGCATGCGAGTGCAATTCGTGCAAAAGAGTAAAAGCATTCGGGCCTGCCAGCAATAAGTCGAGCACTAGTGCGTCGGGTAGCGTCGCATCAATCGAGTCTATAGCCGCCAGTGCATGCGGCACCGATTCTGCACGTATACCCGCTTCACCTAAAATTCGCTTGTATTGCTCGGCTAGCCAGTCGTCATCCTCGACAATCAAAACGTAGGGCGTTTTTGTCATAATAACCTCATCTGCGTGGATGCGGCAAGGTCCACATAAAACGTTGCGCCGTCCCGGTGACGGGTAGCGCCGATCTGCCCCTGCATAGCGGCGGCAAACTGTCCTGCGACATACAGGCCAAGACCACTACTCTGAGGCCGGGCATGCAGCGGTTGGGCGCCAGTACCAAGATGCGACTGGAGGCGCTGCCAAATATCCGTCGGCACAGCGGGGCCGTAATCACGAACGCCCATGCGGATCTTCCCGCCGCTTTCCAACGTCTGGACACGCAATTCGACCGGTGTTGATTCATCTGCGTAATGCAGCGCGTTATCGCCAAAATTAAGGATGATCCGCCGCAAAAGATCGCGGTTTGCCACAACCAAAATCGGCCGGTAGCGCGACGCGACGCGGATTTCACGGTTCTTGGCTTTATAGAGTGGCGAGAGTTCGTGCGCCACCTCTTCACATAGCTGACGGGGATTGAGCGGTTCTAACTCAAACAAGCCACCCTCCAGCCGTGACGAACGCGTCAGGTCCGTCGTCAGGCGCAGCGCACGTTCGCTCGTAAGCGTCAGCTGGCGGAGCATGCGCTGTCGTTCATTGTCGGGCAGCTGCTCCATCAGCTCCATCGAAAGCGCCAACTGACGTATTAACGCTAGTGGCGCTTTTAGCTCATGGGCAGCAGTTACCAAAAAGGACAGATCGGCCCCTTGCGGCCCCGATCCGTCCCACGTTGTTCCAACCTGGCCCCTGCTCCCTTGCATACTACCTATAGTGTAGCATGTGCGCGAGGTCTATTGGTTAAAATCGATTGTCTTGATTAATGCTTCAAAGTCGGGTTTGAATGTATCGGCATCAGTTCGCAGCGTCACGGTTTTATCACGAATCTGGTAGATAACTGCTGCACCACGAATGTTCTTGGTAAACGTACCGTCCAGGCGCGTACCATTGTGGCCGTTAGCGCTCGTCGCGCTCGCACGAAGGTCACCCTTCTTTACTTTTTCTTGGTAAGTTTTTACGACTTGGTCGTAGTCCTTTTGCTCAATGATGACACGCAGCGAGTACTGCTGTTTTTCGCTCAGCGGCGGGACACTCACGGGGTTAAGGTAGGCGCGGTATGAATTGCTGTCCGCACCATCTTCTGAGACAAAAACGCTCCATGTCTTAGGGTAACTAAATGTCAAACGGCCAAAGTTGTCAGGCCCTACAAACGTGCGGTTCGGCTCTTTCTCACGTTCGGCAAACTTTTTATCATCAATCGTTTGCTGGTCATTTTTTGCTTTTGCGACGGCGAGGTCAATCTTGCCATCAACACCGGTTTTTTGCTCAGTATAATTTACGTAAGCCCAGATAGCGAGGGATCCGGCAACTAACACGAGCACGACCAAGCCAATGATCGCAATCATGGAACCACTCACCCCACCTTGTTCGTTTTTGTGTCGATACGTCTTCATGACGCTTATTATACTTATGGCTTCTTCCCTTGTAAAGGACGAAAAATAAACAAGTGGTGCGCGCCGAGCGTGCGGATTGGCTCAGGATTGGCAAACTCACTCCCATAGCTAATCACATGCAGCGGATGTCCCAGGCGGTCAGCCTCAGCCTGCATTTTGGCCGATAACTTACGAATATCGCGCTCAACAGCAAACGCATATACCAGCGTGGTATCCTGCGGCAATTTGGCAAACCAAAAATCACTAAGATGCACGGCAATCCGCTTGTTCCCTCGGGACAGAATGCGCGAAATCACAACCAGGGCCGGGTTCAACTCGTAGCCGACAGCTCGCGCGCCGAGGCGTGCTGCCATCCGCAGGATGATTCCATCGCCCGACCCCACATCTACCACAACGTCGTTTTTGCCCACTTTGTACAGTTCGCCGAATGCTTTTGCTACGTCCTTTTTATGGCTTGGCACATACGGCGCCCCGCGGAACACCACAAACCCGAACAACAGGACAATACCGGCAAAAAGCCAAAAAAGCATCAGTCTGCCTCGTCGAACTTCTTTTTAATAACACTGACTTCGTTTTTAAGACCTTTTAGATCCTCTTCGATTTCAGCAGCCAACGTTTCGGCTTCTTTAAATTTGTCCAGCGCCCGTTCGAGCTCAAACTCGTCACTATCAAACCATTCGACGAGCTCGTCTAGCTGGGCTGTTTTCTCTGCAATGCTACGCTTTTTTACTGACACGATGAACCTCCGCCGTTACTATATTGTCGTTTTTTTCTATCTCAATCATTTTTCCCACTACCAGTTCGCCCCGCACGAGTGCATACCCTCGGGCAAGCACCTTGCGCGGATCAAATTCGGCAAGCAGCTGCCTTTTATGACGCACATGCAGCTCGTATTGTTCGTGCCGCCGCTCGATTGCCGTAAATGCCTGCTGCAATATATCACTCACCTGCTGGCGTTTATGATCGATCGTTTGTTCGGTACGAGGAAGTAGCGACACGACTCTTCGGCGGACCGCACGCAGTATTTCTTGCCGATCAGGGACTAAAATTTGCGCGGCATTACTGGGTGTTGCCGCACGCACATCTGCAGCCATATCCGCAAGACTCACATCTACCTCATGCCCTACGCCTACCAGTGTCGGAATACGACTGGCAGCGATTTCTCGCACCAACGGCTCATCATTAAATGCACTCAGATCGTCAGCGCTGCCTCCTCCACGAATAATAACTATCACTTCTGGCAAGTCAGGCTGTTCATTAAAATAACGTAGTGCGCGAATCATTTGATCAGGCGCACTGACGCCCTGCACCTGTACGTGTGCCACGTCGATTTTTAGTCCGCCCCAGCGATCGTTCACGATCTTCACAAAGTCCTTGTACCCCGCGGCGCCAGTACTGCTAATAACCGCTACGTGCCTCGGAATCTCTGGTAGTCGTCTCTTACGCTCGGGAGCAAACAGTCCTTCTTTGTCTAGTTTTGCCCGCAAAAGTTCAAAACTTTTTTTCAGGTTCCCCTCACCGCTCGGCCGGATAGCCCGGACTGTCAGGCTAAATTTTCCCCACTGCGTGAGCTTGGGCGTCGCCGCTACAATCACTTTCATGCCGTCTTCGATCGGCACGCGCAGCTGCCATACGGTCATAAAACACCCGATACTACCACCGTCGTCTTTAAGATCGAAAAAGACATACTTGCCCTGATTTACCTTAAAGCTCGCAACCTCGCCTTCGATACTCACCGCCAGGTATGCATATTCCAGCGTCTGGTTCGTTACCGCAATAAAATCGCTGACGCTAAAAAGCGGGCTATTTTCGTCCATATTTTATCAGTGCTCGCTGGTAAAACAGGTACCCAAGACCAATGGTTCCAAGAAGCAAAATAACGCGTGTCAGTACAATCCCCGCGATTGCGGTTCCCTTGTCGAGTCCGGCGACAGCAAGAAATGCCACCATGATCGCTTCGTACGCCCCAGCGCCACCCGGTGTAATGACAAAAAAACCGGCAATGGTCGCCACACCATACGCAATAAGGATAGGAGCCGGGTTAACCGGGTGTCCGAGCGCCCAAAACGTAATGAAAAACAGCGCAATGTCAGCCAGCGTGAACAACAGTCCCCACAAAAAAGGCTTTATGAGAATTCGCTTGTCCTGTTTGAGCGCCAAGTAGTCATCGTGCATTTCCATGAAAAAAGCGTCGACTTTGGTATGGGAAAGCATGCGTTTTTTGCGGCCAAATGTCGCCCTATGCACCAGTCCGTTTGCCGTCCGCACAAACCAAGAAGAAAACGACGTAATACGTTTCGGGCTGCTCAAAAGATAAACAGCACCGACCAGCGCGCTCGTCATTCCGCCTACCAGCAACGAACTCATCAGAATGATCCATCGGTTGATGCTACCGTCTATCGTGACAATAAACACCGCGACAAATAATAGCGTCATAAACGATAGCAGGCCCACCGCATAGCGGACAATCTGCGCCATCGTCGCCCGGCCTGACGAAACGCCATATTTACCAAGTCGCCATGTCATATACGATAAGCCGCTTATGCCGCCGCTTGGCAGAATGTGATTAACGAAGTTCATTTCTAGCGCCATACCAGCAAGTTCGGGTGGAGAAACTTTTTGCATGGAAGCTTTTGCCCGAAGGTACGAAAACATCATTTCACCGCCGGCATAATACACCAACAGCTGTCCGGGAATCAGGAGTAGTAAAATCCAAATATTTACTTGGCTTAGCAAGTTCCACGCGTGCAACAGCTCGTGGCGTGAAAAGAATATAATGACGGCAATCAGTACGAGCGTAATAACACTCAGCCAAGCTCTAAAAGACATGCTACTAGTATATACTAAGAAATATGTATATTGCGATTTTAGGCCGGCAACCGGCACTCGGCATGGGCGAGCTCGAAGTTTTGTATGGCTCAGACGCCGTCCGATGGTTTTCTGATCAGTCGGCAACTGTAGCGTCAGCCACGTTTTCTCTCGATATTTTAGGCGGAACCCAAAAGGCCGGGCGCGTTGTCGTAGAACTTTCGCACGCAGACTGGCGCCGCGCCAGCATGAAAATCGTACAGACCTACTTAAAAGAATGGGGTGAATTTGAGGGCAAGATTACCCTTGGCATTAGTGCCTACGGGTTTGACGTGTCTTCGCGCGACGTGCAAAAGACCGGCATCATTCTCAAGCAAAAGCTAAAAAACAGCGGCGTCAGTTTGCGTCTCGTGCCAAACGACGAACCGGCACTTAGCAGCGCCGCCTCGCACCATAACAGGCTCGGCCTGGCCGATAACAAAAAAGAGCTCATCGTTGTGCGTTCTCGCAGCGGCAAAGTAATCATTGCCGAAAGCATCGGCGCCCAAAACATTACCGCCTATGCCCTGCGCGACCAAAAACGGCCAAAGCGCGACGCTTTCGTCGGCATGCTGCCACCAAAACTTGCCCAGATCATGATTAACCTCGCGTCACCCGCCACTCCAGTGTCGAGCCGCTCGGCCGTCTCTGCGAGCAAGCATCTGCAGCCCGAGCATGAAGCGACGCAGGGGCCCGAATTCATGCCCGGAGCGAAGCCGCTTGCGAACAGAGATGATCGAAAAGGCGAACAAAATACCCTACTCGACCCCTTCTGCGGCACCGGCGTCCTCCTCCAAGAAGCCGCACTCATGGGCTACCGCGTATACGGCACCGACTTAGCCGACAAAATGATCGATTTTTCAGCAGCAAACCTCGAATGGCTGGCGGATTCGCACCATACTGAAGTCGATTCTACACTACATCAAGGTGACGCCATGGACACCCAGTGGCAACAGCCTATCGATGCCGTCGCCTGCGAGAGCTACCTTGGGCAGCCATTCAGTGCGCCGCCCTCACCTTCCAAGCTCGAACAAGTCCGCGGCAACTGCGACCATATTATTTCGGCATTCCTTAAAAACATAGCCGCTCAAATTGCGCCTGGAACCCCGCTTTGCGTTGCCGTTCCCGCCTGGAAAAACGGTAATGGCGGTTTTACTCACCTTCCCCTCATCAGCCAGCTAGATCGTCTCGGCTATGAACGCC
>CAMLKC010000005.1 GCA_946480595.1 uncultured Candidatus Saccharibacteria bacterium
GTCTTCAGTAGTGGTAGAGTTGGTCGTCAGCGCGTCGCGGAACGCAGGGTCGTAAAAGTCTGCTGCAACACCCGCAAGACCGGTCTTGCCGTTTGGCGAAACGTAACCGGCGTAAGCCTCTTCACCATTCTTGGTTGCGCCCGATGCTGTCCATTCATTTAATGCGTCCAGCGCGTCAGGAAGCAGCTCGGTTTTGACAGAATCTTCCGTGTAGGCATCGATTGGAAGTTCGATAGAGCGTTTGAATGCCGCGTCGCCTTCGTAGGTCTTGCCGTCTTCGCCAACGAATGGGAAAGTTTCAGGGCTGAGGTCACTGGTTGAAGTGTCGTGCGTTTCCTGCTGTGAAGGAGTAGGCTCGGCTGTTTCACCTGGGGTTGCTGGAGCGCTGGTCTCAACACCTTTAGCAGGGTTGGTTGGCTCGCTGTCACCGCCGCCGGCGATCTTAGCACCAATAAAGATACCGGCCGCAAGTGTCACACCTGCTGCGCCCAGCGCAATGCTGCGCTTTAGCCAGTTAGGACCTTTTGGTTTGAGGTTATCTATCCGCTCTTCATGGCCGGGCACATGCTCGGGCGCTGGTGGGATTTGGTATTGGTCGGGACGTTGCTGTGGTCGTTCTACTGACATTTGTCATGTTCCTCGCGCACTTATGTGGGCACTTAAAACTCATATTGTATTTGTTATTATATACCCAAAACGAGAAAAGTTCAAGGGGTCTAATGAATTTTGTAAACGCTACATATGGTGTGTGTAGGTTTTACACTAAATATGACGATATGTGTAATATATGTGTTTACATGACTAACCCCTCACCTTTCGATGAGGGGACGCCCGACTCTCGGGCGGTTTGGCGGCGTCAGTCGAACTGGACGCCGTTCAGGAGGAGGATGACCAGGAGCACTGCCAGGAAGATGAACGGCGTGGCCATCAGGAGCACCGTTCCCCCACGCGAAGACTTTCGCTTGGGTTTGTCGGCCAGACCTGGCATCTGGATGGGGTGGTGGCCGACAGGCGGCCGGCAGGGCGAAGGTTCTTCTTGATTCGTCAACCTGTACTCCAGTTGCTTCGGGGCTCTCTGTTAGCTCAGTGGCTGGCTGAATCTAATGAATACCTCGTTCTGGTGTCGGAAGCTTTCGGCGTGAAGACTGTAAGCCTCCTTACGGGTGTCATCCTGACGGGAGAGGAAGAGCTGGTACTCGCTTTCTTTCCGACCGAAGAACCGCTCAATGAGCGAAATCATCACCTTCTTAAGTGTTTCTTCCGGAATGTACGGACTGCTTTCGAGCCTCGGGTATAGGGATCCATCCTCAACCCGAATCTCGGTTACGTCCTTTCCGCTGCGAAAATCACGGCGAGCCGCCTCCTTCATGAGGATGATGAGCTTCATCGCGACAAGCGGCGCCTGTCTGCGGTATTCCCGGTCGAGAGCGGCTTGCTTGGCTTTTTCGACGCCATTGGCCGCCCGGTCATCCTCTGAGAAGAGTGACACTGTTCTATCTCCTTGCTCCTACGGTCACGTTCTGTGACATACGCATGGTAACATACGTACACCAACTAAGCAAGGTTCTAGCCTCCGCCGCTGGTGATTCCGTATTTCTTGATGACATCGTTAAGAACGTCCTTAGCTTCCCTCTCGGCGTTACGCTCAAGCATCGGAGTGTTCATAACAGTCCAAGCACTGTGCTTGAGCGCTTCTTGGTTAGCATGGAACTTATCAAGTATATCTTGACGTTTCTTGGCATTGGCCTTCTGGTATGCTTCGGACCTAAAGACGTCCGCCTCGGAAACCTCGAACAGTCGGGTGAGTGCGTCAGCCTTCATGCCTGAGACATCATCAGTGTTGATCTTACCTGAGAAGATAGAGCGGGCGGCAGCCATGTTGAGGCCGTCTTCACCGCCGATCAAACCACGGCCAATGTCGTCGATAGTCTGAGCACCCAAGAAGTTCGCTTTCTTATCGATGTTAGCAGCCTTAATGAGGTCCTTAATACTGCTGCGGTAATCGTATGTTGCACCTTTGCGTACGATGGGATTGCCGGCACTGTCTATATCATTAATGCTTGCACCAGATTCACGAATAATTGCCTGGACTTCAGAGAATGACCCGGTGCGCAGCTGTGTATCAATAGCTGCCTCACGGGCGTAGTCGTCGCTAGCCTTGAACTCGTAGCGGACGAGTTTGCCGTTAATCTCGCGCTCGCCGACAACATTATTACCAAGAGCGAGTTTTTGTTGCTTAGCTGCGTCGATGCCAAAGTGCTTGATGAGCTGCTGCTTCTCGGTAACACGGTCGACATACTCACTACGGAATTCCTTGACCGCACCGGAAAGCACAGTCGATTCGCCTTCGGCGCCAGCTATACCGCCACCGTATGCCAGCAGCTGCTTGCCGTCGATAGTCCTTGTGTTATCAAGAAGATCGCTTGTGAACTGTTTGTCGTGAACACGGTCAGCCGAACGCTTTCGGAGGTTCTCGATTTCGGAATCTTCTGCCTGGCGCCTGATATCCTTAGCGAAGTTGTTTTGGCCATGTGCAATGCTCGCAAGAGCGGCAACCGAAAGATTCTCTGGTACGACCATGCTGCGTGAATCACCAGCGCGCATTTCGGCCCAGTTAGCATCCATCTTCGCTTTGGAGAGGTCGACACTCAGCTTGTTGGCGCGAGCCCGGACTTCCATGCCCTGAAGGGTGGCATCGGTGTTTTTGAGCGCCTCGAAGTGTGCTTCAGCAGCAGATTCACCCACTGATTTGTGCAACGCAGCGCGTGCCGAAGCGGCGTGGATCTTGTGAGCCTCCTGGTTGTTTTCCCAGTTTGCATCAGCCTGGGCTTCGTAGGCTTTCCTCCAGCCTTCACGTTTGCGGTTGCGGGCGTCGATAGCCTGAGCCGAGCGTGCCATGAAGTTGCGGCGTTTAAGATCGGTACGGCTGAGATTGCGCGCTTTATGGTCGGCAGCACGGTTGCCCGCCCAGTTACGGGTTCGGTCAACCATACCCCGCTTTGGATTGTTGACCAGGCCGCCGATCTTTGTCAGCAGCGAGCCGCTCACGCGCATCAGCAGTGGCGTAATAGCTAGTGGTGCTACCTGGACGGCTAGGCCAAGAATAATAAGGTTAATAGAATCAGCGTTTTGAATAATTGCCGTTCCGGCCAACTGTGAACCGCCAAAGACAACAGAGAATGCCGGGAACATAACCAGCAGCGTTGTGCCCAGCTCGTGCCACTTCTTAAAGTACTTTTCGGTATTCGGCAAAATATACGCCACGAATGCCAGCGGTGAGATTATCACTAATATAGTAATAATGGCCTGTCGTGCGGCAAGTACCAGCAGTGCTACGAGGACGGCCATCAGGACACCAAGGAGAATCGGCAGCAGCATATAAATAGCGCCACCTGCGCCGGCCAGTGCCGAGTAAGTACCAATACCAAGCGCCGTTAGGGCGGTGCCGCCCGAAAGCACGAAGCCAGTGACACTCTCCCAGCTGGTTACATTCCAGCTATTACCCTCTGTCCCGACCAGGCCGTTTCGTATGGAAATGAAAATATCTTGAATAGAGTACCCGAGGATATTGGATACATCGATAGCAATGGCGCAGATCCAGTACGATATGTTTACGAGGACGGCGGCAATAATAAGTCGCGGCAGCACCTTTTTTATACCGTAATTAGAGATGCCGAGTGTGGTCACCTGCGAATAAATAATGACTAAAAAGGCAATCACAAAGGCGACGTTAGCGAAGTTTCGCATGTACGACCAGCCCCGGTACAGCGCGTTGGTCTGTGTGGTTTGTACCGGCCGGACAGCCAAGAAGCCGCTCAGTACCTCGAACAGCCAGTCCATTGCCTTGGCAAAAAAGTTTGTGATTGGACAGACCATCCACCCGATACCCTCGACGACACAACTAGTTGTCTTAGTGTCCGCATCTGTTCGGGGTGTCATACTGATGGACTTTTGCGCAGATGGGTTCGTGAACGTATCAGGCGGCATGAAGTCGTATGTCGCGGTCGTGGCGGTCGTCGCTTTTATTGGATCTGTTTTGGCATCTATAAAAATAAAGTGTATTTTTTGCGGTGAACCATCCGTCGGTTTTTCTTCGGTATAAGAGTAAACATGGGTACCTTTGGTGATGCCCCTGCTGTCATTGGCGCCGGCATCATCTTGTTTGATGTATTGTTGCTGGTCGTAAGTAAGTGTCTCGCCGTTCCAAATAACATCGGCGGCATGGGTCGTGGGTGCCGCGGCAAAGATATAGGCGAAAGACGCCGCACATACAGCGGCGACGAATAACAACAGTTTCCGAATCGATAAGCTACCGAACGGATTTGCCTCACGTACAATCCACATATCTCTGTTATGGTACCATTTTATAGCTAAAAAGTCAATTATTTTGGGTGGTTTTTTACGCATACAATACATCAGATAACGATACTTGCGCGGGCGGTGTATTTATCGTATTTTATAAGCAGGTATGAAGATAAAACAAAAAATAACGACATTGGTAATGGCCGCCGGAGTCATGGTGCTTGGAGCGGGCGCTGCCATGCAACCTGCGCTCGCCGATTGTGGCGGTGCCAAGACCTCTATTATCAACTGTGACCAGAAGAGCGGTGGCTCAAAAGCCGAAGACACAGGAGTATGGGGCATTCTCCTGTTGGTCCTTAATATTATGACGGCCGGCATTGGTATTCTTGCTGTTGGCGGTATTGTTTATGGAGCCATTCTTTATACGAGTTCTTCGCAAAATGCCGATCAGACCAAGCAGGCCAAGGATGTGATTCGTAATGTTGTGGTAGGAATCATCACCTACGCGGGCATGTACCTATTACTCAACTTCCTTATCCCTGGTGGAATATTTACGTAGGAGTAACTATATGAGTTTGAGTAAAAAAATACGAAACTGGATAGCCGCGCTCATGTTCGTCGCGACAGCGGGCGGCGCGACTGTTGGTGTTGCGGTGCCACAAACGGCATTTGCCGCATGTAACGATACGCTGCTCACCTTCCCGGCGTGGTTTAAGGGGCTGACCGACGGCAGCTGTAATATTAAAAGCCCGAAAGACGCTGGCGGTCTGCCGACATTTATATGGACGATAGCATTGAACATTGTCGAGATTATGCTCCAGGCGGTCGGTTACCTTGCCGTTGGATTCATTATCCGTGGCGGTTTTAAGTATATGACCAGTGTGGGTGACCCGGGAGAGATGGCAAAAGCCAAGAAAATCATCATGGACGCCGTGATCGGTCTGATTATTTCTATCTTCTCGGTAGCACTCGTTAACCTTGTTTCAGGAGCGTTTTAATGGAAATTCTTAAGACTCTTGCTGCCGAAGGTACGAAAAAGATCGACCCCGGTTCTATCGGCGTACCTAAGGTAGCCGACGCCGACGCTGCTCTAGCCGGATTGCTCAACGTAGTATATGGTGCCGCGGGAATTCTCTGCGTTATAATTATCATTTTTGCGGGGTATATCTACGTCACCTCTGATGGTAATGCCTCTAACATTAAGCTGGCAAAAAACGCTATCATTGGATCGGTTACCGGGCTTATAGTAGTAATAGCAGCTTTTGCAATAACACAATTTGTAATAGGAAGATTCTAAAATGAAACGATGGAAACAACTAGTAGTGACTTTTGCGCTTATTTTTGGCCTGGGGGGTGCGACGCTTCTCCCTGCGACGGGCGCATCGGCCATTAACGTATTCAAGCAGTGTGGCAACAACGGTTCTTCACAGGTCTGTCAGGCTCAGGGCGACACGGTTGGACCGCTCATTCAAACAGTTATTAATATTTTGCTATATATCCTTGGTATGGCTGCCGTCGTCATGATCGTCATCGGCGGTATCCGCTACACCACCTCTAACGGCGACAGCAGTGCCATTAAGTCGGCAAAAGACACCATCCTCTACTCGGTCATTGGCCTCATCGTGGCTATTCTGTCGTACACCATCGTAAACTTTGTTATAAGCTGGTTTTAAAAGGAGAAAAGATGAAAAAATTAAAACTTACCCTACTATCAATCGCGGCACTTATTGGTGTTATGACGGTCATTCCAAGCTACGCTAGCGCAGCACCGGCCGATCAGATCCAAGGCGGTGTTAACCAAGCTGGCGGCGGCGGCGAAACCAGCAACCTTGGTGCCCGCGTAAAAACCATCGTTAATATTTTGCTGTATATTCTTGGCGCCATTGCCGTCGTGATGATCGTCATCGGCGGTATCCGCTACACCACCTCTAACGGCGACAGCAGTGCCATCACCAGCGCAAAGAATACCATTTTGTATGCTGTCATCGGTCTTATCGTGGCTATTCTCGCCTACTCTATCGTCAACTTCGTCCTGCAGCAGTTCTAGATAAAACACTTAACAAAATCAGTCTCGTTTGTTATAAAATAGAGATAGTAATCCTAAGAAAGGAACAACAATGAAAAACCTTATTAAGAAAAGTCTCGAGGCACTGCTGATTGTTCCAGCACTTGCTCTCGGTGTAACGACAGTAGCAAACGTCGTTAGTGCTCCAGTAGCCAGCGCTGCTGACTGTACCAGTGACGCCAGCGGCGGCCTAAGCGGCGGTGCTGGTTGTGCGCAGGGTAAAGACCAGCAGGCTGACCTGTTTGGTGACAGCGGTGTGTTCAAGACCATCACCAACGTCCTCCTGTTTATCATCGGTGCCATCTCAGTTATCATGCTGATCATCGGTGGTATCCGCTACGTGGTATCAGGTGGTGACAGTGGTGCGGTAACAAGCGCCAAGAACACCATCCTTTACGCCGTTGTCGGTATCGTCGTCGCTATCCTTGCATACGCATTGGTTAACTTCGTTATCACGAGCTTCTCTGCGAACAACGCATAGTTAGAACATCTCGGTAAAAAATAACGTCCTTCGGGGCGTTATTTTATTATCAAAGAACGGCAATAAAATCAGCCCAAACAAAAAGACCCCCTTGCCCACCGGAGGTCTTTTGTTTTGTCGAGCCGTTATTGCAATTACTGGATAGTAATCTTTTTGGCTTGTTCTTGCTTGATCTTGCCAAAGCTGATGGTAAGAACGCCGTCTTTTAGTACTGCGCCTACCTCGTCTTCCTTAACAGGAACAGGCAGTGCCAGCGTACGGCTGAACTCGCCCCAGTAACATTCTTGGATGTGCCAATTGGTAGCATCCGTATCATCGCCGCTGCTAAGCGTGCCGCTGATAGTTAGGATGCCGTCGCTAATGCTGACATCCAGGTCTTCTTTGTTTACCCCTGCAGTGCGGGCCTTAACGATAAGTTTTTCATCCGTTTCGTAGACATCAACAGCGAGTTGTCCTGGGAAATCTTCTTCAGACTCTTCCCATGCGGCATTGTCGGCAGGTATCTGCTGTGGTGCAGCTTGCTGTTGGTCTTGGCTGAGCTCATCATCGTTCAGGAACGCGGCTGCGAGTTCGTCTTCGATCAGTAGATCATCGTTTTGTTTGCGGGCCATGATATCCTCCACTTTTCTCTAGGCTCTATTGACAAATAGTCTTTCACATTATAACCAACATGTACGGTATAATCAACCTAACGCCAAAGCAAAACGTAAAAAGTACAATGTTTGACGACCTACTTTCAACCATCGCGCCACACCTCTGTTATTCCTGCGGCAAAACAGGCACTATTTTATGTGATAATTGTAAATATGACATCACCTCGGAATATTTTGTAGATTGTATTTCGTGCGGTGGTCCTGCGGGTGCGACGGGGCGCTGTTTTACCTGCAATACCACGTATTCTCGGGGTTGGTGTGTTGGTGAGCGGTCCGGGGCGCTTGAAAAAATCGTCGATAGTTATAAGTTTTACAACAACTACGCCGCGCACCGTGATTTAGCTGCCCTATTATCAGAGCGAATTGGGTTATTACCAGAGAATTGCACTATTGTTCCTGTTCCTACAGTCCCCTCTCATATCCGTCAAAGAGGGTACGATCACATCTATCTCATCGCAAAACGACTGGCCAAGCTGCAAAACCGCCCTTTGCAGAGGCTTCTTTATAGGCGAACCTCGACTAAACAGCGAGGTGAAAACCGCAAGAACCGCTTGAGACAAGCCAGCCAAGCTTTCGGCGCGCGTAGTGTATCCGACCCGGAGCGCGTTTACTTACTGATTGACGATGTCGTTACGACAGGGGCAACGCTGCAGTATGCCAGCAAGGCGCTCACCGAGGCAGGAGCAGTCAATATATGGGCGGCAGCAATTGCCCGCCAACCTCTCGACTAATTGTTTCGTATCTGTTAATATACGAAACAGCCACTTATTTGGAGAGGTGCCCGAGTGGTTTAAGGGAACGGTCTTGAAAACCGTCGTGCCAGCAATGGTACCGAGGGTTCGAATCCCTCCCTCTCCGCCAAGTAAAAAGACGTCTTTATGGACGTCTTTTTACTTGGCGGAGAGTGCCATCGAACCCTCGGGCGACAGCTAAAGCTGGCGCGACCGAGGAGTCCGGCGTAGTGAACGAAGTAAGAAAAAGCAGTCTTGGCTATTTTTTCTTACGAGTGAACGGAGGAGCAATCTCTGATTGCGATATCCCTCCCTCTCCGCCTAAACGTTCGTCCCGCCGCCACCAACGCCTGGTACAAAGCTGCCAATCACGAAATTAATGACCGCGTAGGCCATGATGGCAATAATAAGACCGACAATAGCGTAAAGAATAGTGTTCTTAGCAGTCGTAATGTTGCCCGAGTTACCACCAGAAACAACGTACCTCAGGCCGCCGATTACCACCATAATGACGCTAATAGCTCCTACGATAAACAACATAACGTTGGTAATGGTCGTAAAAATACCGGCACTGCCAAAGAGGTCAACTGCCTGGTCGGCGCCGCGGGCAGAGTTGGCGCCGTCTTCGATAGACAAGTTAAAGGCAAAACTCGTAGGTGCCAAAATAATGCTCGCCAGAGAAGCAGCGGCCATACCAAGTGTTGTGATGTAGGCTATTGTCTTTCGCTTCATTATTATGTGCTCCTATGGTTTTACACCATATATGTTCATAATAGCAAAAAACGCTTAAAAAGTCTATGTGCTGTATCTGTAATATGCTACAATGATCCAGTTGGAGGAGTACCCAAGTGGCTGAAGGGGACGGTTTGCTAAATCGTTAGTTCGGGGAGACCTGAAGCGGGAGTTCGAATCTCCCCTCCTCCGCCAAGTAGAAAAGACATGCGGCTGCATGTCTTTTCTACTTGAGGTAGTATTTATTTGTGCGTCGTGATGTTGTAATTTCGAGAGAAAATATCGTCAGGGTCGTACTGTGCTTTAACTGCTTGCAGTCGCTCGAGCGTTTTCTCTGGGTACATACGAGCGAAGTCTTTCTCGTTGTAAGTCGTAAAGAAATTAGGGTAAGCTCCCTCGGTTAACGGCGCGATCTTATCGTCGAAAAACGCTAGTGCGGTTTGTTTGGCTTCGTCTGTCGCCCCTTCAGGGAGGAACGCCGCACATACCAATAGCGCTTCGGCGTCACGGTGGGCGAAAGCGGTCTCGCCGCTTTCGTGATCCTGTACGGCGCCGCCAAGACTGCGCAAAAACATCATCTTGTCGGCCGCACCGTCGTATATTGTTGTAATTATGTCAATGAAGCTGTTGTCGAGGGAATGGATCAACCCGTCTTTGACGGCCGGAACAGCGCCCGCGGGCGGATGAGCTTCCTGGAGCGCATCGGCATACGGCATGCGCGCGACCGTGTGGCTAACGACTGGCGCTATCTCTAGAAACGGTGCGAGTGCCTGGCTGCTCGCTTCTTCGTCATCACCAGCAAAACAGTAAAACATCAGCGCAGAGGGTGGCGCGCCGCCAAAACCAGGCATGACGACTAAGGTAGTTGTCACTTCCCGCGGAGAACTGCGCGTCGCGTCCCGCCAACCAGCCAGGAGCGATTTTAGGTCATCTAGTTTGTAGGCAATTGATCCAAAGAAGACGTTGTTTAAACGGTGGGCGGCAAAATCAAAATGTGTTACCACGCCAAAATTACCTCCGCCTCCCCTGATCGCCCAAAAAAGGTCGGGATATTCACTCCTACTCACCGTCAGTGCGCGTCCGTCAGCCGTTACGATCTCGGCGCCAATAAGCTGGTCGATAGCTAGCGCGTATTTTCGTACCATAATGCCAATGCCGCCGCCCAGTGTCAGACCGCCCACGCCAACCGATTTTGTATCGCCGGCAGAAACAACCAAGCCTTCTTCTGCTAGTGCGTGCGCTACTTCGCCCCACACTGCGCCTGCACCAACGCGGACCGTTCCGGCGGCTGTATCGAGTACGGTCACCTCTGAAAATTGCTTCATGTCTACAATAATACCGGCGTCATTAGTGCTGTGTCCCATGCCGCTATGGCCGCCGCTTCGTATAGAAAGAGGTAATGAATGGGAGGTGGCGTAGCGAATGGCCTTGGCAATATCTTCTGCCGTGCGCGGATAGAGTACGGCACTCGGGGTTCCTGTTGCCATATAAACAGACCGCACCGCCTCGTATATGCTGTCCTCGGGGGTAATAATAGTTCCCGAAAATGAATGAAGAGATGATTTTATATCTGTCATAATGCCTATAGTAGCGGAAAAAAGCTTATGCTGGCAACGAAAGTAACAAATTGCAGGCCGATCTAAATTTGCTCATGCTATACTGAATTTATGCAACCAGATCGGAATCCGACAGATTGGCAGCAGCCAAAAGAGCAGCCGTCACAGGCGCCTTATGCGGTTAATTCTTTAGAGACACCGCAACAAGTAGAAACCAAGCCCGTCGTTACCTTGACGCCGGATGAAGCGCAGACCCAGCAGCCGGTTTCATTTGCAGAAACTGCCGATGAGCCAACGCCGATTCCCCCTTCTGACCCTCAAGACAATAGAGAAGCTGACGAACCAGGCGAGATGCAGCCCGTCCGTTGGCAGGCGCACGAGTATATTCATCACGAAAAAGGCACAGGCTGGTTTATTGGCTTTGCAGTGGTGGTAATTGCACTTATTGCGGTTGCCATATTCTTGATTCAGTCCGTCACGTTCGCCATCCTTATACCGGTCATGGCGGCCGCACTTATTGTGTATTCGCATCGCCCGCCACGAGTGATCGACTACACGCTGAGCCGCCAAGGGCTCCATGTGAACGACCACCTCTACTCATTCTCTGAGTTCAAGTCATTTGGCGTGATTCATGACGGCCAAGAATATTCGGTCATGCTAGTGCCGACCAAGCGGTTCCGCCCCGGCGTGTACGTGTATTTTCCTGAAGAAGCGGGCGAAGCTATCGTCGATATGCTTGGCGCGCGCCTTCCTATGCAGGAGCTTCATCTTGATCTCATCGACCGGCTTATCCGTAAACTTCGCATCTGATAGTTCTTGCCCATAACAGGTGTACATGATACAATAGCCGATGTTCGCTGCTTATTTTTAGCGGTCGAAAGCACCTTCTAGTTACACGAAAAGCGGCGTTATGCACGACCACGTGTGTGACACCGCATTTTGCACCCGTAGCTCAGCTGGATAGAGCGTCGGCTTGCGGAGCCGAAGGCCATAGGTTCGAATCCTGTCGGGTGTACCAAGAAAAAAGACTCATCGTTTGATGGGTCTTTTTTCTTGGGCTGTTTGCGCTATGTTTGCGACTGGCTGAACGGGAGTTCTTCTTCCTGCGAGCCGTCGTAATGACGCGGTAGATTCTCGAACTCTTCCGGGTGAGAGACACCCCAGCTAATAAGAAAAACCAAAAACAGACAGAACAGGAGCGAAAGCACCGTGCTTACGATACCGGTTACCAACCCAGTGATTGCGAGGCCGCGGCCAGCCAGCTTCTTTTTGAGCGCGATGGTTCCGGTTACGATTGCCGGAATACCAAGCAGCAAACCTGGGCCGGTAAGCGAAATAATGCCGAGGATCACCGAAACAATAGCAAGGCTGCTATCTTCTTGTTTTTGGGCGACGGCGACGTGTTCTTTTTTGGTCATAAATAATTCCTTCTGGCGGAGAGAGAGGGATTCGAACCCTCGGAACCTTGCGGTTCACCGCTTTTCGAGAGCGGCCAGTTCAACCACTCCTGCACCTCTCCATGCCAAGCTATGATTATATCAGATGGGCAAGGTATACTAAACCTATGGAAGAGTCGATTTTTACGAAGATTGTTAAAGGCGAAATACCGGCACACAAGGTCTACGAAGACGAGAGGGTGCTGGCATTTCTGGATATTCACCCAGTAACCAGCGGTCACACGCTCGTCATACCGAAGCGCCAGGTGGAGTTCGTCTGGGACCTCGATGAGGAGGATTACCAGGCGGTCATGGCGGCCGCAAAGCAAATTGCCCGTCGTATGCGCGATGTGCTGGGTGTAAAGTATGTTGGAGTCAAAGTCATTGGGGTTGATGTGCCGCATGCGCACGTGCAGCTGGTGCCGTTCAATAATTCGGGCGAATATCTCCAGCCTCAAGATATGACCAGCGAACCAAACCACGCCGAACTGGCACAAATAGCGGAAAAGCTTCAGTTTTAAATGGCAATCAAACTTTTGGCCGTCGGCAAAAAGCACGAAACGTGGGTAGAAGACGGCATCCGGCGCTATGAAACGCGCTTGAAGCGTCCGTTTAATACGGAATGGGTACTTTTGCCGCATTCGTCCCGCGAAGGTCTTGCAGCACGCCAGGAAGAGTCTGAGCGCTTACTTTCGCGCCTGAAGGCGGATGACTTCGTGATTCTTTTGGATGAGCGGGGAAAACTGTACGATTCCCCTGCCTTTTCCCAGCTTGTGCTGCAGCCGCTCGAGAGTTCGCGCCAAGTGGTGATGATTATTGGCGGTGCGTATGGCGTAGACGATTCGGTACATGCGCGCGCAGACTCGGTATGGTCGCTTTCGCCTCTTGTGTTTCCCCACCAGTTGGTTCGCCTGCTTCTTGCCGAGCAGTTATACCGGGCGCAGGAAATAGCGGCGGGCCACCCGTATCACCACGAGTAGACGAGAATATTAAACGACATAGAATTGACATTTCATAAAACTTATGCTATATTTTTGACAGCATTAAAGCTAAAACAAAAATATAGACCAATGATTTCAAAATTCGTAAATTCACTCGCACTATTACTCAGTATTGTCACGGCAGGTACGGTTTTCGTCCACGACACCCGTATCGACAAGGCTGCTATGGCCGCTACTTCACTGCCGCTGCCGATGGCATATGAAGAATCGAGCGCAAGCAAGCTGCTAAGCGGCGATGCCCATACGCACGTTGAGCGCGTTTCCGTGTCGCAGGCCATGAAGGAATTTTCTAACGGTACACCACGTATTCAGCCCCGAAACGACGACAAAAAACACCTTATGCCAAAGCGTGTCGCCAAGGGCCATCATGCCTTTGACAATTACTACTTGCCGATTGTCTAACGATTGTCTAAGTTTAACGTAGGATCTCGAGCTCAGCCTCAAGACGCTCGATAATCTTTTGTTTGCTCTCAAGTTCTTTTCGCGATTCTTCAACCAGATGTTCTGGCGCTTTTTTGACGTAGTTGTCGTTCGCCAGACGCGCTTCTAGCGTGTTTACGAAGGCTCGTGTTTCCGCCAGGCGCACCTCAAGGTTGGTCTGGTGCTCGTAAAGCACTTCTTCGCTCAGGTCGAGCCAGGCATCGCGTCCCGAGGCAGCAAGGCGCAGCCCACGGGAAACATCAACATGCTGGATGTCTTTTAGCTTGGCGAGGTGCTTGATGAGACCGGTGTTGTCGGCGACAAGCGAATCGTCCTGGTACAGCATGGTGTAGCGCTCGTTACCAGGCAGCTCGCTCATAACGTAGCGGGCTTCGACGACTAGTTTTTGCAGACGCGAGAACTCGGCGGCGGCGATGTCGTCGTAAGTAACCTCGGTTGGCCAGGCGGTCGACATCAAGAGGTCGTTATGCCAGTCAAGCGATTGCCAGATGGTTTCGGTGACGAACGGCGCAAACGGGTGCGCGATTTTAAGGCTGGTGTCGAGGACATACGCGAGCATATCCAGGTTTTCCTCGGTTTTGCTAGCCTCAATAAACCAGTCGGCTACATCATCCCAAACAGCGTGGTATACCGTTTCGCCGGCTTCAGCAAAGCGGTGATTTTCAATTTCGGTCTCAAGCTGTGCGCTGGCACGGTTGAGCTGGCGGACAATCCAGTGGTCGGCCATGCTTTTGGGCTCTGGCGTGCGTGGCTGGTAACTCTCCCCTAGTTTGCCCTCGATAAAACGGGCAATGTTCCAGAGTTTGTTACAGAAGTTTCGTCCAGCCATGACCTTGCTGGTCGAGAAAGCCTGGTTTTGTCCGGCACTACGGGAGGCGGTGATGCCTAGACGCAGGGCGTCTGATCCATACCCAGCGATAAGGTCCATCGGATTGATGACATTTCCCTTGCTCTTGCTCATCTTTTGGCCTTTTTCGTCGAGTACCATGCCGTGCAGATACACTTGCTTGAAAGGTACCTGACCAGTGGTGTAAAGGCCGAGCATGATCATCTTGGCAACCCAGGCGTACAAAATGTCGTGGCCTGTTTCCATGACGCTGTTGGGATAAAAGCGTTTCATCGGACCATCGGTCAGGTAGTCGGTCGTAATATACGGCCACTGACCACTTGAGAACCAGGTATCGAAAGTATCTTCGTCACGGACGTATGTTGTACCATTTACATCGATAGTTTTCTCGTCTACTCGTTCGTCAAAAATCCAGTCACTTGGATCGTTCTGGTTTTGAAAAGCAGGAATAGGTATTCCCCAAGGAATCTGACGGCTGAGGTTCCAGTCGCGCAGGCCTTCGTAGTACTGAATGAGCGCGCGCTTACGGGTTACCGGGGTAAACTCAACTTCACCATTGTTGATTGCTTCGATGGCGCGCTTTGCAAGTGGCTTTACGGAAAGGAACCACTGGTCTTTAAGGAGTGGCTGGATGACGCTGCCACACTTATAACAGTGGCCGACGGCATGTTCGATGTTGTCTTCGCCGCGGCGAAGCTCGGCAGCCTCTAGGGCGGCGAGAACCCGCTTGCGGGCGGTTTCAATATCGAGACCCATAAACTGCGGCGGAACGTTGGTCATCTTGCCTTCGTGGTCGATCACCTCGATGCGCTCCAGCTTATGACGCTCCCCTACTTCAAAGTCGTTCGGGTCGTGCGCAGGTGTGATCTTAACGGCGCCGGTGCCGTAAGCCGGGTCGACATATTCGTCGGCAATGATAGGTATTTCACGGTCAGTCAGCGGCAGCATGACACGCGTGCCGATGAGCTTTTTGTAGCGCTCGTCGTCCGGGTGGACGGCAATCGCGACGTCGCCAAGGAGCGTTTCGGGCCGGGTGGTTGCAATAATAACCTCCCCAATCTTGTCGAGTGTCGGGTAAGCGATCTTCCAGAGCTTGCTCTTTTCGTTTTTGTGCTCTACCTCGATATCGGCAAAGCTCGTCTGGTGAACGGTACAGTAGTTGACGATCCGTTCGCCGCGGTAAATAAGCTTTTCGTCCCACAGCTTTTTGAATGTGCTGTAGACGGTGTCGATTACCTTTTCGTCAAGAGTAAATACCAAGTCACCCCAGCTGGCACTGACGCCAAGCGCGCGCAGCTGCAACTCCATGTTGCCGCGGTTTTGCTCTACGAAGTTCCATACCTGGCTGTAGAGTTGTTCGCGCGAGAAGTCAAAGCGGCTCTGGCCTTTTTTGGCTAGTTCCCTTTCATAGACGACCCATGTCTCAAATCCGGCGTGGTCGGCACCTGGAATATACGCGACATCCCTTCCCTTCATGCGATAATAGCGGATAAGAATGTCTTCGAGTGCACCCATGAGCGCGTGGCCAAGGTGTAAGTTGCCGTTCGCATTTGGCGGCGGCATCACGATACTGTACGGCTCCCCCTTCCCTGTTGGGGCAAACGCACCAGACGTTTCCCACATGGCATAGATATTTGGCTCGTATTGGTTAGGGTCGTAAGTTTTTGATAATTTCATGATCACGAAAAGGTTAAATTGATAGTTTACACGTGAAAAATCAGCGCAAATATATCCCTACGTTTTCTTGTGAAAACGTGGATACATGGCCTCCGTTGTTTTTCCACATGTTTGTTTCCTCTTACAGTATAGCATATTCCGGGCAGTGTATAATCAGGAATATGACATCTGTAGAAACGTGTGAAAATCAGTCGGAATGGGACGAGGAAGTACTGGCCCGTGGCGGGCATCCGCTGCAGCTTTGGGGCTGGGGTGAAGTAAAGGCGTCGCACAATTGGCGTGTCGATAGGGTAGTGGTACGACGCGGCGAAGGCGTGATCGGCGCTGCACAGCTGCTGGTGCGGGCGCTCCCAAAGCCGTTTAATGCATTGGTTTATGTTCCGAGGGGTCCCGTGGCGGATGGAAAAGACCGTGGCGACGTGCTTGAGGCTATTGCTGCGCACGCCAAGGAAAAATACAAAGCCGTGGCGGTGTCGGTTGAGCCAGATTGGGAAACGATGCCGGATCTTAAGGGGTGGAAAGAAACAAAAAATACTATTCTTATTCCGCAGACACTTATTTTGGATCTGTTTAAAACCGAAGACGAGCTTTTGGCGGATATGACGAAGAAAACCCGGCAGTACATTCGCAAGTCGGGTGGTGAGGCAGTCGAAATCCGTAAAGTGAAGAGGGAAGAGCTGGCGGCATGCCTGGACATTTACCGGCAGACGGCTGAGCGTGCTGGGTTTGGTATTCACGACGACAATTATTATTACGACATTTACGACAAATTGAGCGATCATTCGCCGGTATTTGCTGCGTTTAGCGACGGCAATCCTATCGCATTTTTGTGGCTGGCGATTAGCCAAGAAACGGCGTTTGAGCTATACGGCGGCATGGATGACGACGGCCAGCAGCTGCGCGCAAACTATGCGCTAAAGTGGTATGCCATTCAGACCATGAAGAAGTGGGGGATTGCCCGCTATGACTTTAACGGCCTATTGAATGACGGCGTCAGTACGTTCAAGCGTGGTTTTGCAAGTCACGAAGATATGCTTGCTGGTACGTATGACAAGCCGCTTTCACCTCTATATTCACTATGGACACAGGCGCTACCCACGGCTAAAAAAGTTCTTCGCAAACTAAAGAATCGTTGATATATTTACTACGATTTATTCCAAGCCGTCTTGGTCATAGAGATGCTGGGGATGACCTCTAGCGCATAGGGGTCGCATGGTTCTTTTACCTGCGCGTAGTAGTAGCCGAGCGTCGCGATCATGGCGGCGTTGTCGGTACAAAGTGACATTGGCGCGTATTCGATAGGCAAGGGGAGACGCTCAGAAAGCATCTTGCGAAGTGCACGGCTGGCTGCCACGCCGCCGGCAATGACGACCGACTTAGGCTGATGCTCCTTGAATGCCCTTTCAGCGGCATCGACTAACGTTTCATTGGCGATACGTTGGAAACTCGCAGCAAAATCAACGCGCTGCGTGTCGTTAAGGCGTGCAGCAAGCTCGAAAGACGGAAATGTGTAATCGACACCTACTTCATGTTGCACTGCTCTTAAAACGGCTGTCTTGACGCCAGAAAACGAAAAATCATACGGGTTCTTCATGCGGGCTTTGGGCAAGCGGTATTTAAAAGGGTCTCCCTCAAGCGCCGCCTTATCGACAGCTGGTCCGCCGGGGTAGGGATAGCCAAGAATTTTCGCAACCTTGTCGTAGGCTTCTCCGACAGCGTCGTCCTGGGTTTGGCCCAGTAACTCGTAATCACCGTGATCTTTAAACAGCGCAAGTTGAGAGTGACCGCCGCTCACAATCAGAGCAAGCATTGGAAACTTCGGCTGTTTGGTCGGTAGTGTAAGTTCCAGATGATCGGCTTGCTCGGTGATGAAGTTTGCATACACATGACCCTCTACGTGGTGAACAGGGTAAAGAGGCTTATTTTTGGTGATGGCGAGCGTACGAGCGGCAAGTGTCCCAACGAGCAGCGAGCCAACGAGGCCGGGCGCATAGGTAACAGCAATAGCGTCGATGTCGTCCCAAGTAAGAGAAGCGTCAGAAAGCGCCTGGTTGATGACAGGATTAATGACCTCAATGTGGCTTCGCGCTGCCACCTCGGGAATAACGCCTCCGTAGTGGGCGTGGATATCTATCTGGGAATTAACGACATTACTAAGCAGCTTGCGGCCATCTTCAACGACGGACGCAGCTGTTTCGTCACAACTGCTTTCAATTCCCAGAATTTTCATTGGTATTCAGTATAGCTTATAGACAGATGAGAGTAAATATTGCCTTGGATAGTTTAGAGGGAGATTTTAACAGCACCATCGCGAATAATCTCGATAGACCCGTCATCATTTATCTTGATGATAGTAGAGGGTGCGCGGCCGGTAAGGTCACCTCCATCAACGTAAAAATCAACGCGGTCGCCAAAGTAGTCGACTGCTTCCTGGACGGTAACGGAGCCTGGTTTGCCAGGATGATTGGCACTAGAGGTGACGAGCGGTCCTGTTTGCTCTAATACCTTTCGAACGGTTTCATCAGCCACCACGCGAAAGCCTTGACGGCCTGTGTCTTGGTGGAGATAACTGAGATTTGCACCAAGTGGCGTTTCAACGCTCAGAGGATTTGGCCACCACTTACTGACTTTATCGAGATGATCTTTAGGGACGCCAAGATCTGCTAGCTGTTCGACACTCGCGGCGATAACCGTGCCTGGCTTGTGGTCCCGGTCCTTAAGCGCGTACATGCGTGCGACAGCAATGGGGTCTTGGGCGCGGGCGACAAGCCCGTACACCGTGTCGGTTGGCATGACGCCAACGCCACCTTTTTTAAGCAGTTCGATTGCGTAGTCGAGAGAAACGATTTCAGTATCCATAATACCCTATGGTACCACAGAGGTCACACTACTGTGAAGCAGGGCTCTTGGACTCTTCAGCGTAAAGTGCCAGCGCAGCGATAAACAACCCGACATCACGGAAAGTGATAGGCAGCAGCAGCGGATTAAGTACGACGATCCCTATCATCATCGCCGCCGCAAGAAGCGCTGCGTATTTCACATAGAAGCCGCTAAGCAGCCATAGTGACAACCCGATTTCAACCAGTGAAAATCCACTAAGCAATAGTTGATCCGGCACAATCCCACGCATAAACCGCGGCATGTAGCCGATCCAGTCATTCGGTGAAATAAACGAGGAGATGGCTGCGTAAAGGAATACGAATGCCAGTGCAGCGCGTAGTAGAAGAGAAACGTTAGAGCCTTTGTTAAAGAGTTTCATGTAGCCTACTGGACCACGATCGTTCCAGTGTCTCCTGGGTTAAGGTGATCGTGATAGCCGAATGTTCCCTTGGTGTGTGCGGTGAAGGTCATCGTTTGTCCGGGTGAAACCAAGTCGACATTAAGTTCGGTGTTGTTAGTGTGGACTGGATGCGGGTCAGAATCGAACTGCATGTCATTTGCCGACGCGTTTTTGATGGCGATGTTGTCGCCGGATTTTACCGTTATTTTGCTGGGGCTAAAGCCATCGTCCGAGTAGGTGATGGTGGCGGCCACAGGCTTGTCGGAAGGATCTCTCCCGGAGGAATCGCTGGAACCCGCATTGTCCGAGCTTGATGGTGCTCCTGCGTTTTGCTGCATAAGGGCGTAGACGCCGACGGCGCCACCGACAATAACGAGTACGGCGACAATGATCCAAATTGTTTTCTTATTCATGTGGCCTCCTATGCTTTGGCAGCGTTTTTGCGACGCGGGTGGCTGACTTTTCCATACTTTGGCGTTGTGTTTTTGCCAAAGAGCTCGCGTACGACCATGCCGCTACCGAAGATCGCAGCAGAGGCCATCGTTATAAGGTTGACGATAGGAATAATGAGCAGGGCTGAGAAGATGATCGCTCCCAGTAACATTGCAACGAACGGGTGCTGAGCTGAACGCATGAGCACGAGGCGGCCGATGTAGTAGCTAGTCAGGACGCCACTGAGGAGCATTACCAATATCCAGGCGAGCAGCAAGACAACACCGAGCAGCGCACCAATAATGGTCATAAAGCTGACGATGATGATTGCAGGCACACCAATACAGGCAGCAAGTCCAATCAGGGCAGTCATGCCCGGCTTGGTGAGCGCAAGGTTAGTGACTTCCTCTAATTTACGAGGGAAGATTGCCAAAAGGACAAACGCGAGCGTGAGTAGAGCTAGCAGCGAAAAGAGCATGCCTGGCAGCGGGTTCATGGTTTGCTCTCTTGGTGCTGTCTTTGGTTCTTTACGGGCGACGGTGCCGTTCACTGCGGCGTCGCCTGATTTGTCGATGTTGTTGTGGCTGTAATAGGTGATGTCGCCGCTTACTTTGGCACCAGAGCTCAGGCGCAAGTTGTCGGTTGTCGCCTGCACGTCGCGGCCAATCATGCCACTGAGCGTAATCATAGAGCCGGCTGCGTCGATATCGCGCCCAACCACACCGTTAATAGTCGTGGCGTCACCGGCAGACTGCAGGTCGCCACCAATAGTTGCACTGTCGTCGACGCGAATACTGCTTCCGGCAAGGGTGGCATTTCGCTCAACTTTACCCGTCAGTGTGACGACTTGTCCAGCGGCGCGGACGTCACCCATGACAACTCCGCCGATCTCGACATTCATACCGGCACATATAACATCGCCGTCGACGTTGGCGTTGATGATGATGTTCTGGCCGGCACAAAAGACGTCGCCCTTTACCGTGCCATTCACCTCAACATTATTGCCGGCAACAAACAGCGTATGGTCAATGACCTCATTCTTTTTTGTCGCAATGTTATCGCCGCTGCGGAAACTCCCCGCGTGTGTTGTCGCCGCCAGTGCCACGACAGGAACTGCCATAACAAGCAGTGCTAACAGAATAATCTTTATTCTTTTCATAACCCCTCCAATTACCCTAAGTATAGTTTCAGTATACCGCGTCTATCGATATTGTTACAAAATTGATCGGCCAAGATGGTAAAATAAAACTATGAAACAAAAGGTTGCTCAGGGGGTACGAAAACTATTGCCAGCCGGTGCTGTGCACGGGCTGGAGGAGGTCTATCGCCGCGGGCGCGTGCAGCTTGTCAGCGCAAAATACGGCAACCCGGCGCGCAGCTTGCGGGTGATTGCCGTAACTGGTACGAACGGCAAAACGACGACCATCAACTATATCAACGAGGTCTTAAAAGAAGCCGGCTTAAAGACAGCTATGTTTAGCACGGCGGTCATCGAAGTAGCGGGCAAGCGCCAAATCAACGACCTGAATGCGACTGTCGCGACAACGCAGCGAATGCAAGAGTTTTTCCGCGACGCAAAAAAAGCCAAGGTAGACTATGTCGTTCTTGAGGTAACCAGCCACTCGCTGGACCAACATAAGCTTGCTACCGTACCTATCGAGGTGGCGGTCATGACAAACCTGACGCAGGACCACCTGGATTACCACAAAACAATGGAGCGCTATGCCGAGGCAAAAGGTAAGTTGTTTGCCAAACGCCCGAAGTTTATCGTGCTGAACCGCGACGACGAATGGTTCGACTTTTTCAATCAATTCCAAGCCAGCCAGCAAAAAATTACCTACGGCGAGCACGAGGAGGCGGAAGCCCGGATCAACCGGACTAAGCTGTACAAAAAGGGAAGTGAAGCCACGGTCGTTATTGACCACCAGACAAAACTTGAGCTGGCAACGGCACTGCCTGGCAGATTCAACGTATATAATATGACCGCTGCCGCCGCCACGATGTATTTGCTCGGTATCAAACTAAAAGATATCGTGGAAGGCATTGCCAATCTTGAGGGTGTTCCGGGCAGGTTTGAACGGGTGGTTGAAGGCAAGGGATACGACGTGATTGTCGACTACGCCCATACGCCAGATGCGCTGCAAAAATTACTCGAAGCAGCAAAAGCAGTCACGAAAAATCGCGTTATTTTGGTCTTTGGCGCGACGGGCGACCGTGACAAGACAAAACGGCCGATCATGGGCGAGATTGCCGCCAAGTACGCCGACCGAATCATGCTTACCGACGAAGAGAGTTACAACGAGGATCCTCAGGCTATTCGCGACCAAGTCCGCGAAGGAATTGAACGCTCGGGTGACACGGTGCGCATGGCGGAAATTCCTGACCGATACGAAGCTATCGCTAAAGCACTTTCTATCGCCATGAAAGGCGACACAATCCTCATTACGGGCATGGGCCACGAGCAGTACCGTATCGTGAACGGCGAAAAGCTGCCATGGAACGACGGCAACGTCGTGCGTGAGATCCTTGCTAACGGCAAATAGTTTTAGTAGTAACTTTCGTGATGTCTGTAAGCGTATAGCCGCAGTGCGACGCGCTCGCCCAAGCGAGTCCATAGCTTGTAAATAAGCGAATTCACGACAAGATCGTACGCGCCGATATAGTCGGTAACTTCCTTGTTGAAGCTGGTCTTAAAACGCCCAATGCCGTAGTGCGGATGATCCGGGTTGTTGATCTGATCAGATGGAGGAGCGCCGCAAAAGTCATGGATACGTGCGCCGCGTTCTTTTGCCCATCGTATGACACTCCACTGCAGCAGATGGCTGGCGCCGTAGACGGACCGTTCGCGCACGGATGCCCCGTCTTTGTACGTGCTTTTTGTACCTAGCACCAAGGCGTAGGCTCCGGCAACGGTTTTTCCGTCGACTTCTGCGAAAAAGAGCTGCCCATATCCAGATTGTTCGTAACGCTGCCAGAATACTTTGTAGTAATTATAACTACGGATAGAAAAAGATCCAGCTGCTGTTTCGGCAAGCAAGTCATACATGGTGCGGCAGTTCTCATCGGTTGCTTGGACTTTATGAACAATGACACCATCGCGCTCGGCACGACGAATAGCGTGGCGGCCTTTTTGGTTTAGCCTCGCCAGCACGATCTCCAGGTCGTCTGAAATATCCAATGTAACGGTAGAAAAATTCGGCTGGATAGGACGGACTTTTACGAGGCCAAGCTTTATGAGATCAGCCAGTGTTTCATCCTTTTTTAAGAGTTCAGGTTCTATCTTTACTGCGAACACGCCGTTATCACGTGCGAACTGTCGTAGCGTGGGAAGTAAATTGTCGAGCTCGCGAACTGACGTTACTCCCGGTCCTTTTGGTACGTACCAAAGTTTGTGCAACAAAAAACGTTTTTCCAGCACTGTAATAGCTGTATCGTCTGCCATGATAAACCGCGGCACCCAGCCGCCGAGCTTTTTTTGCTGGGCAAATTCGTATCCTTGGAATATATTGCCGCCGTCGGGATTGGCAATAATTCGGGCGTTCCAATCTTCTGTTTCGTCGGATGTGGCAAAGCGAATGTTCATTACCCGTATTATACAAGATATATGTAAAAGCTTGGACGACATAAGCAAGTTGGGTATGATAAACATAGATACACGAGAGACTATCGAGTGTGGAGCCGGGGTATGAAGACCAAAATTATCGTAAGTATGATAGGAGTGATCGTTGCTCTCACTGGCGTGGGGGTATGGTTGGCGTTTCATAATATAGCGCAGACGCCGGGTCCACAGACGGCAAAAAATACCGTTGCTCCGGTTATTCGTCTCAACATTCCAGCCGAAAGCCTCAGGCTTGGGTTGAACCAGCATGAACTTCGGGTAGGAATTGCGGCGGATAAGGCCGAGGATATTGTCCGCGTAGAATACCTTATCGACAATATCGTAGCGGCTAGTACTATAGAGCCTCCTTTTGTTGTGACGATTGACGTGTCGCAGCTGAGTCCGGGAAAGCATGTGCTGCAGGCACAGGCTTACGATTCTGATGGGAATATGGGTAAAAGTGAGAAGTTTACTTTTACTATTAAGAAAGACGCAGGTGCGGCTCCGGCCAATGCCGATTCGCAGGCGGTCGTTTCCCGGAGCGATCCTTTTGGCAGCTCTTCCTCGGGCGGCGGTGCGACGGCAGTTTCGTCTCACGGTTCAAGCGGAAACAGTGCTAATAATGGCGGCACCGATGATGGTGATGACGATGACAATACGCCGCCTCCAGTAGATACGACGCCCTGGCCAGATGCTCCGCCGGCTTCTATATGTACGACAAAGCCGTGGAATAACGGCCCAACATCTGCACCCGCCGGAGCAGTAGCGGTTCCAGCCGGTGACAATAATAGTCTTAATCTTGGGCAAGATGATACGACGTACTGGTTTGCTCCTGGAATCCACACTCTAGGTACTGGTGAATTTAGCCAGATTATCGCGGGTGACAATGCGACATATATTGGTGCGCCAGGAGCGATTATTGATGGGCAAGGGCTGAACAAATATGCCTTTACCGGGAGCGCAGGCGGCGTGACCATTCGTTATCTGACGGTTCGGAATTTTATTAGTCCGCGTGACGAAGGTGTCGTCAACCATAACAGCGGGGCTGACTGGGTAGTTGAGTATGACAACTTTCATAACAACAAGGGTGGAGCGGTGTTTTTGGGAACGAACAATGTACTTCGCTATAGTTGTCTAAAAGACAACGGTCAATATGGGTTCCAGGTATACTCAAACGACACTGGCGGCCCGACCAACGTGCTGCTCGACCACAATGAAATTGCCGGCAATAATACCGACGACTGGGAAGCGCACGAAGATGGTTGCGGCTGTACTGGTGGCGGCAAGTTTTGGGACGCGCATGCCGTGACGATTACGAACAATTACGTGCACGACAATTTAAGCGTCGGCCTTTGGGCGGATACCAATGACACCGACTTTCTCGTGGAGGGCAACTATATTGCCGACAATGATTCGCAGGGGTTGTTTTATGAGATAAGTTACAATATGACCGTAAAGAACAACAACTTCATTCGCAACGGCCTTGTCGGCGGTCCTCAGAACGGTGGTTTCCCGACGGGCGCGATTTATCTGTCAGAATCGGGCGGCGACAGCCGCGTGGCTGGCCGGACGCACGAGATCCAGATTTACGACAACAATTTCGACAATAACTGGTCGGGGGTTATCTTGTGGGAAAATGCTGATCGTTTTTGCGCTTCGCCGAACAATACCAGCAGCGGCACCTGTACGATGGTCAACCCGAGTGTCACTCTCGCGACCTGCAGCGATCCGGCTGGTGGCGGTCAGGTTGACGAAGAGCCGTATTACTCGGATTGTCGTTGGAAAACACAGAACGTTCATGTGCATGATAATACGTTTGCTATGAACAAAGCAGAAATACCAGGTTGTTCAGCCGCCCCGCATAGCTGCGGCCTTCAGGGCATATTCGCCAATTCTGGATCATCTCCGTTGTGGTCTCCGTACATGGGCAGTGTCATTCAGCAGGCGATTACCTTTGATCAAAACAATACGTTTAGTAACAATACGTATACAGGTGATTGGAACTTTATGGTGAAGTCGCAGGACACGGTTGCCAGCCCGGCATTCTGGATGGCGCCACCATACAACCAAGATGCTGGCAGTACCTTTAATGGTAATTCACATCCGCAGACGGCCAATTTCCTTGACGGAAACACGGCAACGCTCGAGGGATCACTTGGTAAATGGGACAACTGGTTCGGTGAGACGATCTCGCAGAGTACTGAGGCGCATGGCGGTACAAAAGGTCTCAAGGTAGCGATTGAAGATACGTTTTGGGGCGTGCAGCTTTCCAACTCACCGGGCTTTCCGGCAACCCCCGGGGCCAAAGTCGTGAGTTTTTGGACGAAGGGAAGTTACACTAACAGTGCCGTCGGAACACTAGCTGTGAAATGGGCAGATACGGATGGTGATTTGATCCAGACTAACAGCCTGCCTATTACCAATTTGACGGGCAGCTGGCAAAAAATATCGGCGGATGTTACTGCGCCTCCGGAAGCTGTGTATGTCTATCTGACGGTCACGAGCAGTTCGGGACATGTGGGCGACGTGGTTTACCTGGATGATCTTGTCGTAGGCGACAAGGAAGAGTAATTACACCGCGTGCAGTATACCTGGTCGTTTATGGGCGGCGATAGCTGCATCGAGTTCGGGTTTTAGTTCGGCCAAAATGGCGATACGCCTGTCGTGGGGAAGGGTGAGCTTGCCCTCAAAATCTTCGGGCCTGACGTGCGACCATAGGATGGCACTACTGTCATAGCCGCCTTCTTCTGCGCGCATTTTAGCTCTTTGTGCAGATGTTTCGTTGGACTTGAAATCAATAGGAACTCCGTCGATAAAATAGTCACCGCCCTTGCTGTCTTCTGTGACGGTGCCGCGCCTAAAATCGATCCCGCCGACTGTTAATAGCTGTTCGACGGCCATTTCATTGCGCATCCCCACAATAGCTTCACGGGCGCGTTCGTGGAAATCACCAGCATGTTCTTGACTATTTGTTGCAGAAAATACATCGGTCATAAATGTCAGCAACTGGTCGAAATCAAATTTTGATGCACCAGCCCCAATGACGTCGACGAGCGTATCATTAAAACCGATAATCGTATTTTTGCTTTCGTAAAAACGATCTTTTTCTTGCGGCGGCATGTGTTGTGGCCTGCCGTAGCGGTTGCGCAGGTAATCAAGCGTCCGGCTATCTTGGTAAAAGTTTTTTAGCCCAGCGGTAAGTTTAAACAAGTACGCGTCGAGACTTGGCTGTTCGATGGATGGTTTTGAAACATGTGAGTGAAATGCGCTTGCTGCAACGCGCCGGTGAAAGTGAGACCCTCGTTTTGTTTCATCCAGGCTGATCCTCGGCAGGCGGCTGACAAACTGGGCGTGAGTCTGCAGGCGATCGATAAAACGGTCAGGATCAAGGATGTTGGGTTGAGATGGTGATTGTTTCATGTTGGTTTTTTGTGATTTTCTAGTATCATTTAAGCATAATTATTATAAAAAGTCAATCGATGTTACAATGGAAAACGTATGAGCGAAGAATTGATTAGTGCATGTGATATCAGAGGAACGGAAGCCTCGGGCCTGACGGTTGAATGCGCATGGAACGTAGGCAAGGCCCTGGCCGACTGGCTGCCTACGGCCGGAAGCGTTGCCGTGGTCTATCTTCCTACGCAAAAGCATATCGCTGATGCTGTCGTTGAAGGTTTACGCCTGCAGGGGCGAGCCGTGATTGATGGCGGAAGCGGTGATAAAGAGGCGGCGAAAGCCCGCATCAAGACGGCCGGTTTGTCTGGCGCCGCGGTTATTGGTTATGACGATACGTCGAAAATGACGACCATCGAACTTTATGGCGAAGATGCAGAGCGGATTGAGAGCGAAAGCGGATTACACGAAATTCAGCAGTTGGTTGAAGCTGGGAACTTTGTGCCGGCAGCCGTCAAAGGCGAACTTGTCCAACAGGCATAGCCTATAAAACAACAAAAAATTAGCACTCGGCGCTTGCAAGTGCTAATTTTTTTATTTACAATTGAGGTACAAGCGCATACGGTGCGCAAAAGTAAAACGGAGGAACTACAATGAGTACACCTATCAAGCCTCTGGCGGATCGTGTTGTTGCGGTTCGAGAAGCTCAAAAATCTCAGACTGCAAGCGGCATCTACCTGCCGGATAACGCTAAAGAAAAACCAGTTCTAGCCGAAGTAAAGGCTATCGGCCCCGACGTAAAAGGCATTAAGCAGGGCGACAAAATTATCTACAAAGAATATTCGACGACCGAGCTGACGATTGATGGTACCGAGTATTTGATTGTTAAAGAAGAAGACGTTCTAGCGACTGTTTAGTCCGTTTGGAATATCGATATACGTTCTTTTTCGGGTGCACGTTCCGATTAAATAAATTGAAATCGGAACTCTCGGAACGAGAGCGCCGCTCAAAAGAAGTATATCTTCATTCCTCTACACTCATTAAGCGTTAAGGAGAAATAGATTCATGGCTAAAAAAGTATTTTATGACGACGAAGCGCGCGAGCGCGTGCTCGGCGGGGCGAAAGCCCTGTACGACGCAGTGAAGGTAACGTATGGTCCGAAGGGCCGCAATGTAGTGATCGCTAAAGGCTACGGTGGCCCGACCGTCACGCACGACGGCGTGACGGTAGCAGAGAGCGTTGACCTTCCTGAAAATGACGACGAAACACTCGGCTACAAAGTAGGCGCTGAACTTATTAAGCAAGCAGCACAAAAGCTGAATAAGGTAGCCGGTGACGGCACCACGACAGTTACGGTGCTGACGTACAACATCCTTAAAGAGGCGAACCGCCTGATTGCCGCGGGTCACAACCCACAAGAGCTGCGAAAAGGCATCGAGGCGGCAGGCAGCGAAGTCGTTAAGGCGCTGGATGGCCTGGCTGAAAGCATTGAGGGCAAGAAAGACCGCGTCGCAGAAGTCGCTACTATTAGTGCAGGCGACGAAGCTATCGGTAAGCTGATTGCTGATGTTATTGAGAAGGTGGGCAAGGACGGCGTAGTGACGGTTGAAGCTGGCCAGGGCCTGGAAATGGAAGCTGAAGTGGTTGAAGGGTTCAACCTTGACCGCGGATTTGTCAGTGCATTGTTTGCTACTGATATGAACCGTCAGGAAGCGGCGTACGATAAACCGGCTGTCCTTATTACCGACAAAAAAATCTCCAGCGTCCAAGAGTTCCTGCCGATGCTTGAGAAACTGGCTCAGGCCGGCAAAAAAGACGTCGTGCTGATTGCCGACGACGTTGAAGGTGAGGCGCTGAGCGTGCTGGTGCTGAACAAGCTAAAAGGTGTATTCAACACCGTGGCCGTTAAGGCACCTGCATTTGGTGACCGCCGCAAAGAAATTCTGGAAGATATCGCCATTTTGACCGGCGCGACCGTCATTAGCGAAGACCGCGGTATGACGTTTGAGAACGCCGGCCTTGAAGTGCTGGGTTCTGCCCGCAAGGTGATCGTCGGCAAAGACGAAACAACGATTATTGAAGGCGCGGGACAGGCGAGCGAAGTCAAAGACCGTATCGCAATGATCAAAGGTCAAGCCGAAAACGCCTCGAGCGAATACGACAAGGAACAGTACGAAAAGCGTGCCGCAGCGCTTTCTGGCAAAGTCGCCGTTATTAAGGTCGGCGGTGCCAGCGAGACTGAAATCGATGAAAAGAAATTCCGTGTCGATGACGCCGTGGCTGCAACGAAAGCCGCGCTTGCCGAAGGTATCGTTGCAGGCGGTGGCGTTTCACTCGTTAACCTTTCGGCAGCAATTGCGGTCAAGGGGAGTGACAGCGTAAGCGCGGGGCGCCAAATCCTCAAAAACGCACTGCGCCAGCCATTCCTTCAGATCATGGCGAACGCAGGCCTCAACAGCGAAGCGCTCCTTGCACAAGTAGAAGCTGGCAAACCAGGCTTTGGCGTGAACGTTAACAGTCCTGAAAAAGGTCTGATCGACGTCAAGAAAGACGGTGTGATTGATCCGGCGCGCGTGACCAAAGAAGCCGTGCAAAATGCCGTTTCGATCGCTTCGACCGCAGCCACCATGGGTGCCCTGGTTGTGGAGATCCCCGAGCCAGAAGCGCCTGCAATGCCAGGCGGCGGTATGCCTGGCGGCATGGGATTCTAAAAAGAATCTGAAAAAAGAAGAACTCCTCTTTACGGGGAGTTCTTTTGATATGCGTTGCTGCGTGGGCACGGGGTGGCGCGAAGCCGACCCCGTGCCCCGCAACCGGCCTACTTGGGCGGGAACATCTGGGTCAGGGTGTGACCCATGTCCGTCACCACTTCGATCTCGCGGATCTTGCCGTCAGGGTCGAAGTCGACCCTGTCCTGCGAGGGGATGACGATCTGCTCACCAGTGCCCGGAAGCGTGTTCCGGCCGTCGGTGAGCGTGCCGGTGAAGTGCACCGTCATGCGGTAGGTGATGACGAGGCGGTTCTCGCCGTCGTCTTCCCGGCTGTCCGCGACCTGGATCTTCTTGCCCAGGTCGGGGAAGGCGGTGCGCTGCCGCTCGATCTCGCGGACCAGCTCGGCGAAGCTCAGGTTGGGCTTGGTTTCGCCGAAGTTGGCTCGGAACCCCGAGGCAGTGAGCCCCCGAGCCTTGCCTGTCTGTCCCTTCATGAGGGCGTCGAGGAAGGATCGGTAGGCGGTCTCGCGTGCTGATTGAGGCACGTGCGTTACTCCGTTCTCGTCCGGTTGCGTGGTGGCGCGGTAATGCGCCAGATACCTATTTTAAAACATTTGGTCAAATAAAGCAAAACCCGCCAGTCGGCGGGTTGAAAGTACTAAGCTGTTGGCTGCTGAGGGCCGGAGAGGTAGTCGATCTCTTTAATGACGTCCAGGAGTGCCTGTGCGCGACGGGCTTCGTCGGCGATGCCTCTGGCGGCTTCGTGAGCAGGAGCAATCAACGCTTGGTCATCGGTTGATCGAAGCAGCAGCAGGTAGGTGTCGAACTTTTCCTCTGGAGAGACATTGAGTTTGTCGACGAGTGGCCGGAGTTCGCTAAGAGCATCCTTTTTAATTGACTCGAGGTCTCCACCGCCAAGAGAAGAAGACATTGGTGCGGGTGGGAGCGGTGTGGCCATTGGCTCAGGTGCTGGTGCCATAACAGGCTCTACTTCTTCTGGAGCGGGGGTTGCCATGCTGACAGGATCAGGTGCAACGACGTCGGTTGGTACGTCGTCTGCGACGGGCGCAGCGGCCGCCTCTTCTGCCTGTTGGTTAACGCCTGCAAGGACTTTGGCAAGTTCCTGGTCGTCACTGATTGGTTGCTGACTTGTTGGTTGAATATCCATGCCCACCCCTAAAATTAATACTTATGCTTATTTACTAAATACTGTATCATAGTAGGAGCAAGTGAGTAAAGAAAGTGAGCTTGTTCATTTTCTTTCGAACCGCGACGACTATGCCGAAGGTATAGATGAGGAGCGATAAGTAAAAGGGCGGGGCAAAAATGTTAGACGATAACAATGTTTTACGACAGCGCGATCCGGAAGACGCACTAGGAGTGGCTGCAGCGCAATTTGAGCAGGCGCGTTTTTCTGTGCAGGTAGCTGAACCAGAACACGACGGCCGTGAAATCACGCGCGTCGTGGTAACGGGCATGGGTGGCTCGGTGCTGGCGGCGCTACTGGTAAAGGCTTGGCTAAAGAACGAGCTGACCGTGCCGTTTGAAATTATCCGAACTTATACGCTGCCGGAATACGTTGATTACAATACTTTGGTGATCGTCAGCAGTTACTCAGGTAATACCGAAGAGGCGTTATCGGCACTTGCCGACGCACGCACCCGGGCTGCCCAGATTGCGATTGTGACTGCTGGTGGAAAGCTGCAAGACACTGCCCGGCAGGAAACAATTTCCAACGTGGAGCTTCCCACTGATTTGCAGCCGCGAATGGCGGGCATTTACCATCTTCGGGCACTGGTGGCCATTTTGGCGCATTTTGGCGTGGTGAGTTACGACCGCTTTGCCGAGATTGCCGACCAGGCGGACTGGCTTGGCCAGGAAACACTGCAGTGGGTGAGCGGAGTGAGCACCGACAAAAACTACGCCAAACAACTCGCGCTTTTGAGCGTGGGAAAGACGCCGGTGTTTTACGGCGGCGACCTGACTGCCCCGGTAGCCTACAAGTGGAAAACAGTGTGGAATACCAATGCCAAGAACATTGCCTTTTGGGACGAATATCCCGAATTCAATCACAATGGATTCATTGGCTGGACATCGCATCCGGTGGAAAAACCGTTTGCCGTGTTTGATCTTATTAGCAGGTTCGAAGATCCTAAGATTCTTCAGCGGTTTGAAGTGAGCGACCGGCTCTTAAGCGGGCAAAGGCCAAAGGCAATGACCATCGATCTTAAAGGTGACAATGTGATTGCCCAGCTGCTGTGGGGAACCATACTCGCCGACTTTACGAGTATTTATGTTGCCATTCTTAACGGCGTTGATCCGATGCCGGTGCCCATCGTTGAGAAACTCAAAAAAGAACTTGCTGGCTAGTGATAGTGGCGCAAAGATTCGATAGGGTCTTTTCGCGCAGCGCGCAGTGCCGGGTATAAACCGAATACAACACCGACAATCACGGACGTGCTCAGCGCAGCTAAGGCGATCTGCCAGTTGAGCGCAGGAGTGAACGTCAGGAAAGTGCTAATAAGAAATGCCAGCACGTAGCCGCCAACGTACCCGATCAGACCGCCAAGTGCGCTAATGATAAGCGACTCGACCAGAAACTGCACAATAATATTGCCGTTGCTGGCACCGACGGCTTTTCGCAGGCCGATTTCGCGGGTTCGCTCGGCAACGCCCACCAGCATTATATTCATAATACCGACACCACCGACTACGAGGGAAATGGCCGCAATTAAAGTCATGACAAAGGTGATTGCTGAAAAGAACCGGTTGGCTGGCTGGGCTATGGCATCGCCGGTAAGAATGGTGAAGTCTTTTTCATCCAGGTGGCTATTGGTGAGCTTTTTGTCGATTCGTTTGATGACTTCAGGGAGTTCTTTCTGGCTGTTCACTTTTACGTTGATCTGCTGGATTTGAGCGGTGCCTTGGTGGAAGCTCTTGCCGGCCTCAAGACTGAGCACGGCTGCGTGGTCGAAATCAACGCTGTTAAAGTTGATAGGATTATTGGTTGGTTTTATGACACCAATAACGGTAAACTGCTGCCCGCCTGAAACGAATGTCTGGCCGATAGGTTGGTCAGTGCCAAAGAGCTCAATGGATAGCTTTGCGCCGACGACGGCTGTGTTTTTATTGGTGACACTGTCGATAAACTGACCGTCGCGCAGAGGAAGCTGGGCGATATCTGCAAGATCTGGGGTGGTGGCGACGATAGTACCGTTTCGAATGGTGTTGGAGTTGGAGCGAAGCGAGCTGTTAATGATCATAAGAGGCGCCGCACCTTCGACTCCTTTCATGTCCAAAATGTCGTCATAGTCCTGTTCGGTAAGGGTACTGGTGGTATATGTTTGCTCGGTAGTGGGGTTAGTGAAGCCTTCTAGGCCCCTGATGGGCATGCCCGGTCGGATAACGGCAATATTACCACCAAGCGCCGTGATCTGGCTGGAGATCACCTGTGAGATGCCACTGCTAAGCGAAAGGACAATAGTAATAGCCGCAACCCCAATTGCGACGCCAGCCGTTGTCAGAACGGTGCGCATCTTGGTGATTTTTAGCGAATGATACGCGTTTTGGAAATGCTCGATGATTAATGGGCGGTTCATTTTTTCTTCGCTTTCGACTTAGCTTTTTTGGAGGACTTTACGGCTTTTGTGCGGCGGCTGCTCAGGGATACTTTTTCGGCGGGGTTTTTGATTTCGATAGGGGTTTTGGTGTCGCT
Source organism: uncultured Candidatus Saccharibacteria bacterium (assembly GCA_946480595.1). Next base: position 33,053 of record CAMLKC010000005.1, read on the forward strand.
GTCGATTTGGCCGTCAAGCATGCGAATGACGCGAGAGGCGTAGGTGGTCAGGTCGGGGTTGTGCGTGACCATGATGATAGTATTGCCGCGTTTATGGATGTCGGAGAGTTCTTCCATGATAATGTGGCTGGCTTTGCTGTCCAAGTTGCCGGTAGGTTCGTCAGCCAGAATAATCGACGGGTTGTTTACCAGGGCGCGGGCAATGGCGACACGCTGCATTTGGCCGCCTGAAAGCTGCCATGGCATATAGTACTCGCGTTCGGAGAGATGAAAGTTCTTGAGACTATCACTGGCCTGTTTTAAGCGGCGCATGCGACTCATGCCTTTGTAGGCGAGGGGTAGGGCGACGTTTTCAATAACGTTGAGGCGGTTAATAAGGTTAAAACTTTGAAAGACAAAGCCGATTTGCTGGCTGCGAATACGGGCGTGCCGCGCCGGCGACATCTTCTCGACGGCTTTATCGTCAAGAAAATACTCACCGTCACTTGCACGGTCGAGCAGTCCAAGAATATTGAGAAGGGTTGTTTTGCCGCAGCCGCTTGGCCCCATGATGGCGATGAACTCACCTTTCTCAATCTGAAGGTCGATAGCATCAAGAGCAATGTGCTCGGCGTCGCCCATTCCATATCGCTTTGTAAGGCCCTTTAGTTCGATAACGGGCGGTGTTTTCTTTTTGGCCATTCTCTCTTTATTATAGGGATGGCGTAAAGAGAAAAGCAACCATAACTAGGGCGTAAATTATACAACTGGTATAATAGGCGATATTGGAGAGGTGGCCGAGTGGTTGAAGGCGCACGCTTGGAAAGCGTGTATTGGGGCAACTCAATCGCAGGTTCGAATCCTGTTCTCTCCGCCATA
>CAMLKC010000006.1 GCA_946480595.1 uncultured Candidatus Saccharibacteria bacterium
GACCACCGAGATCTACACTCTTTCCCTACACGACGCTCTTCCGATCTTGATCCACGAACGATGTCGTACCGGCGCTTACGACAGATCCTATTTCGTCACCGTCGCGATATACCTGGTAGCCAGTGACGCCGACGTTATCGCTGCTTGTCACCCACGAAAGATGTGTCGTATAGCCATCATCTGCTGACAGCACCAAATTACCGGGAGAAGTTGGTGCGGTTGTATCATCCTGATTTGTCGGGTCAGTGTCTGGTGGCGTATCGTCGTCTGGAGTCTGGGAAACTGAATCGTCTTGCTTTGACGTATTCAATTGGGTGCTCTTAGCGACACTCTGAACACTCTCGGATCCGCCTCCCCCATTTTCATTCGATGCGTTCTTTACAAAGATCGTTACCGGTGGCGTTTCGTAAACATCGCCACTTTTGTCGAACACTTTTGCCGTAATCGTATGTTCGCCATCACTCAGGGTAGTGGTATCGAGCTTGTAGCTAAATGGGTACGCATACGTGACGCTAGCAAATGTTTGATCAACATAATATTCGGCACGAACAACCCGGCTAAGATCGTCGACCTTAAGACTGATGGTAACGTCGCCGCGGACGGCTTTGTCTGGCGTAGTAACGCCGAGGCTCACCGTGAGAGGCTTTTTTGTATCGTCTGCCGGGTGATGAATGGTTTCACCTCGCGAAGGATTGCCAGCGGAATTACCACCCTGAGACACCAGCCAAGCAATCGTCACAACCCCGATGACGACAACTAAAACCCCAGGGAGCAGGAATTTTAGTCGAAGCACCGAAATTAGTCTGTTTTTCATCTTAATAAGCGCCTATGTTTAAAGTATATCAAAGATACAACATACAAGCCTCTCTACGTTATAAGTTCGCATACAAAAACTCGCCAATGCGGCGAGTTTGATAATTTCGTGGTGGAGCATATCGGATTCGAACCGATGACCTCTTCCATGCCATGGAAGCGCGCTAGCCAACTGCGCCAATGCCCCGAACGCTCCCCAGTATAGCAAAGATCCCCCTCTATTTCCAGAGGCGGATCTTCTAGGCTGCTACGCGCCCACCCTGGGGCACGTCACGTTTTAGTGATGTTTGTTTTACTATACGCTCGGGGTACCCCGTTGTAGCGTACCAGCTTGCCCCCATTATGCTCCGAAGTACAGGTAAATACAAGCTTATGCTAGCAATAGGCAGGCGATTATGCTTAAATAAGCAATGTTCAGAAGCATACGCGATGCGTGAAGGCATTCTCTAGTGGATACTCTTTCTTGCAAGCGACTATGGTCGATCTGACGACGATACAAGTAACGAGAAAAGAGTACCAAAGTACATGGCACAGCAAAATCTATTCATCGGTAGCCTAGCTTACAGCACTACTGATGACAGCCTTAAAGCTCATTTTGAGCAAATTGGCGAAGTTGCAAGCGCACGCGTCATCACTGACCGTGACACAGGCCGCTCTAAAGGTTTCGGATTTGTCGAATATACTGACGAAGCCAACAACCAAAAAGCCGTAGACCAGCTCGACGGTAAAGAGCTTGACGGACGCACAATCAGCGTTGGTCTTGCACGCCCAAAGGAAGACCGACCTCGTCGTGATTTCAACGGCGGCGGTAACGGCGGTGGTAACAGCCGCGGTGGCAACGGTGGCGGATCATTCCGTCAGCGCAGCTGGTAATTCAGTCCGCAATTCAAATATCCCGTTCGTAAGAGCGGGATATTTTTGTTGGTCATTATTTTTTAGTGAAGCTGCGATTCAAACATTGTGTAGTAGGCGCCGCCACGAGCCACCAGCTCTTTATGCGTGCCGCGCTCGACGATCTTGCCGTCTTTCAGCATAAAGATCACGTCTGATTTTTCGATAGTCGTCAGGCGGTGGCTAATAGCAATGACCGTCCTCTTTTTATCCTCAAACAAGCGTTTGAATATACGCGACTCGGCAAGTGCATCGATGGCCGAGGTTGGTTCGTCGAGGATAATAATCGGGCTGTCCCGGTAAAAGTTTCGCGCTAGCGCCAACCGCTGCCACTGTCCGCCCGAAAGATCAGTGCCGTTCGTGCCGTCATTGTGCTCCATCCAAGTACTAAGGAAACTATCAAGTCCTTTTGGCAGTTTTTCCAGGAACGTCCTGGCCTCGGCGCGGTCGATGGCGTCATCGAGGCGCTTTTTATCAAGCGGTGCGCTAACATCACCGAAATATATGTTATCGCGGGCGTTTGCAAATATATACGCCAGGTAGTTTTGCTGCAGGACACCAAGCTGCGAATGCCACGAAGAAATATCGTGTTCACTAAGACTCTTGCCGTCAAGCAAAAGTTCGCCCTTAGTCGGCTGATACAAACCCGTCAGTATTTTAATAAGCGTCGACTTGCCTGCACCGTTTTCCCCGACAATCGCTACATGCTGGCCTTTTTTGATAGACAGCGAAACGTCGTGCAGGACATTTTTGTCGGTCTGCGGGTAGTGAAACGACACCGATTTGAGCTCAATAAGTTCCGGCTGCACAGCCAGCTTGGCCCCTTCTCGCTGATGTAGTGGCAGTTCCATAAACTCCTGGTAGTCAAACAGGTTCGCCAGGTCTTCGTCGAGCGTATTCAGTTGTCCGACAAAACCACTCGAACCGCTCAGTGCCCGCGATACCACTTGCTGCACGTACAGGAACTGGCCGATCGGCTGAGTATGCGCGATAATCTGCAGGGTCGTATACACCAGGGCAATGACCTCGGCGCCAGCCTGCAGCGTATCAGCGCCAAAGCGCTTAAAGATGTATTGGCGCTCAAATTCAATTCGCTCTTTTTCGTCGGTGTCGCGCAGTTTCATACGCAGGTCAAGCAAATAGCGCGCCATGCCGTACAGGCGCAGCTCGGCAATATATTTTGGCTCGAACATCTGCCACTCAATCATGTTCTTTTGGCGACGAGTCTCAACATTTTTATTCCAATGCTCGATTTGCTTACGAGATAGTTTGAACTGAATGATCACGCTCGGAATGACCGCTGCAATAAGAATAACGCCAAGCCACCAACTAACGAACACCAGCGCAACCAACCCTGCGACCATGGTAATGAACTGGGTCATCAGCCCGGCCAGCCGGTCGAATACATACGCAAAAAAGTTGGCAAAGTTCTTGGCTTTATCAAAAAGATCGGCCGTTGTTTTGTCGTCGTATCGCCAAAAATCGAGCGATAAAAAATGCTCATACATACGGTCGTTCATAGCCGCTTCGACCCTGTAACGCGTCAACTCGTTGATATATTGTTCAAAACTGCTCCAGGCTGTCATGGCAACGCCCAGCCCGGCCGTGATAATAACGAAGAGAATCGCCTGCTCGCCCGCGCCCTCAGATCCGGCATATGCCTTGGCAAGCTCAGTCGTAGTAAGAGCGGCAAAGTAGGTCGTTACAATTGGCAGCACAGCCGTTACAATAGAGCCAATAACCTTTACGATGACAGCCAGCGGCGCGGCTTTAAACGTCAGCCGAGCAACACGAAAAATAGCCGTCGCGCGTTCCCGCGAGCTTAACTTGCGTTTGTCGTTCTTTTTTCGTCGGGACATTTACTTTATTATAGACCGTTTCCAGAGGAGAAACTACTGTAAAAGAAAATAACGCAGCGCAGGTACAGGTTTGATAATTTGGTAGAGCTCGGCATATTCGTCTTCGTTAAGCTCGGCGCGCGTTCGTCCACCATAACCGTCGGGGCAAAAAATTGGATCCCAGCCAAAGCCGTCTTTTCCCCGCGGGTGCTGTGAAATCACCCCTTCGATGCCACCTCGGAAAAGCTCGAGCCGATCGCCGTCGTAGTACGCGAACACACATTCACCGCGCGCTTTTCGCGAGGAAAAACCGTCGAGCATCCGGCATAGTTTTTCCATTCCGCTGTCTTCTTCAAGGAAAAACTTTATGAAAGGACCGGGCAAGCCACCGAGTGCCTCAAACCCAAGCGCCACGTCTTCGACAAATACCGGCCGTTTTACCAGGCTATACGCCTGCTTGGCTTTGTGTGAGGCAACTTCTTCCAAATCTGCCGACTGGATTTCATCGAGATCAAGCTTAATGTGTTCAAGCGGCAGCTCTAGCAGCCGCGATAAATGGTCGGTTTTGTGTTGGTTGCCGGTTACGAATAGCGGAGATTTCATTTAAAAATTCCTAGTGGCGAGTGGAGCCATTGCCAATTAAGTCCTAATAGCTTGTCAAAAAAACCGTACATGTTAAGCAGCCAAAGCGTCAGCACGACCACCAGGCAAGTAAAAGCAATCACCAGGCCACGAACGACAAGTTTTTGACGTTTTAGCCACTGCTGCCATTTGTCGTATTCACCGCGTGCCTTGTCGAGCACTCGCCGCGCCCAAGGGAACTCGGTGGCAAGAATAGCAAGTCCCGTAAAGACAATCAGCCAGCCAGGGCCAGGATACGGAATAGCGATTACGCCAACAACAAGCACCAGCCCACCAACAATGGCAGTGCCGACCCGCTTCGACCGTCGCTTCATCTCTTGCATATATACGTATGGTACCCGAATTTGGAAAAATTAGCGAGTTTTCCGCCGCAGCGTTAGCGCGCCAAGCAAGACCGCCACTACCATACAGCCCAACACCACCCACAGGTCGCGCCAAGCATCATTCGTCAGATCTGCATTTACCGCAATACTGCCCAGCGCATCAAGCGCATAGGTCAACGGCAGGCAATACGCTATTTTTTCCAGCAAATCCGGCATTTGGTTAAGCGGCACCAGTAGCCCGCCCACGAGTAGCTGCGGAAAAATAAACGCCGGCATAAACTGGATTGCCTGAAATTCCGTCCGGGCAAAAGCGCTCACAAACAGCCCGAGGGCCGCGCCCAATAGCGCATCCGCCACCGCCATCACTACCATAAACCAATCAGGACCAGCAATATCGAGTCCTAGGCCATAGAGCAGTAAGGTACTGGCAAGCAACGCCTGGACCATAGCAATCAGCCCAAAGGTAATCATGTAGCCTAAAATAAGGTCAAGCTTGCCTATCGGCATAGTCATTAGCCGCTCCAGCGTGCCGACCGTGCGCTCGCGGAGCGTCGTAATAGAAGTGATAAGGAACATAATGATGAATGGAAACAGGCCCAGGAAAGCCGGTCCCACCCGGTTGAATACTTCGAGCGTGTCATCAAACAGCCAGCGGAGCAGTGATAGTAACACGCAAGGAACAATAAACAGAAGGACGAGCGTGCGCGGGTCGTGCGAAAGTTGGCGCATGATCCGGGCAGTCGTCGCAAGTGTCGCCCTTAGGTGATACATTATTTCATCTCCTTTTTGTCGGTCATACGGATAAACGCTTCTTCAACCGAAGCTGCGCCTGTTGTTTGCAATAGCTGGTCTTTCGTATCATGCCAGAGTAACTTGCCGCCGCGTAAAAGGAGTAGCCGGCTGCAGCGCTCCGCTTCGTCCATAACATGACTAGAGATCAGCAGCGTTTTCCCCTGCTCTGCCAGCTTGCCAAAAAGATCCCACAAATCGCGGCGCAGCAGCGGGTCAAGACCCACTGTCGGCTCGTCAAGAATCAATACTTCCGGGTCGCCAAGGAGCGCTAAGCCCAATGAAACTCGGGCACGTTCACCGCCAGACAGATCTTTTACAAGACCTTTGCGGCGATGCTCCAGGTGCACCTCTTCAATCACCTTGTTTACCTGGGCACGCGAGGCTTTTACAAGCACAGCAAAATAACGGAGGTTTTGTTCGACGGTCAGGTCATCGTACACGGCCGGGGCCTGTGTAACATACCCGATACGGCTTCGCAGCTGTTTGCTTCCGGCGCTTTCGCCAAGAACCGTCAGGCTTCCGCTTTTTGCGATCTGCACGCCAACGATAGAACGAATAAGAGTGGTTTTGCCTGAGCCGCTCGGCCCTATCAGGCCAGTGAGAGTCCCCGCAGGGATAGAGAATGTCAGGTCGTCTAAAATTCGCTTCCGCTCCTTTTCAACGACAAGTCCGTCCGCCTGAATACTAGCTGGTTTTACCATTGTCCTTATGGTAACGCAAGCTGCTGCTTTTCACAATCAATCCGCTTTCATAGTATTTCGGAATAACAACCGTAGAGAGTATGACTGCTAATATAACCGCAAAACCACACATGATCGATGGAATACCGGCGAGTGTTGAAGGGTCAATGAAGTTCGCTGCGGTTGTCGGCAAAATGAACGCCATGTACCCTACTGCCAAAAAGCCAAGAGACTCGCGCTTGAGTTTGTTCTTGATGCCTTTTGCTGCGCGCAGCGCATAGCCGACCGTCAAAAGAAGCAAGCCGTAGTAATACACTGCGTAAGCAAGCGTCGCCCATGGTGCTATCGTGAATATAACGTAATTACCAAGGCACTGCTGACTTTGCATACCATGGCCTACAAACAAGAAAATGCCAGCAAATATTGCCGCCGCTCCGTAGGCACTTGCCACCAGACGCTTTTGTGGTTTCCCTGCGATTTTGGTCGCAAGATGCAAACCAAGGGGCGGCAAAAGCGTAATTGCCACGTATCCTATTCGCGCCCAGGTAAGGCTATCGACACCCCACGCGCCTTCGCAGACGTTGTATTCGGCCAGCTGGAATACGGCAAGTCCTGCCAGAATACCAGCCGCCAGTCGTGATACTGGCGTCAGCTTAAACCGGAAGATCACATAAAGAGCTCCGATAATTTCGATGATAAATGTTGCCAGCATGACTGGCGGAGAAAAGCAGTATAGTTTGTCGGTTTTAAGATAACGCATGTGCTCTTACTATATCACAAGCCGCTAGTCTTTTAGCTTTTTGAAGCGTGGGATTATTTGCCCGTCCACCTCGACGGTTTCTAAGAACATCGCGTATGGGCGAAGCCAAAACTCGGGAATACCAGCCTTTGGTTCGGCCGGAGAATACACCACGTAATACTCGTGAACTTCAGTGTTGCAGCCCACGCCGTGAACGCGGTAAAGGTTGCCTTTATAGTGCTCGTATATCCCGGGTTCAATAGCTGGAAGATCGTCAAATTCATTCATGCCTTTTAGTATGACATATCTGCAGTATACTGGTTGTATGAAAACCATTGCCTTTACCGAGCTCTCAAAAGAAGACCAAGATTGTCTGAAAGCAGCCGCCGAGCGCCTTTCGCGCGCACTCAATAAGGTTAGTAATCCTCACACAAGTGCTGTTGCCACAACAAAAAACGGCCGTCATTTTGGCAATAATATCTTTTTATCTAACTGCACGCTCTCGTGTGCCGAGGCAAACGCGCTTGCTGCTGCGGTCGCTGCCGGCGATAGCAATGTCGAGAAAATATACCTCACCAACAGCCGGCTCGACGACAAAGAGCCGAAGCCGCTTTCTCCATGTGGAAACTGCCGTCAGATGCTGCACGATTTTTCGCGCATACAGAACAAACCAATCGCGGTTTATTCGACAACCAACAAATTGAAAGAAGTAGTTATTACTGATTCCAGCGAGCTGCTACCCGAAGGATTCATGTCAGCAAGCCTTGGCAAGATGGCCGACGAAGCCACCGCCGTCTTACGCTAACAGCGCTTCGAACTCCTGCGGTGAAATGATTTTCGTGCCGTACTGGGTTGCTTTTTTGAGCTTGCTCTCGCCCACCTTACCTCCGGCAACAAGGTAGGTCGTGTCTTTTGCGACCGATGTCTGAAACGTACCGCCTTGAGCTCGGATACGATCAGCGGCTTCTTCACGGCTCACGCCTTCGATACTCCCAGTAATAACAAAATTCACGCCAGCCAGTTTACCCTGTTTTTTCTCGAAGTGAGGCACAACGCCCACGGCCTTAAACTTTTCCAGCAGCTCTTCGTTATCAGGCTCGGCAAACCATGCGGCGATGCTTTCGGCCACCACTTTGCCTACCCCTTCAATAGCCAGGAGCTCATCTATGGTTGCGTGCTGCAGGTTTTCGACAGACATAAATGCTTTTGCGAGATCGATTGCCGTCTGCGCACCAACGTGACGAATCCCAAGGCCGTAAATAAACTTTTCAAGTTGTGGCGACTTTTTATCCTGAATAGCAGTGACTAGCTTGGAGGCGGATATGTCAGCAAAGCGTTCGAGCGTCAGTAACTGCTCTTTGCTGAGCGTGTAAATATCGGCCAGATCACGCACCAAGCCGGCATCAACCAGAGCGGTGACATTCTTCTCGCCCAGCGTATCGATATCAAGCGCACCCTTGGACGCAAAGTGCTCGAGTGCTCGCTTTAAAAGCAGCGGTCCCGACGCGCCCTTTACACGGTAGACAGCCTCACCCTCGGGGCGGTCAAACTCCAGCTCAGGATACTGTTCTTTCAGCATCGTTTCAAACTCTACCGCTTTGGTGTCCGCGGGGCGAAGCTCGGTAACGACGCTTTTCACCTGCGGAATAATGTCTCCGGCCTTGAAAATAATCACCGTATCACCAATACGCACGTCTAGACGCGCAATCTCGTCAGCATTATGGAGGCTGGCATGTTGGACTGTCGTCCCCGCCACGACTACCGGGTCAAAAACAGCAACGGGCGTTGCCGCCCCGGTCCGACCAATACTTATGACAATGTCTTTTACTATGGTCGTTGCCTGTTCGGCCGCGTATTTGTAAGCAACCGCACCGCGGGGCTGTTTGCCGACTGTTCCCAGCTCACGAAACTGCGCCCGGTTATTTATTTTGATCACTAAACCGTCGGTATTAAACGGCAGGTCATCTCGTTTTTGATCCCACATATCGACAAATTTCATAACATCGCCAACACTCGTAAACACGCTCGCCTGCATGTTACGGTTAAGACCCAGAGCGGTAATTGCTTCGTAGGCAAACATGTTCGTTGGAATTTCATCAGGGGTATCGCGAAGAATATCATACGCTCTAAAGTGGAGCGGCCGTGCCGCAACTAGTTTTGGATCCAGCTGACGAATCGTCCCAGCTGCCAGGTTGCGAGGGTTGGCAAACTTCGGCTCGCCGGTCGCCTCCCGTGCCTCATTGAGCCGGGCAAAGTCTTTCTTTAACATGACAATCTCGCCGCGTATCTCCGTTCGACCGCTTAAGAAGTTTTCAAACTCTTTTTGTTCGTAAAGACGAAGCGGCACGTTCTTAATAGTACGGACATTCGCCGTCACGTCCTCGCCAATAAAGCTGTCGCCACGAGTCACCGCACGAACAAATATGCCATCTTCATATACCAGCGCACAGGCTAAGCCATCCATTTTTATATCGGCAAAGAACTCGTGCCGGGTACCAGGAAGCAACTTGTCCATACGGCCCACCCATGCCTCGACTTCGGAGCGATCAAAAACATCATTAAGACTCAGCATCCGGCTCGAGTGCTGCACCTTTTTAAACCCGCCCAACAGTTCATTGCCAACACGCTGCGTGGGGCTATCCGGCGTAATAAGTTCAGGGTGTTCCGCCTCGATCTTTTTGAGTTCGCCAAACAAGCTGTCGTACACAGCATCATCTACTGATGGCATATCAAGCACATGGTATTCGTAGCTGTATTTAGCTAAAAGTTCGCGCAGTTCACGGGCGCGTTGGCTAGGCTGGGGCTGCGTCGTCATCGACTACTCTCCGGTAAAATAGATAAATGTAGCTCGCGGTCCATACGATTGTTGCCGTGCCCATGACCAGCAGCATGACGGGAACGACTGGAATCCATGAGATAACCGGCCACATGCCTTTTAGCCAAGTATCAAGAAGAATCACCGGCACCATAATAAGTACCCAGCCAACCGCGGTAATGAGTATTAACCATAAAAACCGCAATAAAATACGAACTCGCCGGCCAATAACCAGATCGCCCGCCGCTTTGATAGCCTGCATCGGGTACATACCAGGAAGCGTCACGACAACCAGTGCAATCAACGTTGCCGTCACCCAGTACAGCGACAGCGAAACCAGTAGCAGTGCTGCCGTCCAGAATAACATCGACTCTACGCCACCCTCTAGGACGCCAAGCGGTACCAGGGCAGAAAAGCCCAAAATCGCCACGGCAAGTGGGAACAGCTGCGCAAGCAGTAGCAGTCCGACAAGTGCCGTCGGAAGCACCGGCGCACCGGCGTTATACAAACCATCACGAAGCCTCGGCTTTTTGCCGGCAAGTATTGCCCGAAGCAGCCAAACGGTCGTCAGCCACGTAAAGAAGACAAAAATAACTGCGTAAACCTGCTGCGCCTCTGTAGGTGCCGCATTAAATTGGCCCGTTACTCCCGTAATCAGCAGTAGCCCGGCCTGGCCCATTTCGCCCCAGTTGCCCTTGAAGACTTCGCTACCCGTTTCGCGCAGGACACTACTCAGCTCAGTGTATGTATCTTGTGACGCTATACCAATCAAAAGAACAGACAATACAAGGTACACCCCCAGTAGCGCAGCAAACACTTTTCGGCTTTTCCAGAGTGTCCTACGGACATAATTGGTAAATGCCCAGTATCCCGGCAATTTTAGCGAGCGTACATAGTCGCGGCGCCTTGTCTGCTGAAAGCTACGATGAGGGCGGCGGTTCAACAGACCTTTCGTTCGACGACGAATGGGAGTGGCCGTTTTCTCCTTCAAACGATTAATAAACGATGCTGGCTTTTGCTTTGAAGCGGGCTGCTTTTTTTGAGATACCGTTTTTTTCGATGGCATGTCCGAGCGTTCTTTCTGCTAAAATTTGGTGGCGTTTTTACGAAGCCGAGCAATGCGTTCTTCGATTGGCGGATGTGTGCTAAACAGCTTGCTAAAGGCGTTCGGCTTCAATGGATTGCTAAAAAACAAGTGCGCAGAAGCGCTGTTTTGGTGTTGTAGCGGCCGGCCAAACTGTTGCAGTTTTTCCAGAGCACTGGCAAGCCCTTCGGAATCGCGTGTTGTCATCGCACCACTGGCATCAGCCAGGTATTCACGCTGACGGCTAACAGCCATCTGGATCATGGCGGCAATTATCGGTGCCAAAATAATGAGCACGACACCGATAATCAAAACGACCGGGTTACTATTACTATCCCGACGGTCCCCTCCAAAAAACATCATACGAAGCGCAATATCAGAAAGTAACGCTATTGCGCTTACTAGGCCGAAGGCAATCATACTCACCCGTATATCGTAGTTGCGCACATGACTGATTTCGTGCGCCATCACTGCTTCGAGCTCACGATCGTTCATGACGTCAAGAATACCCGTAGTAGCAGCGACGACCGCATGTTTTGGGTCACGGCCCGTCGCAAAGGCGTTCGGTGCAGGATCCTCGATAATATACACCTTTGGCATTGGCATGCCGGTGGTGATTGTCAAGTTTTCAACAATCCGGTACAGTCGAGGGTTGTCTTTTTTCTCGATCTGCTGCGCGCCGTTGATTGCCAGGGCTAGTTTGCTGGCCAAAAAGTACTGGATCAAAGCATAAATAGCGGCGACACCGATCACCCAATATGCAATTGATTGATCACCATTGACATAGCTGACCGCCCAGCCTACTGCCCCGATAAGCCCGACAAACACGGCCATAATGATGACCGTGTTGCGTTTGTTAGCTGCAATTGCGTTATACATAGTACCTAATGACTAGAACTTAACTTCAACTGGCTCACTTGCTTTTGCCATGTCTTCTACTTCGAAGAACTCACGGGATTTAAACCCTAGCATGCCAGCAAAGACATTGTTTGGGAAAATCTGGATCTTCGTGTTGAGGTCGCGAACACCGCTGTTGTAGAACCGGCGAGCAGCCTGGATTTTGTCTTCAGTGTCTACCAGTTCCTGCTGAAGCTGGAGGAAGTTCTGGTTCGCCTTTAGGTCTGGGTAGCTTTCAGCAACGGCAAACAAGCTTTTAAGCGCGCCTTCAAATTGGTTTTCAGCGGCGGCTGTTTCTTGTACGCCCTGAGCGTTCAATGCGTTGGCACGAGCTTCAGTTACCTTTTCAAATACACCCGATTCATGTGCTGCATATCCCTTGACACTGTTCACCAGGTTAGGAATAAGGTCAAGACGGCGTTTTAGCTGGACGGTAATATCGCTCCAGGCTTCATCAACCCGTACTTTTAGTGTCACGAGTCCGTTATATGTCATCCACAAGAACAACGCCAAAAGTACGACGATGCCTAGTATCACCCAAAATGCGATCATTTTTCTGATATTCCCCTTAAATTAGCTGCTTAATTGTACCTTCATTATAGCATTTTTACATTAAATCAGCGAGAGATTCGAGTAATTCTACGAAGCTGGCTTGAGATGGAATCTGCATTCGGGCGGCCGTCGGAGGCGCACCAACCTTTACCGTATACGCCGCGAGGGGAGCTGCTTTAAATAGCGCCTCGTCGGTAATGTCATCTCCCACTGCCAGTATAAAGTCCCATTGCCTTGCCTCAAGCCAAAACAGTGCCGCCATTCCTTTGTCGACGCTCGCCGGGATGAGCTCTATGACCTTTTTGCCCTCTAGAATGCGGAGCGAAAACTTGGTCGCCTCAGGAGTTAACAGGGCAATAAGCTGTGGAACTACTCTCTCTGCGGTATCCATAGGAGAATTTCGGTAGTGGAACGCAATGGCTGCGGATTTTTCCTCCACAAAGGACCCTTCAAGCATCGAAGCGGTTTTTTCCATAATAGTACGGATTTCTTGTTTCCAGGCAGTCTGAACCTTTGTCACGGACACCCATTCGCTGCCCGGCTGACGGCGCCAAAGACCATGCTCGGCAGCAAACGAAAGCGGTAAGTCACCCAGCCAATCTTCGAGCGTTTCCCGGGGGCGGCCGCTAATCACTACGCAAACATTGCGAGGGTCGGCGACAAGTTTTTCGAGAAGACGCTTCACTCGCTCCTCTGGGGCCGCCTGCTCGGGTAGTGGTTTGATCGGCGCGAGGACGCCATCATAATCCAGTAGCAGCAACCGGCTTTCTGCATGGGAATAGTCACTCTGTAGCTGGTTTTTATCCATTCATTTGATTATAAAACATGCTACAGTAGATGCACATGGTTCGCCGACTTATCATCGCGTCCAACCGCTTGCCGGTTAGCGTACGCGAAGAACATGGTGTTCTTTCTCTCTCCCGCAGCAACGGGGGGCTAGCGACCGCACTTGCCTCGCTTTTTGACCAGAATAGTTCACATTGGGTTGGGTGGACTGGTTTTCGTTGTCAGCTTTCCTCCAGCGACCTCCTATCGCTTGAGCTACCGGACTATGTTGCGCCGGTTAACCTTACAAAAAAAGAAATCGCCGGCTACTACGACGGTTTTTCTAATGGTATTCTATGGCCGCTCGCCCATGGATTGCCGACGACATCCCCTTTTTCTGATGACCTTTGGCAAGATGTCCAATCGGTGACTCGGCGTTTTGCAGATGCAATCGAAGCGACCATCACGCCTTCAGACATCATCTGGGTACACGACTACCACCTGATGCTGCTTCCCGGCATGCTCCGTAGCCGTGGTATTAAGAACCGAATAGGCTTTTTCCTACACACGCCTTTTCCCTCGCCCAAATTCGCGGCACATGTCCCGCATTTCCGACAAATTATGACGAGTCTGCTTCAAGCAGATGTCATTGGCTTGCAGGTTGGTCGCGACGTCCGCCGGTTTAAGCAGTCGCTTGCCTTGCTTTCGCCCCATGCGCACATACCTACCGTAAAGTCGTTCCCCATTGGCATCGACTTTGCTAGCTTTGACTCGCCGCCCGATGCCAGATCTATTACGAAACTCGCAGCTTCGTTTAAAAAAACGTTCGCCCGCCAAACTGTTATTTTTTCGCTTTCTCGCCTGGACTACACAAAGGGTGTTATTACACAGCTGAAGGCCTATGAACAACTCCTAGGAAAACATACCCGCCACGACATCGTCTACCGGCTTAACGTGGCCCCGTCGCGCGAGTCGGTCTTGGAATACCGCGAACTGCGAGAGGAGATTGAAGAGCTTGTGGCCTCAATTAACAAAAAGTTCGCTACAAAAACCTGGCTACCCGTCGTCTACTCGTATGACAATATGGGACAGCAGGAAATGACTGCGTGGTACCAAGTTGCAGACATTCACCTCAATACGCCGGTCGCCGACGGCATGAACCTTATTGCCAAAGAATACGTGGCCGCGCGAAAAGAGCCGGGAGTGCTCGTCATCAGTAAAACAATGGGCGCAGCGCGGCAACTTGACCATGCACTGATTGTCCCTGCAAAAAACACCCGGGCTATAACCACCGCGTTACGGCGAGCCCTCACCATGCCGCAGCACGAAAAAAAGGAACGTTGGAAGATGCTCCGCCGTGAGGTCGAGCAACACCAAGCGTCCGACTGGGCAGAAGATTTTCTTCGGGTTCTCACAAAGTAAAAAGCCGATCGAAATCGGCTTCTTGCTTTGTGGTGCGCAGAGCGGGACTTGAACCCGCACGACCGTAATGGCCAAGAGATTTTAAGTCTCTCGTGTCTACCAATTCCACCATCCGCGCCTAACATCAACTTATGGAGGCACGTACGAGAGTCGAACTCGTCTAAAAGGTTTTGCAGACCTCCGCGTAACCGCTCCGCCAACGCGCCATCTAGGATATTATAGCAGAAAATAGCGTATTCACACCGCAAGACCAAAGAAAAAACCCGAGTTATAATCCGGGTTTTTTCTTTGGTGCGCGAGAGAGGACTTGAACCTCCACGAGCGCAATGCTCACCAGCCCCTCAAGCTGACGCGTCTACCAATTCCGCCACTCGCGCATAGGGGTTAACCTGGACGATTATAGCGTAGTTACGGGGTTTTGTAAACTGATTTCTGCTCAACGTTCCAGTCAAGAATATTGGCATAGCGATCATACGCCGAGACGAGCGTCGATGATTCGTCAACTGCATGGATATTTTTATTAGAAACATATTCCATCACTGGCTGATACAGTCCGATTGCCGGAACATCCGCCACCCATTGCCGAGCAAATGCCTTGTATTTGACGTTGCGAAGCTCTGGCTCAAGGCGCGAGCGTGCACTCGAGAGCGCGTCATCCGCCGTACCATTACTGTAGTTCGAGAAGTTGTAGCCGTTTGTCCCGACCTGCGACGAGTGCCAATACGCGTACACATCCGGGTCGGCACCTATGAAGAGTTCGTACAGCAGGACATCGTAGCTTCGCGGTTGCAACACATTTTGCACGAAATTCGATGTCGGGTCGGTCGTATTAACGACATTGGTATTTACCTGAACGCCCAGCTTACGCCACTGACCAGAAAGCTCCTCGAGCGCTTTTTCGTACTGAGCATTCTTTGTGGTCGCAATCGTTACAGCTAGGCGCTGGCCTTTCTTTTCGCGTACCGAACCTTTTAGCGTCCAGCCGGCGCGTGTCAAAAGCTTTGCTGCTTTTTCTGCACTAAATGGAGCGGGGCGAGGAATGCCTTCACCGGTCAATTGGCCGTTTATAAACGGCAGATCAAGTGACGGTACAGGAGCGGAGAGTGATTTTCTGATCGCCGCCGTATCGGTGCCGAACTCTAGTGCCTGACGCACGGCTTTATCTTTCAAGATCGGACTTTGGGTGTTAAACAAAGCATACACGCCACTGTTCACCGGCTTGTCGATAATAGTATATGCGCCTTTGCCAAGCTGCGATACGCTGCTTCCGTTAAGGTTAGCGGTCGCACTTACCTCGCCTGTTCGGAGTGCCCGAATGATAGATTCCTGAGTATCGTAAGCATGGACTTCGAACCTGTTAATGAACGGCGTGCCGCCGTAATACTTGTTAAACGCGACCATGTGGACTACCTTGCGCTGACGGCCGGCATCTATCCTTTGCAATAACCTGAAGCTAAAAGGACCACTGCCCACAGGTTGGCGGCTAAAAGTATTTTCCCTGATAGCTCCCGGTGCCGTATTACCAAGAATATGCTCAGGCAAAACCGAGAACGTCAATGCGTTAGGAAATGCCGCATAGACAGCCGGAAGCTGAAACTGCACAGTGGAATCGTCGACGGCTTTTACCGTGATGTCCTGCCAGTTGATCCGCAGCGACGATCGTGTTTCAGGGTTTTTAATAAGGTTAATAGTAAAGGCCACATCTTTTGCCGTGAGCACATAACCGTCATGCCACATGACACCGGGCCGAAGCTTCACGGTGTATATTCTGCCGCTTTTATCAACCGTCATATCCTGAGCAAGGTCACCGTGCAAATGGCCTGTCTCGTCATAGTTAAAGAGCGACGAAAACAGCAGACGACTGGCGGCGAGTTCGGCATCCGATGACGCATACAAAGGATCAAGCGTGTCCACTGGGCCGAGCAGTGCTTCTGCATAGGTGCCGCCGCGCGCGGCTGCAGTCGTTTTATAGCTGTTTTGAAACCAAACGTACTGCACGCCAACGGCAATAATCATAACTCCCACCAAAAGAAGCCAGGCAATAATATGCCTGCGGACGTTCCTGATGTTGTCGAGGCGGCCAACGATGAACTTATGCGCATGACGCATTGTTGCGCCTTCGGCTTTTTTAACGCGGCGCGACATTTTTTTACTATCGAACGTCAGCCTTTGAAACTGCTTCCACCCTCGTTCTTCGTCTGCCATACGTCCTCTTTCTAGAGATTAAATGCCGGCAAGAGCAGGCCAACCAAAATAGATAACACGAAAATAACCGCTAAGACGATAGTCACCTCAAAAAGGTTCTTGTCGAGACCGCGGCGGGTCGTGTACAGTTCGCCTGAACTACCAAAACCAGCACCAAGTGACGCGCCACGCTGCTGCAGCAGAATAGCAAGGATCATCAGCAATGCTGAGCCTACGGTCACAATTTGTAAAATACTATCAATATTCATTATCTTTCCTCTCGTCGGCGTGCATACTGTAATTCCAACGCGCTACTTACTATATAGTTTACCAAACTTAATACGATTCCGGCCAACACCGAGTTCCAAAATGTCATATGGAGACCTGGCGCAAGGATAAGTGAAATATACACCATAAACCCGTTGACGATAATCGTGAACAATCCAAGCGTCAGTAAAATTGCCGGCAAAGAAAGAATAATGACCACCGGCCGGAGAATCGAGTTAACGATAGAAAAAATCAGTCCTGCAAACAGAAACGCCCATACACTCGCCACCAGCTCGGTATCGTTATATCCCGTTCCAAAGATTCTCACGGCTACCCATAGCCCGATCGAGTTGAGAATCCAGCGTAAAACAAACACAAAAAATTGTTTTTTCATAAGCTGCTCTTACTATACCCGTATCTTATAAATCTGTCGAGAGGCGAGCGCTTAAGTTTGTCCGGCCTTTATCGGTAATTAAAATATCATCCTCAATACGAACGCCGATCCCCTCTTCAGGAATATAGATGCCAGGCTCCACTGTCAGCAACATGCCGGGTTGCAGAGACCGCGGCGCGCCAAGACTTTCGTGCACGTCAACACCAAGGCCGTGGCCGATCGCATGCGGAAAATATTTGTGATACGCCTCTTCGTCCCCAGCATCCTTCATTAAACCAAGGCTCATAAGTGCTTTAGCCATAATCTCATCAACACTACGCTGATACTGTTCGACCGAAAGTTCAGGCTGGAGCAGCTGAATGATCTCTGCCTGAGCCTGCTGGACGGCCGCGTGGACATCGCGCTGACGCTTGGTTGGCTCACCGAGCGCATATGTGCGGGCAACATCGGTAGCATACCCTTTATAACGGACGCCGATATCCATAAGAAGCAGCGTTTTTTTCTTGAGTTTTTCGTTATTTTCCAAGTAATGTAGCGTGCAGGTATTTTTACCCGAAGACACGATCGGGTCAAACGAATGTCCCTGGGCACCAGCTTTTCTAAAAGCATGCGTCAGCTCAGCCTCGACTTCGTATTCGTACGAGAAACCTGCGAGGTTCTCGCGTACGCGTTCCATTCCGTCGATAGTAATAGCGATTGCTTTCTTAATACGCGTAATTTCTTCCGGCTGCTTAACAGCACGGAGTTTGGCAAGGTCTTTGCGGCAATCCTGAATGGCATTGAATGTTCGCTCCAGCATTTCGTGCAGCTTGCGGCCAGCTGGGTTGATTGAAAAATTATAATATTCCACGTACGGCTCTTCGCCGAGCGCGTACGCGACACTGTGCTTTTTAGCCAGGTCACGTAGGAGCTGCTTGGCCTCGTCACGTCCAATCACCTCGTCGACACCGCTGATCTTCTGCGCTTCTTGGGGCGAGAGGCTGCCGTCAAACACTTCATGAATTTTGCTGATAGTCGGAGCAACCAGCCAGCTTTTACGGCGCACGCCGTCGATAATCAGCCACCAGTCGGGAACCTCGATGCCGGTAAGCCACCAAAAATTAGCTTCTTGCTCAAACCTGAACGCCGTGTCGTTGTTGCGCTGCATGCCCGTATGCGCTGTCAGCACGACGATACCGCCTTTGAGTTTTGTCGTCAGCTGGTCGCGGTTAGAAGCAAAGAAATTCGTCATCTATTTTATGATACACCGGCCACGGTAAAGATGCACCCGTTACTTGACCGTGATGTAATAGTTCATTCCGTAATTTGTCCCCCATTTTTGGCTCGAGGCATTAAACCAAGGAATACTCCCCGTATCACAAAGTGCATCTATCTCGGCGTCACGACGCGGCTGGCCCTCAAGGCGAGCCATGACGTACACGACCGGCTGCCCGTTTTTCGTACAAGAGGCTTTCATATAGGCTGTCGTCGGTGATGTAGGTGAAGTACCGCATTTACCGCCCGTATCCGACTTGCAACCAGACGGATCGACAAAACTGTCCTCTGATTTTAAGACGCCAGCTTCTTGCAGGCACTTAGGGATTGACTTGGGATACCAGCCACCACTATTGTCGAAGTTCAGGTTCAGCCATCCGCTACCATCACCAAAAAGCCCGCAGCCGCTGCCTACTCCAACAAAGTCGTTCTTTTTTAACGAGTAGGCGCTCAGTGCTGCAGCCAATTGTGACAAGTCACTCTTGCGGGTGTTGTCGCGAGTTGTCGTAAGATACGCCGGGTACGCAACCAAGACGATACCGGCCAGAATAACAATGACCGAAACAACGACCATCAGTTCTACAATGGTAAAACCAGCCGTTTTTTTCCGTGTAGCAAGTACGTCTTTTATCATGCGGGCATTGCCTTTCAGGGCAACTATAGCATAAGCGCTACTTTTCCAGCAAATACTGTTTTAGCAGCAGTGCCTTGGATTGGCCGACTGCCGCCTCGAGTTGTTCGGACGTGGCATTTTGCACGCCGCGCAGGCTGCCGAATGTTCGTATGAGTTTACGCCTCGTGGCTGGTCCAATACCTGGAATATCCTCGATCGAACTGGCGGTTTGCTTGGCACGCTTTAGGACGGTGTGGTAGCTTACGGCGAAACGATGCGACTCGTCACGGATACGCTGGAACAGCTTGGTGACGTCATTGTACGCAGAGTGCACGGGTGCGCCGCGAAGATTTTTGGAGTGCGAGCCAGCATTTACCTGTCCGGCGTGGAGATTCACCATATAGTACTCGCCCGAACGCATGACCGAGACACCTGGAATCGGTTCTTCCATCAGCTCGATAAGTTTGCCGTCGGTAATATGAGAGCGCGTTTTATGAATAACTACCTCTTCCTCGCGCTTGGCGATACTGATGATCGGAATCGCTAGGCCGCGTTCTTCTTGAGCGCGGATCGCTGCGTCGAGTTGCCCTTTACCACCATCAATCAGCAATAGGTCGGGCGTTCCCCATGATTTGAGGTTCTTTTCGCTCAGACGCCGAAGGAGCGTTTCGTACATATTGTAGTAGTCGTCATTTTGCTGCAGCTTTGCCTTGAATTTACGGTAATTAGCACGATCGGAAACGCCATTAGTAAATACCACCATGCTCGCAACGACATTCGTGCCGCTCATATGCGAAATATCATACCCTTCAATACGTGCCGGGATTCTCTGCAGATCCAAAAGCTCACGCAAGTCACTGAGTGCCCGGTCTTTGCTGATATTCAAAAATTCCTTGTCGCCAAACATAATACGGCGCTGCAGCTCGCTAAGGTCCCGCAGCTTATTACGCAGGCTCGCGGCCGCCTCAAAGTCATGCAGCCTTGCAGCCGTCCGCATATCGCGCTCCAGTTCACGGGCCAAAGCTTTGCGGCCGCCTTCCATGTAGCGCACCAATTTGCGAAGTGTCACCTTATATTCTTCGCTGGTCGTACCTGGTCGAGGATCGAGCCCGATATGCGCGTCGAGACTCGGGCGCTCACCGGGCTTGGGTGGCTTGGTATAATACGGAAAAATCTTGCGCAAATAGCGCAGCGCTTTCTTGACAGCAAAACCGTTGTAATACGGGCCATAGTAGTCGGCGCCGTCATCAGCCGGATTGCGGGTAAAGCTGACCGTTGGCCATTCGCTCTTCATGTCGATCCGCACAAACATCTGCGATTTGTCGTCGCGAAGCAATATATTGTAGCGCGGCATATAGCGCTTGACCATTTCGCTCTCTAAAAACAGCGCGTCGATTTCGCTTTCGGTCTCTACCCAATCGGTATCATATATTTCAGCGACCAATGCTCTGGTCTTGATATCCATGTCGCGCTGCGATTGAAAATACTGCCGCACCCGGTTTTTGAGCACCGCCGCCTTGCCAACGTAAATAATCTCGCCCGTGTGCGACTTATGAAAATACACGCCAGAACTGCGCGGCAACGTTTTTAGCTTGTTTTCTAGTGCTGTATTCACTGTATATATTATAACCCGTTGTTATACTTAGATTATGACTGATAAAAAAACCACTGAAGAATTCACTGTTAACGGCGAGGAACTGCTCGCAAAAGTTAAGTCGCTTGTCAACGAGGGTAATATTCGCCGCATTATCATCAAGGGTGAAGATGGCAAAACATTGGTTGAACTGCCGCTGACTATCGGCGTCGTTGGCGCGCTTTTAGCACCTATGCTTGCTGCCGTTGGCGCGATTGCCGCACTTGTTACCAAGTGTACGATCATCGTTGAACGCCGCAGCTAGTTACTTTTCGCGAAGTTCGGCGATAATCTTTTCCACCCGGTCACTCATTTTATTGTGGATGTCCACTAAAAATTGAATCTGTTCCGGCGTACATTCTTCGACGATTTCTTCGAAGGCTCGACTCATGGGCTGGTAAAGCTCACGTACGCGTTTGCTCTTTTCTTTATTTTCGACCGGCTCCAAAAGAACGCGGCGGCGGTCTTCTGGGTCACTAACGCGCTTGACCATGCCCGCCCGCTCGAGGCGGTCAACAATGCCGGTAATCGCACCGGTCGTCAGGCCACAACGGTTCGCAAGGTGCCCGGCGCTAATGGGCTGGTTATGGCTAATGACGTCCATCGACTCAAACTCTGTCGCGCTAATACCGATCTTATCGGCAACGGCATTTGTATGCAGGACAGTCAGAGTACCAGAGCGCTGCATTGATTGGCTAAGTTCTTCTATAAGTTCTTTTTTAGATTTCATAGTTGACGCCACTTTCGATTTATCTTACAATCTAAGATAATTAATAACTAAACTATTTATATTATAGGTAGGAAATTGCAAAATGTCAACCGAGCATCCAAAGCATTCGGCTCAACATCATGCGAGCAAATTTACCCACCGGCAGCGGACGATTGCACTCACAATCGTCGCACTCGCCTTCGTGATGGATTTGCTCGACAGTACCATCGTTAACATCGCCATTCCGTCGATCCAAGCCAACCTTAACGCAAGCTATGCCGCCATTCAGTGGCTAATTGCAGGCTACTCTTTGTCGTTTGCCGTACTGCTAATCACCGGCGGACGCATGGGCGACGTGTTTGGCTACAAAAAACTGTTTATGATTGGTGTGGGTGGTTTTACGCTCGCCTCTCTTATTAGCGGTGTCGCCTGGAATACCGAGATTCTCATTGCCGCCCGACTTCTCCAGGGAGCCATGGCTGCACTTATGGTGCCGCAGGTTATGTCGCTCATGCAGGTCATGTTCAAGCCGCATGAACGCGGTGGCGTCATGGGTCTGTTCGGCGCACTTGCCGGCGTAGCCGCATCGCTCGGCCCGGTTATCGGCGGACTGCTTATTCACGCTAATATCGCCGGCCTCGACTGGCGCCCGATTTTCCTTATCAACATTCCTGTCGGTATTTTCGCGCTGATCGCTGCGTATAAATATCTGCCAGAGGGCAAATCACCACACCCACTAAAGCTCGACCTTTGGGGAACGCTCATCGTTGTCGTTGCACTGTTCCTGCTCGTCTTCCCGCTCATCCAAGGACGCGAGCTAGGCTGGCCAGCGTGGATCTTCTACGTGATGGCTGCCGCCCTACCAACCTTCCTATTGTTCGGCTGGTGGCAAAAACGAAAAGAACAAAAAGACCATTCACCGCTCGTAACGCCGTCACTCCTTAAGGTCAGAACATTCGTTACCGGTCTTATCATCAACCTGGTATTCCAGGGTGCGATGATCGGCTTCTTCCTACCGTTTACTTTGTTGATTCAGATTGGCCTCGGCTTTGATGTCATTACCGCGGCCATTACCGGCATTCCTACAGCCATCGGTATTTCCCTCGCCATTGGTCTGTTCGGTCAAAAACTAATTCCAAAACTCGGCCGTTATGCCCTGAGCCTTGGTACCGTCGTCATGTCGATTGGCCTGATTACGACCTACCTGTTCGTTAAAAACACTGGCATTGATACTACTCCATGGGAATTCGTCCCTGGGCTGCTGATTACCGGTATGGGTATGGGCCTGGTTATGGCACCGATCTTCGCGGTCGTTCTGACCGACGTCGATCCAAAGCACGCCGGCTCTGCCTCGGGCGTTATGAACGCCGTCCAGCAGCTTGGTGCCGCCATAGGTATCGCCGCTATCGGCCTGGTCTTCTTTGGCCAGCTCGGCCACAACTCCGACGCAAGCTTTACGTCAGTAGAGCCAAGCATCCGCGCAGAGCTTTCAAAAGCGCAGGTTCCTGCTGAGGCGCAATCCGCCATCGTCAGCAGCGTACGGACCTGCTACAACGACCGCGCTTCGCAAACCGATGCCAGCGTTACGCCAGAAAGCTGCCGCAAATTTGAGTCCGGGCCAAAAACTCCTGAGACTGAAAAGTTAGCCGCTATCATCAAAACAGCTGTCGAAAAAGCAAATACCGAGAACTTCATAAATGCGTTCAAGTTCGCTGTCATCTACGAAGTTTCGCTTGCTGCAATAACATTCATTCTTAGCTTCTTATTGCCACGGCATATCCGTCCCGAAGCTATGGAACACGCCATCTAACACCTAGGCACAAAAATAAAATAGAGCCGGAAATTCCAGGCTCTATTTTATTTTCGCTTTTCGCTCTTTTGAGCTCGTCAGCATGACCACACAGTCACGAAAGCAATTCCGATGTATCCAGAGAGTGCGCGTGAGGCGCGCGGGTTCCGACAGCTCGTCGGTTCCCGCGCGCCCGCGCCCTCAGGAAGTGGCCTCAGCGGCGCTTGCGCCACTGGCGGACACCGAGCACCCCGGCGACCAGCGCCAGGGCGGCACCGCCACCGGCGAGCGCCCAGGTCCGGACGTTCCGGCCACCGGGCACCCCGCTGCTGATCCGCTTGAAGAGGCTGCCGCCGGTACCCTTGGGCTCCTGCTCGTCGGCACGCTCACCAGCCCCGGGGGTACTGGTGACTTCCTCTTCGGTACCCTCGGGGGCACCAGCCTTGCCTTCGGTCTCGCTCATGCGAGTCCTCCTAGGATCGATCCGGATACATCAGATAGGCACCGCTTTTTAGGCGGTAAACCATTTCATGAATATACCGAATTATTTACAACAAGTCAATTAGAGTTTAAACGATAACCGTTGCCCGTTCGCGGCAGTCGTCGGTATGATAGAGCAGCTCGGGGTTCTGCTTGCAGTTCAAGCAAATCAGTACCAGGTCGTTACAGTTCGCGAAGGCGCAGTTTTCGTAGTTATTGGTCGGGCCGTCGCAGTGCACACAGCGCCCAACCGTCGCCGTATGGTCGCTAAAGTCCACTTTCATGCGGTCGTCAAACACGTGCAGGCTGCCCTCCCACAAACCATCGTCACCATAGCTTTCACCGTATTTTACAATGCCACCGTCAATCTGATACACCTCTTTAAACCCGCGGTTTTTCATGAGGCTCGAGAGGATCTCACAGCGAATACCGCCGGTGCAGTAGGTGACAATCGGCTTGTCCTTGATGTCGTCGTACTTGCCGCTTTCCAGTTCTTTAATGAAATCACGGCTCGTGCGCGTATCGGGAACAACCGCATTTTTAAACTTGCCGATCTTAGCCTCAAAAGCGTTCCGACCATCAAAGAACACCACTTCGTCGCCGCGCTCTTCAACCAGTTTATTCACTTCTTTTGGTTTAAGGTGGACGCCGCCGCCAACAACACCGTTCTCATCAACCTTCAGTTCATCGGCCGCATCGAATGCAACGATCTCGTCTTTGACCTTCACGCTCATACGCGGAAAGTCTTCACGGCCACCATCACTCCACTTAAATACCGTCCCCTTAAAACCTGGAAATTCCTTGGTGGCTTTGATGTATTTTTTCAAATCATCCATCTCGCCGCCCACGGTGCCGTTGAGGCCATGTTCCGAAATAAGTATCCGGCCGCGCAGATCTAAACTGTCACAAAGCGTCTTTTGCCACAGCCGCATCGTTTCTACGTCTTTAATAGGAGTAAATTTATAATATAATAAAATCTTTTGCATTATTTGCCATTATACAAGATGTTGGCAGCCACCTCAAGAAATATGACATAATTACCCTTTGCAATCGCTCCCAAGTACGTTATAGTAGAAAATACTATGATCATCATATGAGTAGATGATGATCCTCTATTCGTGCGCGTCGGCCGCTCCGAACCGCTAGCAAGACTTGTGTAAATAATTTAAAAAAGGAAAACCATGCAAAGAAATATTTTCTCACTTTTCTGGCGCACTGCGATGCAGTACCCGTTCCGCACGCTTTTCACCCTGTTTGGCGCTGCGACCACCAACATTATCGGCGGATTTGTTGGACCATTTATCATTTCTATCATTCTGGAGCAGCTCCAGTCTGGTAGCGTCACGCTTAATTCAGCCA
The DNA here is from genome assembly GCA_946480595.1 of uncultured Candidatus Saccharibacteria bacterium. The sequence goes on from CAMLKC010000006.1 coordinate 24,936, forward strand.
GCGGACTTATTGTCGCGTATATCATTACGCAGATTTATGGCCAAGTAGTAGGCTGGCGGCTAAACCTGTACTTTGCCTGGACAATGGAAACGGCTGGGCAGCGCGACCTTTACCGCCAGATTTTCTCGGCACTCACCCGCCAGAGCCTCACTTTTCACTCAGACCGCTTTAGTGGCGCACTGGTGTCGCAAACTACCAAGCTGATCGGTTCGTTTGAGCGGTTCTGGGACACGATAATCTTCCAGCTCGTCCCGTCAATCGCGAGTATTGTCGGTGCAACTGTCATTTTGAGCTTTATTTTCTGGCAATACGCCGTATTATTGCTTGGGCTTTCGATCGTGTTCGTCATTACCGTCTACTTCGGTTCGCGCTTCCTGGCGCCGCGTAATAAAGAAGAGGCGCAGGCCAGCACCGCCGCCAATGCCTACGTCGCCGATGCTGTCAGTAACGTCATGGCAATCAAATCGCATGGCCGCGAAGAATACGAGCTCGAAGAACTTACCGAAAAAGCCGTCACCTGGCGTAACAAAAGCCTCGCTAATATGCGCGGATTTCTGGGCGTCAGTACGATTTACTCGACCATCATCGCGACACTCAATACCGTTGCGTTGGTTGGCGCCATTTGGGCATCTGAGCATAATACTATTTCTATTGGCGTGGTTTACTTGGCCGTCACCTACACATTCACGGTTTCGCGCCAGCTATGGGAAATGAACAGTATCATGCGTAACTACAACCGCATCATGGGCGACGCGCACGATATGACGGAAATCCTCACGCTCATTCCTTCAGTGACTGATGCGAGCGACAAAGCACTCAACGTTAAAAAGGGTGAGATTGCTTTTGCAGACGTATCATTCGCCCATTCAGATAGCAAAGAGACTCTCTTCGACCATTTCTCCTTGACTGTCAAAAGCGGCGAACGTATCGGTCTGGTCGGCCGCTCCGGCTCAGGTAAAACAACGCTGACGCGCATGCTGCTTCGATTCTCCGACATTGCAGGTGGCGCGATTACCATCGACGGCCAGGATATTAGCAAAGTGACACAAAAGTCACTGCGTGAAAATATCGCGTATGTACCACAAGAACCAATGCTCTTTCACCGCAGCCTGTACGATAACATTGCCTACGGAAAACCAGACGCTACGCGCGAAGAAGTTCAGGATGCGGCCGAAAAAGCGAATGCCCTTGAGTTCATCGACAAACTTCCCGAAGGTTTTGAAACGACCGTCGGCGAACGCGGCGTCAAACTGAGTGGCGGTCAGCGGCAGCGTATTGCGATTGCCCGTGCCATCTTAAAAGACGCGCCGATTCTCGTACTCGACGAAGCGACTTCTGCTCTCGACAGTGAAAGCGAAAAGCTCATCCAGGACGCACTTGCCAAGCTCATGAAAGGCCGTACCAGCATTGTGGTTGCCCACCGGCTTTCGACCATTTCAAAACTCGACCGTATCATCGTGCTTGAAAACGGTGACATCTCGGAGCAAGGCAGTCATCAGCAGCTCCTGAAAGACAAGGGAACCTACGCCAAACTTTGGGCGCACCAGTCTGGCGGGTTTATCGAGGAATAAATCATGGCAAAAGTTTTCAACCGCACAGATACGAAAACCGCACGTAAAACGCTCGAGATTTTCCGCAATGAGATTTTCAAGGAAAAACGACGGTTCATCGCGTACTCCATCCTCCTTCCGATCAACCGACTCACCTACATTGTCCTTCTGCCGTTTTTGTTTAGCTTGATCGTACAATCGCTGATCGTAAACCCGCACGACTGGCAGCACCCGGCATTACTGCTGGGTATTGCTGCCGTCATTTCAATCATTGCGCTCGTGACAGCCCAGCTTGGCTTTACCAGTTTGTTTCATCATGAAGAACGGATGCGAACAACGCTCATCGAGAAAGCCATGCACCGGCTTATGCTCCATAGCGACCAATTTTTTGCCAACCGAAAAATTGGCGCCATCGCCGGCGATGTCAGCACATTTGGCGGCTCGATCGTCTCCTTTCTCGACATTATGTTCTTGCAAGCAAGCGGTATTGTCGTTAACTTCATTGCCAGCCTTATTATCATCGCTTTCATGTCGCCGATTTTGCTGATTCCGCTAGGCCTATCTACTCTTATCCTTGTTCTGCTTAGTATTAGAGCTGTAACGGCCCGCGGTCCTATTCGTCACCAGCGTAAAACAATGATGTCTCAGCTTAACGGTACCATCGCGGACATTCTGGGTAACCAGCAGATCGTCCGTTACTTTGCTACTCATAACGACGAAGTAAAACGTGTCGCCTCGGACCGCAAAGAAATCGAAAAGCTCATCTACAAAGAAATTACTATTTTCCAACGCGAAACAATCAGTCGCCAAGCAGCACTGTTCGTCTTCCAACTTATTACTATCGGAGTCTGTATTTGGCTCGCGACAACCGGCAATGTCACCATTGCGGCGCTCGTGTTTGCTATTACCTACCTAGGGCGGCTGACCGGGTCACTGTTTGAAATCACCCCTATCATTCGCGGCATGGAACAGGTATTTATCGACGCGGCCAATGTTACGGATATCCTTAGCGAAAAACCAGAAATCATTGACGCACCGGACGCTCCCGAGCTTAAGATAACCAAAGGTCGCGTTGACTTCAACGACGTCACGTTCCGCTACGCCGACAGCCAAGACACAGCTACCATCGAGAGCTTGAATCTACATATCAAAGCGGGCGAACGCATTGGTCTGGCTGGTCATAGTGGCGGCGGCAAAACAACGCTTACTAAACTTTTGCTTCGATTTGCCGATGTCACCGATGGTTCCATTACAATCGATGGGCAGGATATCGACAAAGTAACGCAGGACAGCCTGCGCGATGCTATTGCGTACGTTCCGCAGGAGCCATACCTCTTTCATCGCAGTCTGCGCGAAAATATTGCGTATGCACGGCCCGACGCTACGGATGAAGACGTGCTTCAGGCAATCAAGCGCGCCAATGCCTACGAGTTCGTCAAAGAACTGCCGAACGGCCTAGACACCATCGTCGGCGAACGCGGCGTCAAGCTCAGTGGCGGGCAACGCCAACGAATCGCTATTGCACGAGCGATTTTAAAGGACGCACCAATTCTGATCCTCGACGAAGCGACGTCTGCACTTGATAGCGAAAGTGAAAAGCTCATTCAAGGTGCGCTGACAAAACTCATGAAAGGGCGTACGAGCATCGTCGTTGCCCACCGACTTTCGACCATCTCCAAGCTCGACAGAATCGTCGTACTAAAGGGTGGAAAAATCACCGAAGAAGGCTCGCACGATAAGCTATTGCAGCAAAAAGGCATTTACGCCATGCTTTGGGCTCACCAGTCTGGCGGGTTTATCGAAGAATAATAAAACACCACGACATACGTCGTGGTGTTTTATTAGGAGTTACGAAGCGCTACTTATTTGCGTCAACATTCGACTGTTTTGGCTCGTCCTGGTTTTTGCCACCCGGCTTCGTTTCTTCAGCCTGACTGTTCTGGTTGGTGTCACCGCCATTCTCAGCAGCGACGTCAGCGTCGCTTTCGGCATCACCACCAGCAGACTCGTTAGCCGCCTGAAGTGCGCTTGGTTCGTAGACGTTTGCAACGACCAGACTCAGATCCTGTTCGGCGTCGGCAAATTCAACACCCTCAGGAAGTGTGATATCACTGAGCGCCAGTTTATCGTCAGCACCAGCAAGATCCATGATAGAAATCTCGAGCGCCTCAGGCAAGTTAGCGGGGCGAGCTTTAATTTCAACATGCTCAATAGCTTGCAGCACTACCAGCCCGGCCCTCTCAGCGGCACTTTCGCCCATTCCCGTCAGAACAATGGGCACTTCGGTCACAATAGACTCATTTTGCTTAATAGTATGAAAAGCTACGTGACGGACCGAGTGCTTTAACGGATGCAAATCGATGTTCTTAATAATCGCCAACTTTTTCTTACCGTCAATAACAAGATGAACGGGCGTGTGCTTGCCTGCCGCACGGGCCACCTTGGTTGTTTCAACCATCGGCGACTGGGTGGCAATAGGCGCAGACTTTCCGCCGTAGACAACGCTCGGAATCATTCCTTCGCGGCGCAACTGGGCCGCCTTTTTACCTACCATAGTACGTTCGTTCAGTTTCAATGAAATATCGTTCATTTCCCCTCCATTCGTGTCCTCTTATTATATCATTTATCCTCAGCATGCTAAAATAAGACGTACATGATACCAGGATTTGACTTTACCAGCTTTGCATCAACCGCGGGCCCATGGCTCGTTATGGCCGTCGTAGCGGCAATCATATTTGCTGAATCCGGCCTGTTGATCGGGTTTTTTCTCCCGGGCGACAGTATTCTTTTTACTGCCGGATTTCTTATTAATGTAGGACTATTTGATTTTGATATTCACTTATTCGTCGTACTGGCATTTATTGCTGCCGTACTTGGTGACGGCGTAGGGTATATTTTTGGTAAGCGCGTAGGCCGCAAGCTGTTCAACCGGCCAAACTCACTCCTCTTCCGCCAAGAAAACCTCCAAAAGGCAGAAGAATTCTACGAAAAACATGGTGGCATTACTGTGGTTCTTGCACGCTTTATCCCGGTCATTAGAACTTTCGTACCTATCATTGCCGGCGTCGGCCGAATGAGCTACCGCACATTTCTTACCTACAATGTCATTGGCGCCCTGCTATGGGCGGTAGGCGTGAGTTACCTTGGTTACTACGTCGGTGCACTACTCCATAAACTCGGTATCGAAATCGACACTGTCCTGCTGCCTATCGTCGTGGCTATCATTATTCTCTCGGTACTACCGCCAGCTATCCACGTCCTCAAAGACAAGAAGCAGCGAGAGCTCATTTGGCGAGGCACCAAAAAACAGCTCAGCGTTATTTTCCGCAAAAGCAAATAGCTAGCCGACCATTTCTTTCACTCGTCGCAAAACATCATTATATTCGTAATCTGCTCCAAGGGTCATCGTGGCTGGCACGTGCTTTCTGCTGTTTTCAAACTCCGCATAGAATCCATCCAGGTTAGTAATATAGCCAAAATCATCTTTATCACGCTGACGTATCCGCCGCTCGACAATTGACCGGGGAATATCCAAACGAATGACAATCGGCAGCGCCCCATGCTCGGTCGTATGCTCAAAAAAGAGCGGCCACGTCCTGTCCAAACTGGCGTCAATAATAACCAACTTATTCGCATCTTTTTCCATAACCGTATCCATGACGATGCGACTTATAGAAGATATAGTCAGCCTTGCCACATCGTAGCCGTGATCCCGCGCCAGCGCACGTATGTCATCATGGCGGATGTACTGAGCGCTAAGATCCCGCGCCAGTTTTTGTGCCAGCGTTGTTTTGCCACTTCCGGGAACTCCGCTGAAAATAATACAAACCGGCTTTTGTGGGAGACCACGGTTTCCCATCATATGTAGATATTCACTGGCAAGCTGCCGATGAATAGCTTCAATGGGCATTTTCTACAGCAAGTCCTTAAGGTATTTGCCGGTAAAAGACATGTCTGCCTTTGAGATTTCCTCAGGCGTTCCCTGGGCAACCACCATACCGCCGCCAGCACCGCCTTCCGGCCCCATGTCGATGACATGATCGGCTGACTTAACGACATCAAGGTTGTGTTCAATAATCACCATACTGTTGCCGCCTTCGATCAGTTTTTGCAAGATTGCAATCAAACGCTTAACATCGGCACTATGCAGGCCGGTTGTCGGCTCGTCCAGAATATACATAGTCTTGCCGGTACTGCGGCGAGAGAGTTCGGTTGCGAGTTTGATACGCTGCGCCTCACCACCGCTAAATGTCGTTGCTGGCTGACCAAGGCGAATATAGCCCAGTCCTACCTCAACAAGCGTATCGAGTTTGCGCGCAATTGACGGGACATTCTCAAAAAACTGCGCCGCTTGTTCGACGGTCATTTCCAATACGTCGCTAATCGTCTTGTCTTTGAACCTGATCTCCAGTGCTTCGCGGTTGTAGCGCTTCCCGTTACACTCATCACAAGTCACGTAAACATCCGGCAAAAAGTGCATTTCAATCTTAATGACGCCGTCACCCTGACAGTTCTCACAACGACCGCCCTTGACGTTAAAGCTAAAGCGCCCAGCTTTGTAGCCACGAATATTCGCTTCGGGCGTACCGGCAAACAACTCACGAATCGGCGTAAACACACCCGTGTACGTTGCAGGGTTGCTCCGTGGCGTTCGACCGATAGCCGACTGGTCGATCACGATTGCTTTGTCCAAGTGGTTAATGCCCTCGATGTTCTCGTGCGCACCAGGGACGGTTTGTGCTCGGTGAAGACGTGCCGAGAGTTCTTTTGCCAGAATATCGTTTACCAGCGTTGATTTACCGCTACCACTCACGCCACTTACTACTGTCATAACGCCAAGCGGGAATGCTACGTCGATACCTTTGAGGTTATTTTCGCGTGCGCCGCGGATAATCAGTTTGCGGTCTTTTTCGATTTTGCGTCGTTTTTTAGGCACATCGATCTTTTCGGCACCCGAAAGGAACCGGCCAGTAATGCTGTCTTTTTGCTTCGCCACTTCGTCCGGCGTACCGGCAGCAACAACTTCACCGCCAGCCACTCCGGCGCCAGGGCCGATGTCGAGCAGATAGTCGGCCTGACGGATCGTATCTTCGTCGTGTTCAACGACTAACACCGTATTACCAAGGTCGCGTAGACGCTTGAGTGTCGCAATCAGACGGTCATTGTCACGCTGGTGTAGCCCGATAGATGGCTCGTCGAGAACATACAATACGCCCTGAAGACCCGAGCCGATTTGTGTTGCCAGCCGAATACGCTGCGCCTCGCCGCCCGAAAGCGTATTGGCCGCACGGGCCAGTTCGAGGTAGTTAAGACCGACATTGCTCATAAAACCAAGCCGATCAGTAATTTCCTTGACGATCTGACGCGCAATAAACAGCTCCTGCTCGTTTAACTTCAGAACATCCTTGAAGAGTCCCAGCGCTTCATCGATACCCATGTTACAGATATCCATAATACTGAGGTCGTGAACGGTTACGGCAAGCACGACTGGCTTTAAGCGGTTACCCTCACAGGCGTGACATTTGCGCTCGCGCATAAAGCGTTCGATGTCTTTTCGCATAAATTCGCTGTCGGTTTCTTTGTGGCGTCGTTCGAGGTTAGGAATAACACCTTCGTATACCGACTCGTACGAGCGCCCCGCTCCAATATCGACACGGTATTTCTGCGTCCCGGTGCCATACAAAACCTTATCAAGGTCGTCGCGGCCGAGCTCCTTCACAGGAACATGCAGGCTGAAGCCATGTTCGTCTGCCACTTTCGCCAGGCGTTTCATATACCAGGCGTCGCTATTAACACGGTTAAACGGGCGGATCGCTCCTTCGGCAATAGTGAGGTTCGGGTTAAATACCAAGTCAGGATCAACCTCCAGGCGAGAGCCCAACCCTGTACAGACCGGACATGCTCCTTGCGGCGCGTTAAAACTAAAGAGCCGTGGCTCAAGCTCGGGAATCTCTTCATTCGGGTGATCAATACAGGCGTAGCGCTGGCTAAATGTCGTCACTTCGTCACTATCGGCATGTAAAAGCTCCACGACGCCATCGGCGAGATCTAGCGCCTGCTCGACAGACTGCGTCACGCGGCCAAGCACATCGCCGCTTATGACAATACGGTCTACGACGATCTCAATAGTGTGCTTGTAACTTTTTTGCAGCTCGGGGAATTCATCGAGTGCATACACCACTCCATCCACGCGGGCACGGGCAAATCCAAGCCGGCGGTATTGTTCGGGAATATGCGCGAACTCACCTTTCTTTTCCTTGACAATCGGTGCAAGGATCATCAGGCGAGCACCTTCTTCGATCTTCATGATTTCATCGATAATTGCCTGCGGGGTGCGGCGTGAAACTTCTTTGCCGCAGACAGGACAGTGAGGCACGCCGATACGCGCGAATAGAAGGCGCAGATAGTCGTAAATTTCCGTCACCGTTGCCACGGTTGAACGCGGGTTACGGCTGGTCGATTTTTGGTCGATGGAAATCGCCGGGCTCAGGCCGTCAATCGACTCGACGTCCGGCTTGTCCATAATTCCTAGGAACTGGCGCGCATAGCTGGAAAGGCTTTCCACATAGCGGCGCTGACCTTCGGCGTAGATAGTATCAAATGCAAGGCTGGACTTGCCCGATCCCGAGAGTCCTGTAATAACCACCAACTTATCGCGGGGAATCTCCACGCTGATGTTCTTTAGATTGTGCTCACGGGCACCGGTAACACGAATAACCTCTGGCATAACAACTTATTATATCATTTATCCTACTGATTTTTCTACCCCGTAAAACGGAAAAGTCCCGGCAGCCGCCCCTTTAGGAGGGCGGTGCCGGGTACTCTTCGTACGACCTTCCAGGCCGCGGGGTCGCTCATGCGTGCTTGACGCCTGAGCTCACCTTGGCCTCGCGCACAATCCTGATGCCCGCGAGCTTGTGCGACACGGTGTTCATCAACGCTCCCTGGTACATGTAGCCGT
>CAMLKC010000007.1 GCA_946480595.1 uncultured Candidatus Saccharibacteria bacterium
TCTTTCCAGACAGCGGGCGTAGCGGCCGGGTCTTCACCTGCAATATTCTGCAAAAAATTCGCTGTTACACCAAACCGAACCGCCATGAACTGACCACTCGAAACCCTTCCAACCGCGCTGGCAATGTCGCGCGGTGACGGATTTTTTGGCAGCAGCCCCAAGACATCCCCGGATATGAGATCGTCGATCGTTCTAGGGTTCTTAGGTGTAGCAAGCTTACGAAGATCGTGTTCGTACCACTGCTTTATGGCAAAAGGAATTGCCGCAATGCCTATAGCAAGCCAGCCGACAGGTTGGCCAACAACCAACAACGCTACGCCAGCAATAGAAAGTAAAATGGCAAGTACGGGCAGTAGCCTCGACCACAACCCCGAGAGCAGAGTACCGATCCGCGCTTTCGCCGCGCGTGAGCTTGAGTAACGGAATTCTATAGACTCCATGGAACCCACCCCGACATAAACAGCACAATACCAATCACCGGCAGCAACGGAACCACACCCCATACTACGACCATCAATATGCCGACAACGGCATAGATGACAATCAGCACACTACCAATAATAATCATTACAAAACGGATCATCGCGCCAATAATCCTTGAAATAATCCGGTCGAGTAAAGCGCGCAGTTGCACGCCTATCGGACCGCCAACTTTACCGGCAGAGATCTGGCGAAACGGCGAAAAGAAGGTGCGGAGCAGCAGATCGATCGAGAAGTAATCGAGTGTACTTATCAGCTTTTCACGAAGACGGGTGATGCGCATGGCCCAACCCCGGCCGTACCACCATCCCAAGAGTCCTACGATAAACATAAGCCTATTGTAACGCACCAAGGACAGTTTCGCTATACGGGCGCGATGCTATAATAGACGTATGTCAAAACCATACGTGACGCTGCTTGGAAAAGTAGTCCGAAAAATCGCCCAAATGCGCGGTGGGGGCTCTGCACTGCCCGGCCTTTTCGTTGAAAAAATCGATCCCGACTTTATTCGCCGGACACTCGCCCAACTCCCAGAGGGAGTAGTGGTTGTCAGCGGCACCAACGGCAAAACTACGACGACAAAAATGGTCGTCGAGCTCCTCGAGAGCCAAGGCCTGAAAGTGTTCACCAACCGCACCGGCAGCAACTTCACGCGAGGCGTTGCAGCAGCGCTTCTTGGCGAGGTAGACAACCGCGGCAATCTTGATGCCGATATTGCCGTACTAGAGCTCGACGAGGCGCACGCGGTCCACTTTATAAAGACCGTGCCGCCGCGCTACAGCCTACTGCTTAACGTCATGCGCGACCAGCTCGACCGTTTCGGCGAAATCGACACGACAGCCAAGCTGCTTGCACGCATTGCGCTCGCAACCGAGGATGCCGTTGTACTAAACCGAGAAGATGCGCGCGTTGCTGCCATTGCCAAACTCCTAGGCGAGCAAACCGTCTCCTACTTTGGACTAGCCCCAGAACTCACCGATCGCTTTCCTAGTGACGACGATATGCGCTCCCAGGGTGTGCTCAAAAAGACAGTAGTAAAACTCCCCGCCGACGTTCTCCTCACCAAGCTCTCAGACGAGTCGGCCGAATTCCAAATGGGCGATCATACCGTCACAACAACACTCGAGCTATCGGGCATTTACAATGTTTATAATGCAGCCGCCGCCCTGGCGCTCGTCCGGGTCATCGTCAAAAAAGAAACCCTCGACGAAGCAGCGCTTATTGAAGCGCTGGCAAAAGTAACCCCGGCATTTGGCCGCGGCGAAACCCTCACTATCGGCGGGCAGCCGCTTGAACTGGTCCTCGTGAAAAACCCCAGCGGTTTCCGACTGAGCCTTGCGTCGTTTAACCCGAGCGGCGTCGAAACGATGATTGCCATCAACGACAACTACGCCGATGGCCGCGATATGTCGTGGCTTTGGGATGTGGAGTTTGACAGCCTACGAGAACAAGGCGTCGCAGAAGTCAGCGGTGTCCGCGCGTACGACATGACACTGCGGCTCCAATACGACGAAGTAACGCTTTCACATGTCGAGCCCGACCTCGCACTCGGCCTTCAGCATTTCATTACCAATGCCGCCGATCGTCCCAAGCGCATTTATTGTACGTATACAGCAATGCTTGCCCTCCGGCGCGAACTTGCCAAGATTACCGATGTGGAGACAATCTCATGAACGAAAAAACCATTACTATCCTGCAGCTCTATCCCCGTGATATGAATATCTATGGTGACTGGGGTAACGTGCTTGTCATTAAGCGGCGTCTGCAGTGGCATGGCTACAAGCCTATTATTGTCGAATACAATCCCGGCGACGCTTTCCCGGACAATGTCGACCTTATTATTGGCGGCGGCGGACAAGATTCAGGTCAAGATACTATCCAGCAAGACTTGCTCGCTATTGGCGGGAAACTACGAGAACTTGCCGATAACGATGTTCCAATGCTGATGATCTGCGGGCTTTACCAACTGTTTGGCAAGTTTTTCAAAACGCAGGACGGGCACATTATCGAAGGTATCGGGCTCCTCGATATCGAAACACATGCCGGCCCCGAACGGCTAATTGGCAATATTACCACGAAGAGCCCGCAGTTTGGCGAAATCATTGGCTACGAAAACCACAGCGGGCAAACATTCCTTGGTCATGGCGTTCAGCCGCTTGGCATGGTTGTAAAAGGCGCGGGCAATAATGGTCAGGACGGCACCGAGGGCGCCCGCTACCGCAATGTGCTCGCCAGTTACCTGCACGGGTCACTGCTGCCAAAGAATCCGGCCATTGCTGACTTTTTGATAGAAAAGGCAATTATAAAAAAATATGGCGATTTTACGCCCACCGTTATTGAAGACCGTTTTGCCGAACTGGCACGAGACGTTGCCGCCAAGCGCCCACGCTAATCTCGCGCTTTAATGGAATTTCTTGCCCTCATCTAGCATCGCAATGATCACTTCCATCCGCTTGGTACGCGTTGCTTCTTTCTTTGCTGTCTGTAGCCGCCACGCAATGGCATAACGGTTGGTTTTGTTGAGAGTTTCAAAGAACGCTTGTGCTTTTGGGAACTTTTTCAGCGCCTGCAAGAAGTCGTCTGGAATTTCCATATTTGCCGGCGAGTCGTACGCCTTCTCCCAGCGGCCATCTGCTTTCGCCGCCTCGATTTCCTCGAGGCCCTGCGGCGTCATCTTGTCTTCATTTATGAGCCGTTCGACATAGCTGACGTTACGCTTTGACCAAATACTTCCTGCGCGGCGCGGCGTGAACTTTTGCAGGTACGAATCGTCATCGTACTTTAAGACTTGGCTATCAATCCAACCATAACATAGCGCCTCATCAAGGGCCTGGGCGTAGTTAATAGAGTCACCCTTCCCCTTTTTATAAAATCGCATCCAAATACCAGGCGCTTGGCTATTTTCACCTAACCAATGCCGCCAATCATTGGCGGCTGTAAAGAGTAAAATTGGTAAATCGTTCTTTGTTTCTGGCATAAATCACAAACTTAAAATGGTCGGGGTGAGAGGATTTGAACCTCCGACCTCACCGTCCCGAACGGTGCGCGCTACCAAGCTGCGCCACACCCCGACATCTTTTTATACTATACACCCCGCAGGGCTTTGATGTCAGCAACAACCCGCTCGCCATGGCCTATTGGCGTCACGCGGCCATATACCTTTACCACGGCTCCCTGCGGGTCAATAATGAAGGTCTTTCGCAGTACTCCTTCTTGGCCGAACATCTTCTTACCCCAAGCGCCATATGCATCCATCACGGTATGATCGGGGTCACTTAAAAGCGTAAAATTGAGTGTATGGTTCGCCTTGAACTTCTCGTGACTACTAGCGTCGTCCCGGCTCACACCGACTACCTCGGCACCAAGCGCAGCAATGTCATCTCGTGCATCACGCAGGCTGCATGCTTCGGTCGTGCAACCCGGCGTCTCATCTTTCGGATAAAAATAAAAAACCAGCCACTTTCCCCGATAGTCCGCGAGCGAACGCTTGTTTCCATCGCTATCCATTAATGAAAAATCGGGTGCTTTATATGGCGTTGGTTTATTTGGCATATTACCAGTATACACGCTGCTACTCAGCCATAAACGTATCGACGTTCAGCTTGCCGTAGGCATTATGCGAAACTTCCGCCAGATTGATCGGCATCGTCAGTCTAGGTTCGTGGTAGTAAACATAGTACAGCAGCGAACTGTTAGTTAGCTCCGTGGATGGCTGGGCAATACGCAGCGGACTGTTCGAAAGCGGCGCGTAGCCTCCCCTAAAAGTATCGGACGTACTATAAAAACGAATTTCACACGAGGGCAAGTAATAAGAGAGCTCGATGGCCGTGTATGGGTCAGCGGCAAAAACTGTCGTATCCTGCTCGCAAGATTTGATGCTCGCCGCAGCCTCTTTGACGTCAGGTTTTTGCAGGCGTTGGTAGTTCGTATTGCCTTCTACGGCAAGCTGGCCGACGCCAAACAATAATGCCGCATAAAGCACAAAAACAACGAGACCCGTCCAGGACGACAGCTTTTTCGCCGTATACGAAACAATTACCCCCACTCCAAGCATTGCGCCAACGACAAAAAGGGAAACATACCGCTCCAAGTAAAGCGGCTTCCACAACGAAACGAGCGCAATCAAAAGCACAGGTATGAGCAAGTAGAGGGTGAACAGCCACAAATACTCACGCTCTTTTTTAGAGGCTTTCTTAAACGCCCTAATCGCCAATACACCAAGTGAAATAATGACGAATAGTACCACGGCAGTTCCAAGCCCGCCAAGCAGCCAAGGCGGCTGGTACAAAAAAGCGAACGATACGATACCAACCAGGTTTTCGATAGTCATTGCCTGCAATACTGCCGACTGTGTTCCGTCGTTTATCTGCGCGACAACGACAGGTATCCACGGCAGGAAGAGGATCGTACTGCCCACAAGCGCCACGAACCACGGCGTCTTAGCTATGGGTTGTTTGTTGCTATAAGCTCGCCCAATCAGCCACGCAAGGTGCGCTAGCCACAACAGCGCCATAAGGTAATGAGTGTACAAGCCAAGAGTCAGCAGTACCGTGTAGAGAGCGTATAACTTCCACTGCCGAGAGCGAAGTTTTGTTTGCAGTGCACTGACAAGCGTATACGTAGCGGCAATCCCAATGAGCGCGCCGAGCGCGTACATTTGAATCTCAAACCCATACCGAAGCAATAGCGGAGAAAGCGCCACGAACGGCAGTGCCATAAGTGCCGCACGCACGCCAAAGGTACGTTTCACCAAAAGTGCACCGAGGATAACTGCACCACCCATCGCTATCGCGCTAAAACTTCGCAGCGCCAGTTCGCTCCAGCCAAACACACTCGCCCAGCCCTTTAGTAGCAAATAGTATAGCGGCGGCTGAGCATCAACCGAAGTAAGCCGAATAAGATCTAGAACGGGCTGCTTTGCCAAGAGTACCGAGTACGCCTCGTCAAACCATACGCTTTGGCGCAGACCGATCATCAGGCTAATAATCACCGCGCCAGCGGCTGCCGCCAGCAATGTCACGCCAAAATAGCGCTCAAGTTGTCGGGACCTTAAACGATCTACCATCGTTTGTATCATGCACCAATCGTATCGCCTTTCAGGTAAAAAAGCCACCCCGGCAAAACCTCTGGAATTTTATTGCGATCTAGGGTATAATCTCCTAAGTAACACCTATCGGGGTGTGGCGCAGTTGGTAGCGCGCGCGGTTTGGGACCGTGAGGTCGAAGGTTCGAGTCCTTTCACCCCGACCATATGAATCATCAGATTATAGTATGCTTCCTGGCATACTATAATTTTTGTTTTAGACCATTCTTACCAGCGACTATAAATATATGCCGGGAAACCCCGGCATATATTATTATTTGCCTATCAACTTATTCCACGCTATTCGTTTCGGTGACTGTTGCGGCCGCCCTCACGCTTGGCTTCAGTTGGCTGAGCTTTTGCACCTGCACGGCCAGCCTTTTGCGGGTCGGCACCGTTTTCACTGCCAAATTTCCCGGTACTTGCCTGAGCGCCTTTCTTAGCGATCTTGCTTACCTCGTCCTTGTTCATTGCTGCAAAACCTCGATCGTTAGTGTTATTGTTGCTTGTCGCCATACTCACCTCCTTTTCTTATTTTGCATTTTTATTGTAGCGGGATACTGACGTGCCCACTGTAAGCAGTTACATATTTTCAGTGAGTACCGTCTTACAATTTTTTTGTTAAAAACTAACAAACCCACTAGTAAATCGAGGCTCGGCGCCCATTCCCTTTTTGCGTAAATACACCAAAAAATACTATACTAAAAAGCATGAAAGCAACGCTCACACCGTTAAGGACACTCCTGAACGAAGCGCGCGAAAAGCACTTTAAGCGTGATCAGTTACTGCTTTACGCCGAGGATACTATTACTGAAGTATTTATCCTGACAAGTGGCGTTGTCAAACTATTCGATATCGACGACAAGGGTCAGGAAAAGATTCTACAGATCATCAAAGCTCCGGCAATCATTCCCCTCGATTGCCTTTTCAGTAGGCCGCACACGATACGTTGGTTCTACGGCGCATTGACCGATGTTGATGCGTTTTCTTTTTCTGCAAACGAGCTCCACGATCGCATAAAGAAAAGTCCCGACCTAGGAGAGTACGTCATAAACTGGCTGGCTATAGAGTCGCATGAACTCCTGGTGCGTATCGACGGCATGAACAAAACCAGTGCTAAAGAAAAAATCCTGTCAGTACTGAAGTTCTTAGCCGTTTACTATAGCGGACCCGATAAACGAGGATGGCGAGAGATCGAGTTCCCGGTGACGCATCAATTTATTGCAGATATCGCGGGGATTGCCCGTGAAAGCGTCAGTATTCAAATGGCCCGTCTCCAAAAAGAAAAGATCGTAAAAGGCAGGCGGTCAATCCTAAAAGTAAACGACGCCAAGTTGCTGCATTACGACGACTAAGCCCGGCGTGTAAATAGCCGGACGACGATATAGATGCCAAAGCTAATGAAGGTAATGAATACACTTGGCTTGATATCCCCGCTAGCAAGGCTTGCGAGCAAACCGCCGACACTGGCCACAAGCGCAAATCCTATCGACAAGAATGTCACGGTGAGCGGCCGCGATGAGAGGCGCACTGCTGTTGCCGCGGGAGTAATAGCCAGACTCAGCACTAAAAGCGTCCCGACGATCTGTGCGGCTTCGGTGACGGCAAACGCCAAGATAAGCAAGAAGGCGATGCTAATAAGTTTGATGGGCACACCGCGCGCCTGAGCAACTTCAGGGTCTACCGACGCAAATAACAGCGGACGGTACATGACAGCCATGGCGATCGTCGCACCAACACCGATCAGCACCAGAAAAAGCAGCTGCTCGGCACTCACGCCAAAAATGTTACCGAACAATATATTCGTCGCCTGTGAGGCAAAGCCATGATAAAAGCTAAGCAGCAGCACACCCGCGCCAAGCCCGAATGCCAGCATGACGCCGATGACCGAGTCACGCTCCCGCTCACGAACACCAAGTACACCAATGATGGATGCAAAGAGCAACGTTCCCGCTAGTGCGCCCGCCAGCGGATTACCGACCAGCAGCCCGGCCGATGCTCCGGTAAATGCCAGCTCACTCGTTCCATGAACGGCAAACGCCATGCCGCGCATAATAACGAATGGCCCGATAATGCCACAAATAACCGCAACAATAACCGCCGCGATCAGCGCATGCTGGGCAAACGGTTGCGACAGATAAAACAGAAGATCGGTCATACCGTACCTCCGTCACTGCTATGCGCGCTCGGAACATGATGATGACCATTTAGTCCGGCGCTGTCGTTTGCATTCACCACAATAATACGCCCGCGCACCTTTAGTACATCGACAGGCGTGCCATACAAGCGGCTCAGCAGTTCGGTCGTGAGGACTTCTTCAGGTGTGCCGATAGCCCATTTGCCGTTGACCAGGTATAACACCCGGTCAACCATGCCAAGTATCGGGTTGATGTCGTGCGTTACAAAAAGCACCGCCGCATCGTTTTGTTTGCGGTATGAGTCGATCAGCTCACTGACCGACTGCTGGCTTTGCATATCCAGCGAAGAAAGCGGCTCATCACAAAAAAGTAGCTTCGGCTTTCCGAGTAAGCTCTGTGCAATCCTCAACCGCTGCTGCTCACCGCCCGAAAGCAAGCCGATTGATTTATGCGCATAACGAGAAGCACCAACTTCATGAATCACCTCGCGGACACGTTTCATATCACCAGGACGGCTTCGCATAAACCCAAACCGCTGGCCGTTAAGGCCGAGCTTTACCAAATCAATTCCGCGGATTGGCAACCCTCGATCAAAGGTTTTTTGCTGTGGAATATAGCCGATGGCATCATTACCTCGTTGTGGCGGCTTGCCCTGGACAAGTACACTGCCCCCGCTAAATTCATGCAACCCCAGCAGACCGCGCAACAGACTCGTTTTTCCGGCACCGTTTGGTCCTAAGATCGCAATGAATTCTCCCGGCTGAACTGCTACGTTTAGTTCCTTCCAAAGTGTACGTTCACCAAGCCGAAGCGTCGTATTTTCAAGCGAGATGAGAGGTTCTGACATAGTAATTAGTTTACTTGTTTTCCAAAGCCTTTAAAAGTGCCTGCGCCTGATGCAGCTGCCAAGATTGGTACGTCGCTTCGTTTTTTGGAAGCGTTTCCGTCACACCAACCACAGGAATACCTGCTTGTTTTGCAAGTCCACGCGCATGTTCCGTCACACTGCTTGTCGCCTGGGCGTTATATAAAAGCACTTTTACCTTACGATCCGTAAATAGTGCATCCATAGCCGTCGTATCGGCAGGACCAGGATCATTCCCCTCTTCGATTGCGCTCGAGAAGCCCGCAGGTGTCATAACCTTTAGACCGGCTGCTGCCAGCAGATATTCTGGCACGCGCTCGGTATATGCTACGGGAGCACCTGGAAATTTGGTCTTTATCTGCCGCAGAATAGCGAGAGCCGGTTTTAGCGATTCCTTAAAAGTCGCTAAGTTGGCTGCGTATGTTTTTGCATTTTTTGGATCTTTTGCAGCCATTGCCTTTTCAAACGCGTCGGCTACGCTGTCTATGCGCGGAAGATCATACCAAATGTGCGGATTTGAACCGGAGGCAACACCGAGCACCTCGCTTACCGAAAGTAGCTGGCGATTGTCACCGTGTGATACCGAGAG
This sequence comes from uncultured Candidatus Saccharibacteria bacterium, assembly GCA_946480595.1. Next base: position 9,156 of record CAMLKC010000007.1, read on the forward strand.
CAGCCGGTCCATAAAATCGTCATAGCCGAGGCCGTTGCTGATCACGATATCCGCACTGGCGAGGGCTGCCGCATCGCGAGCACTCGACTCATACAAATGTGGATCCGCTCCTGGCTCATTAATAATAGAAGTTACCTCAACTTTGTCGCCACCAATTTGCGAAGCAATATCTCCCCAAAAATTCTCTGCCGCAACCACCTGCAGCTTGCTGCTTTGGTTTGGCATTTTTTGAGAAATAACGGCAAGCCAAGCAACAAACCCAACCAGCAGGACGGCAACAATAATACTTATACTAACAATGTTCTTTTTATTCATAATTCTTAGTTTATTCGGCTAAAATAATAATCGCAAATTTGTTGCAATTAGTGTTTCGAATTTGCATCAGACTGGCAGCTACCGCAATAACCTTGCATTTCCAGCTGATGGGACGCTAGCTGGAAGCCATTCTCGTTTCCTAGACGCTCAATCATTGCCTCAAATGCAGGCTCGTCTTTTACCGGCGTCACTCGTCCGCAGCGCAGACAGGTCAGGTGATGGTGATGGTCCAAAAACACTTCGCTTAGCTCGAGTTTGTATTTCCACCCAATATGCACGCGCTGTACAATGCCAAGTTTTTCAAACAGTTCCACCGTCCTATAGACGCTCACTCGGTCGGCTTGCCCTTTTGACGCTGCAATAAAATACGCTATCGGCTGCGGTTCAGGCGCATCTGCAAGTAGCTGAAAAATAAGACTTCGCGACTTTGTAATACTATAGTCGTTGTCTTGCAGGATTTTCTGGAACAATGCCTGAGCTTTCATGAGAGCATTGTATCATAATTGCAATTTTGTTGCACTTTATTGATCCAGGCTCGTAAATCGTTGCTCGATGTAGCCGGAGTGATCATTCGCCCAATGTTCTATCACTTTGCCATAACGGCGGTCGCCTGTTTTAATATGTGTTTTTGTCACCAGCACATACTTATCTATTTCGGTTTCCTGCAAAATGACGTCAGCAAGCATACTCTTTACCAGGTGAGCCTTGAAAATAAACTGGTAGGTATCGGCGTCGTCGCTTTTTCGGTTGACGACAGCGACAAACTGCACGTCTTTTGGATCGACAGTTATGCCAACTTCTTCAAATGTTTCGCGGATGGCGGCTTGCTTTGGCGTCTCACCCGGATCAATGATTCCCCCTGGAAACGTCCAGTAGGCTTTATAGTTCGCCTTGACGATAAGTGCCTGGCCGACGCTATTCTCTAAAATGAGGGCAGCGCTCGAAACGCGTGAATGCTGCTTCTCGAGCCATGTCTTTTTCGCCAAGCGTTTGCCAAACATTCCCACCCCGCTTACCTATTTTGCGTATTCGATCGCGCGGGTTTCGCGGATCACGTTTACCTTGATGGTTCCCGGATATTGCATCGTGCTTTCAATCTTATTGGCGATGTCTCGTGCCAGTTTGATAGCCGACAGGTCGTCGATGGATTTAGGACTGACAATCACGCGAATCTCGCGGCCAGCGCTAATTGCGTAGGCCTTGTCGATGCCAGGGAAACTGACAGCGATGTTTTCAAGGTCGCGCATACGTTCAACAAAGTTTTCTGCGCTAATATTGCGAGCACCCGGACGAGCCGCGGAAAGCGCGTCGCATATACGGACAATCATAGCTTCAGGCGTGGTGGCCTCAATGTCGTCATGGTGCGCCTCGATAGCGTGAACAATGCGCTCGTCCATACCGTTTTTGCGCGCCAGCTCGGCACCAATATGGTGGTGCTTGCCTTCAACCTTGTGCGTGACTGCCTTACCGACATCATGCAAAAGCGTTGCGGTCTTCGTAATACGGGCATCGGCACCGATTTCTTCGGCGATAAGACCAGCCATGTGTGCCATTTCGGTGCTGTGCATCAAAACGTTTTGGCCGTAGCTGGTACGGAATTTCAGCTCGCCCAAAAGACGTAACATTTCTTTTGGAATACCGGCGACACCAACTTCGCGGGCGGCATCTTCACCCGCACGAACAACGTCTTTTTCGATTTGCTTTTCAGCTTTTGCCACCACTTCTTCAATACGGCCCGGGTGGATGCGACCGTCTTTCATAAGCATTTCAACGGCAACACGAGCGACTTGGCGGCGGATAGGGTCAAAGCTCGACAGCACGATCATGCCTGGCGTGTCGTCCACCAGCACGTCCACACCCGTTGCACGCTGCAAGGCTTGGATGTTGCGGCCTTCTTTACCAATAATACGGCCCTTCATTTCATCGTCGGTCAGCTTGATGGCCGTGACGGTGCGCTCGGCCGTGACTTCGCTGCTCATGCGCTCCATGGCACTGACCAGGATTGTCTGTGCCTGTTCCTCGGCATCTTCCATGGCTTCGTTTTGCAGTTTGGCGACCAGACCGGTGAGATCATCTTTAATATCTCGCTCGGTCATTTGCATCAGCTTGTCAGCGGCATCCTGCTTTTTAAGGCCAGCGATTTTTTCCAGCTTTTCCTGCTGGCGTGTACGAATATCACGAATCTCACCTTTGAGTGATTCGACTTCGTCTTCTTGCTTTCGCAGTTTTTCGGCGCGGCGGTCAAGTTCGTCCATCTTTCTGTCGAGGCTTGTCTCGCGCTCGGCAAGCCGCGTTTCGGTCTTTTTCCATTCTTTGCGGCGTTCGTTCTCTAGGCTCAAAACTTCGTCTTTGGCCTTTAATACGATATCGCCGGCTTTGCTTTGCGCTTTGGCGATTTCTTTTGCTGCAGTTGTCTTACCGGCTGCTTCACGGCGTTTTTCGTAGGCAACGGTGCCGCCCACGCCAAAAACAACCCCCAGAACTGCGGCGATTAATCCTTCTACCATATGTATCCTTTCTCCAAAGGATAGTCCTGTTAATAACCTAAACGTACGTATTTGTTCATAAAAGCGACATCAGGACTACGCTGGAAATTTCAAAAAAGTTTCATAGTGTCTACAAATAGACTCTACTTCATTGTAGCGCTTTTTACGTCAGGCCCGCAACCCAATTTTTCTCTTATTTACGAGGTGTTGTAATATTTGCTTCAGATCCGTAAACCGGCAAAGCGATCCGATCGTTGTCGCCCGTTTCAAGACGGTCGATTGCAGCCTTTTCCCAGTCTTCGCCGCCACAACCAACAATCGGAATACTCTCAGCGTCGGCCAGTGTATTAAGAACGGCAAGTCCTATGCGTAGCCCGGTAAAACTGCCGGGACCAGTGAACACGCCTATCCCAGAAATGTCCTGAAAAGTCTTGCCGTATGCTTCCAGCTGATCGTGCAGGTACGCAAGCAGGCCCTTTGCAAGTTGGCGGTCAGCCTGCCAGCTGTCGTCATGGCGTACGCCGTCCTCGATAAGACTGAGTTTGCAAACAGGTGTTGAGGTATCCATTAATAAAATCATGCGAGTTTCTCCAATGTGGCGCGACTTTTTTCACCACCTGCTTTAATGGTCATGCTGCGACCCGTTTCTGTAGGCGAGGTAATGGTAATCGTGAGGCGGTCGGCAGGCAGCACACCAGTGACAATCTCGGCCCATTCAATAATCGTCACGTTCGAATCATCATGAAGCGTTTCGTGGAGTTCGGCCGTCATAATGCCAGCGTCGTGAAGGCGGTAAAAATCGTAGTGAGCCAGCCGCAAACCTTTTGGCGCATCGTACACCCGGCTAATAGTAAAGCTCGGGCTTTGGACATCTTCATCAATCCCCATGCCACTCGCGATACCTTTCGTGAGTGTCGTCTTGCCGGCACCAACGTCGCCAATCAGTTCAATAATTTCGCCGCCCTCTAAAAACGCGCCCAGCTTTTTGCCGTACGCCTTCATTTCTGATTCACCGTGGACCTCTATAGTCATTGAGGTACATTATACCTCGAATTCCCCAAGCTCGCAAAAGCAAACCCTAAACCGTGGTATAGTAAAAATACTTAAATCATGAGGGGAATGCGATGTCAGAAATAAATTCATTCGTACGTGAAGCCAGAGAGAAAGGGCTGTCAGATGAAGCGATCCGAAAGTCTCTTACGGCCCAGGACTGGGATACAGCACTTATTGATACCGCGCTTTTAGGACTGGAAGTGCCAAAAGCCCCAGCGGTGCCCGTAAGCCATCACGATAATACTACACCTACCACCTCTCTCAGCCCGCTCATGGCCGCTATGCAGCACGTACTGCTGTGGTTCTTCACGGCATCGTCGACTATTACAATTGCCAGTGTTGTCGCGTCGCTCTCTGGTCTCAATGTCTCAGCACAAGTGTTAGCCTCGATGATCGCTGTTACTATTATTACCTTCACGCCATACGCCGTGCTGTTTCTCTTATTTGCCATCAAACAGCGCCGTACGCCCGAGCTGGTTCCCGGTAAAGTATGGTCAATTATCACGATCTGTCTGCACAGCGTTGCCGCCATGGCTGCCGGCATTACACTAGTAGTCACTCTCATCGTTTCTGGGGAATATAGCGTATGGCTAAGCGCACTACTTATACTGATACTCGATCTTATCGTAGTGGTAACATACGTGCTTGCCGCCTTTGGTATGAAGCTGCGCCGCGTACGTAAGGTGACTGTCATCGCACATTTGCCTGTTCTGCTACTTTTGTTCGGCACGCTCTTTATCATGTCAGTCCTTCAGCTCGGCCCGGCACGCCATGACGAACAGCTCCGAAAAGACCTCGTTCTTAGTACGACAGCCATTCATAACTACACGAATGACCACAGAGCCTTGCCGGAGAGCGGCGACGGACTCGTAAAAAGCAGCGACATCCGCTACAAAAAAATCACTGATACAAAGTATTCTCTTTGCGCGACCTTCCAGGCAAACGCACGTCGAAACAATACGTACTACGCGTACAGTAACGACAGTATGCTCTCCGACGCATACCCCTATGAATCACAATTCGAGGTGTATGGCGCTGGCGAGCACTGTTTTACGATACTTTCATCGACTCTTGAAGAAGATCAAAACCCGCGTTTTTACTAGCGTAAACGGTAGCGCTTTTCATACGCATCACGTACAATAAGCATAAGCACTATGCGTATTTCAGATGCCACAATTGAAACGCTACTCGAACGCAATAAGGCGATCTCGAAGGAGCAAATAGACGCACTCAAGGAAGAAGAGGCCCGTTCAAGGCGCCCTCTCCAAGATATCGTCATCCAGAATAAGCTGGTCGATGAGAAAGAGCTCGCCCAGGCGTTTTCCGAGTACTCACAGATTCCTTTCGTTGAGATCGATCCTAAGGAAATTCCCCTGGATGTCCTAAGCAAAATTCCGGAACGTATCGCCCGCCAGTACAACGCCGTCCTCTTTAAGATCGACGAAGATGGCACTCACCACCTCGCTATGGACGACCCGGACGATGTTCAGGCATTTAGTTTTATCCAAAAGCAAATCGGCGAAAACATTAAGTTGTACGTGGCGACGCGCAACAATATTCTTTCCTGCCTCGAGAACTACCGTGGTGACGTCAACAAAGAGCTCAACCAAGTTATTGACGTCCAGCGCGAAGGTGCTCCCGGTCAAAGTGAAGCAATTACCGAGGCGGACATTGCCGAAAATTCACCTATTGCCCAGACAGTCAATCTATTGCTTGAATACGCCATCCGTTCCAACGCCAGCGACGTTCACATTGAGCCGCGCGAAGATTTTGTGCAGATTCGCTACCGTATCGACGGCGTGCTAAAAGAAGTTAACCGCTTGCCACGCAATGTCATGAACGCTTTGGTTAGCCGCATAAAGATCCTTTCTAATCTCAAGATCGACGAACGCCGCGTTCCCCAGGACGGACGTTTCAAGATTAAGGTGGCTGGTAAACAATACGCCCTGCGTGTCAGTACGTTACCACTCGTTGACGGTGAAAAGATCGTCATGCGTATCCTCGACGAGTCCAACCAATCTGTCACCCTCGAGGAGCTCGGCTACTGGGGACACTCGCTGGAGATTATCAACCAAGCACTCACCGAACCTAACGGCATGATCCTTATTACCGGCCCGACCGGTTCGGGTAAGTCGACTAGTTTGTTCAGTATCCTCACCATCCTCAATACGCCTGACGTCAACATTTCTACCGTGGAAGACCCGGTTGAGTACAAAATTCCAGGGGTAAACCAAACCCAGACTAACGCAAAAGCTGGCATGACCTTTGCCTCAGGGCTTCGCGCACTCCTACGTCAGGACCCGAACATCATCATGGTAGGTGAGATCCGTGACACCGAAACGGCCAACCTGGGTATCCAGGCGGCACTAACGGGCCACCTCGTGTTCAGTACGCTTCACACCAACAACGCAGCCACCTCTTTGCCGCGTTTGCTCGACATGAATATTGAGCCATTTTTGATTGCAAGTACTATTAAGGCAGTTGTCGGCCAGCGCCTAGTGCGGCGGCTCTGCATGATTTGCCGTCAAAGCCGTGCTCCCGACAAGGGAGAAGTAGAGGCCGTTACTCGCCTCTTCCATCTTCGCCCCGACCAGACATTTTCTCGTATTCACGAGCTTGAGGAACAAGCCCAAAAGCAGCACGTTGGAGGCGACACGCCGCTTAGTACGAATGCGACGACCATCACCACCCTATGGCGCGCCTCGCCGGAAGGTTGTGAAAACTGTAACCACACTGGCTACAAGGGCCGAATCGGTATTTACGAGGTACTCGGCAACACCATCCCTATCCAGAAAATGATCGTCAGCAATGCCACCAGCAACCAAATCCAGGACCAAGCCATCGGCGAAGGCATGGTTACCATGCAGACCGACGGCCTCATTAAGTCACTGCGCGGCAACACGACTATCGAAGAAGTCCTGCGCGCCACCAAGGAATAACCCCTATGCCAAGTTTTTCATATATTGCCACCAACAGCGCAAAAAAATCCGTCAACGGTTCTATCGATGCAGCCGACAGGGCGGCCGTCATTTCAGCGCTCACCAAACAGGGGCTTCACCCTATTAGCGTCCGCGAAGAAAACAGCAACAGCAAATCTTCTCTTAGCCTAGGCGGTTTCCTCAATTCCAACAAAGTAAAATCCGACGACATCGTCATGTTTACCCGTCAGCTAAGCGCGATGGTTGGTGCCGGCGTGCCGCTCCTCCGCGCGCTCAACTCCCTGCAACAACACACCGAAAGCCAGGGGTTAAAGAAAATCCTCGGCGGTATTATCGAAGACATCCAGGCAGGAGCGCCCCTTGCCGATGCTCTTGGCAAGCACCCCAGCACGTTCAGTGATGTGTACATAAACATGGTCCGTGCCGGTGAAGCGGCGGGTATTCTCGATGAAATCCTTAAACGCCTCGCGCTCCAGCAGGAGAAAAACGCCACTATCCGCAAAAAAGTAAAAAGCGCCATGACCTACCCGATGGTACTCATCGGCATTACGGTCATCGCCTTTTTCGGCTTGATGATCTTCGTCATCCCTCAGATCGGCAAAATCGTCAGCGACCTTGGTGGGCCGGACGCCAAACTGCCAGGACTTACTCTTGCCATGCTGGCGATTAGCGGCTTTATGACCAGCTACTGGTACATCCTGTTCCCGGCTTTGGCCGGCGGCGTCGTCTTGCTTCTCAGGTACGTTAAGACACCGGCAGGGAAGTCCCAACTGCATCACATTATTCTCAAAGTTCCCGGACTAAAAGCCATCATCGTCAAGGTGGCTATTGCACGGTTTGCGCGCACTTTCTCGGCACTTATGGGCGCCGGAGTTGCCGTACTCGAAGCGCTGGACGTCACTTCGCGGGCGCTGGGAAATGTCGTTTACGAAGAGGCGCTACAAGAAGCTGCTAAAGAGGTAAAGAACGGCAGCACCCTCTCCTCTATCATCGAAAAGAATCCTCTTTTTCCCTCCATTGTTTCGCAGATGCTTGCCGTTGGTGAAGAAACAGGGCAAACCGATACCGTTCTCGTAAAGGTTGCCGATTTTTACGAGGAAGAAGTCGATACGGCCATCGATGGCGTCAGTGCTATTATCGAACCGGTCATGATCGTAATAATGGGCGGTATGGTCGGACTTATCGCCGCCAGCGTGATGATGCCAATCGCCGGTCTCGCCAACCAAATTAAAGGTTAAATCAGCTCAAAAACCAAACCGCTCATGGTATACTGGTAGTAAAGCAAAGTGGGCATATTCTGTGGCAAAATTATTCTATAAAGAAAAGCCAATAATCGGACTCGATATCAGTCAAACTGGTATTAAAGTCATGGCCATTGATTCAAAAAAATGGCTTGTTCTTGGATATGGCTCCGTTGATCTCGACCCAGCAAAGGTACAAAAATCCCTCGAAGCTGGCGATGCCTATTTGGCTGACAATATTGCCTCACTTCTTCACGAAAAAGTTATCGGTGAACTGCCAAGCGATGAAACGATTCTTAGCGTTCCCACCAGCCGTACCTTCTCGCGTACCTTTACCATCCCCGCAAAAGCCGAATCTACGTTGGCCGATGCCGTTGAAATAGAAGTCGACCAATATATCCCCATCCCTATCAGCTCACTTTACGTTGACTACAATGTTATTGAACGGACCAAAGACCAGCTCACCGTTATTATGTCGGCCGTACCAAAAACTCTGGTAGATAGCTGTCTTGGCGCTGTAAGGGCTGCCGGCCTTCAGCCCATCATGGTCGAACCTGGCATTAACTCAGTCGCAAGGGTTATTGAGGCTGCAGAAGAAGGTCACCTACCAACACTTATCGTTGATATCGGCCCCGCCAGTACCGATATTGCCGTACTTGACGGCGGTGCAATTCGCATTAGTGGCGGTATTGGCATCGGCGGCAACACCTTTACGTTAGACATCGCTAAAAAACTTGGCGTCGCACTAGAGAACGCCCACCAGCTAAAGGTACTAAACGGCCTGAGCGCCGGCCCACGGCGCGCTAAAATTACCGCAGCGCTCACCCCGAGTCTCCAGCGTATCGCCACCGAGGTACGCAAGGTTATTCGTTACTACAACGAGCGCATTAGTGATGATCGAAAACTAGAGCAGATGATTATCGTCGGCGGCGGTAGCAACGTACCCGGTATTGGCGACTACTTCACCAACGAGCTCGTCATGCCCGCCCGCGTTGCCAGCCCTTGGCAAAAACTGGACTTCGGCAAGTTGCCGCAGCCTAACAAGCAATTCCGTCCGCGTTACATTACCGTGGCAGGCCTAGCGAGCGTCGACCAAAAGGAGATCTGGAAATGATCAATCTTTTGCCACAAGAAGAAAAACGTCAGCTTCAGGCGGCACGCTCCAACACCCTCCTTATTCGGTATAACATCTTTCTACTGGGCGTGGCAGCCTTTATGGTACTTGCGATTGCCATCACCTACGTCTTCCTTTCAACCACCCAGCAAACCGCCAAGCAAACCATCGACACGAACGACGCCAAAGTCACTCAGTACGCTGCCGTCCAAAGTAAAGCCAATGAGTTCAGGCAACACCTGGCCACGGCCAAACAAATTCTCGATAGCGAAGTCACTTACTCCAAGGTTATCCTGGACATATCCCGGCTTATTCCTTCTGGTGTCGTGCTGGAAAACGTCAGTCTCGACTCCCAGACATTCGGCACAGAAACGACGCTTGTCGCGCAGGCAAAAAGCTACGATGCTGCCCTCTCACTGAAGGATTCCTTCGGCAAATCTCCACTATTTACAGACGTTCACTTTCAGAGCATCACCTCGGACACTTCAGACACGGACTATCCAGTCACTGTCAACTTAAACATTACGATTAAAAAGGATGCGGCAAAATGATGAAAATGCCCAACTTCACTGCCACTAGCCTACGTATGACGCTGTCGATTTCACTGTTTGCCATCACCATTTTGATGGGCGTCATCTTCTACTTTGCCGACAGTCAGCTAAAAAAGACCGCTACCGAGGTAAGCCATACCGTCATTGACGCCAATGCCAGCCAGAACAACGTCCAGACACTGCAAAAAATCCAGCGCGAGCTTGAACAGAACAAAGACACTATCGCACAGGCCAACAGTATTGTCGCCGACAGCCAAAGCTACCAGTACCAAGATCAGATCGTCAGCGACCTTAACCAGTACGCCGGCAAGGCAGGTATCAGTATTACAAACATCGACTTTTCATCCACCTCGCAAACTGGTTCGGGGACAACCCCCGACAATAAGGCACAGACGACCACACCTGGAGCCACCGCTGCTCCAACGCCCGCAGGAGTAAAGACTACTTCCGTCGCAGTCACTATGAAAAACCCTCTTGGCTACAATAATTTCCTTCAATTCCTCCGCTCCATCGAGGACAACCTGACAAAAATGCAGGTGCAAAAAGTAAGTTTGTCCAAGGGAACTGGCGGTGACGATGACATTTCAAGTGATGTATTAACAATCCAGGTATACGTAAGGTAATAACTATGGATATAAACCTCAACCTCTCTCTCCCAGCAATCAAAAAAGCGATCGTCGCCTTTCTTCACCGCTTTCATGTGATTATCTTTACTGTCGTCATTCTCGGAGGCCTGACGGTAGTCATCTTCCTACTCAATAACATCGTGGTACTATCTAGTCAAAGCAACGGCTACACCCCGGACACGAACAACTCAACATTCGACAAAGCGACCATTCAAAAGATCGAAGAACTCAAAAACCGGACCCAAACACCCCCAACTTCCGGAAGGACCAACCCTTTTGTTGAGTAGACGGCCTAAAACGTTTATACTAAAAGTATGTTATTAGCTGGTTCCCGCCTTATCGATATGCCCGTCATGGGACTCCAAACCGGCAGTGAGTTGGCACGGACGGAGCGCGAGATCATCAACCCTCATACGCTTGAGGTAATTGCCTATGAACTAACGGGGCCACTCTTAAATACCAAGCCCGCACTTTTGCGCGTGGCCGACGTACGCGAGTTTAGCGATATTGGCATGATTGTCGATTCAAGCGATGAGTTCGTTTCGCCAAGTGACATAATAAAACTAGATGAAATCTATCAGCTGCACTTTAGCCTCACGGGCAAATCCGTCATTGACCTCAAGCACCGTAAACTTGGTAAGGTTATCGGCTACACGATCGAAACTGGTGGTTTTGTGATTCAGCAACTGAGCGTTAAGCGGCCGTTTCTCCAAAGCCTGAGCGACGCCGAACTGTTAGTTCATCGCAGCCAAATAAAAAAGGTCACTGACACGCAAATCGTTATCGAATCAGAGCTAAAAACGCCCGCGCCGGTACTAAAAACCGTTCGGGATAACTACTCTAACCCTTTTCGTAAAACATCCGGGCCGCAGCCAGAACACAGCGACCGGGACTAGTCGCTAGAGAGCGCCTGTTTGATATCATCGTAGCTAAAGCCCTGCCGGGCGAGGTACTGCATAAACTTCTGGTCATCAGGATAGCGGTTTCGTTTTTTTGTGATGATTTTTTGCAGTTCATCTTCGTCGTTTCGTTCCGAGTCGCCGAAAAGTCGTTCTACCAGCGATTGCTCCACCCCCTTAGACCGTAGCTCGGCAACCAGTTTGCGGCGGCTCGTTCCCTTTGTGAGATTTCGGTTCTCAATCCAGTAGCGGGCAAACTTTTCATCATCAATATAGCTTTTTTCGACCAACCGATCAAAAACTCGATCCGCAACTTCTTGCGGCACGCCTTTTTTTATGCCGCCCGTTTTTGTACGGGTGTCGCGCGTTTTGCGGTAAAGATAATCACGGACTTCTTTTGCGCTATGCGGCCGCATCATGCAGTATTCGAGCGCTCTGCTATACAGCTTGCCGAATTGACTCTCCGACTCAAGGGATAGCAGCTCTTCCTCGGTATACTCTTTGCCGATTCGGATACCTAGGTCGCTCACCTGAAATATATCGAGCGAAAAACGATACGTACCATCCACCATGACATTGACGCGGTTGTTGTTCTTGGTTTGTGAAGTTATGCCCGTAATTTTCACAGTTGTCGCTGAATCGCCTCCACGAGAGGAGTAAAATAAGGTTTTCCCTGGTCGATAAGCTGGTGCTCGCTGGCATTCTCAGTCATCGCGCGAAAATCCTCCAGGTCACGCCATTCGACCAGTTCTACTTCGCCGTCGTCAAACGAAAAGGCCTCATTGCCCTTTAGTTCGTAAGTAAAAACATGCAAAAGGCTTCCCGGGTGCCGCGCCGTCCGCGTTACATGGACCAAGTACAAACCACTCGGATCAACGCTCAATCCCAGCTCTTCCTTCGTTTCTCGGAGCGCCGCCTCAATAGGGGTTTCGCCAACGTTGATATGTCCTGCGGCAGATATGTGATACATTCCGGGCGACGTCTTTTTACTAAGCGCGCGTTTTTGCAGCAAAATATTCGCACCGCGTTCGGTCTTGTGCCACATCCAGACATGCGAATTACCCATGACCATCAGCGGGTCACGGGTAAATTCATCGTCAATAGCACCTCGGTCCTTAACTGGCAGGCCATTCTCTGTAAAAACCTGCCAGAGCTCACCCTCGTGCATTTTAGGTTACGCCTCGATTTCAGCTACTTTGGCGCGTACCTTTTGGTCGATTTCGGCCAGTACGTCTTTGTGTTCCTTTAGGTATGACTTGGTCGCCTCGCGGCCCTGGCCGATCTTTGCATCAGCATAGTCAAACCATGCACCAGACTTGCCCACAATTCCGTGTTGGACAGCCAGGTCAAGGACGTCGCCGGTCTTTGAAATACCCTCGTTGTACATGATGTCGAATTCAGCTATGCGGAATGGCGGCGCGATCTCGTTTTTGACCACCTTCACCTTGGTGCGGTTACCGACAATCTCTTCGCCCACCTTAATCTGGCCGGTGCGACGAATATCCAGACGAACCGAAGCATAGAACTTAAGCGCATTACCACCGGTGGTAGTTTCTGGGTTGCCGAACATGACACCAATCTTCATACGGATCTGGTTAATAAAGATGACGGTTGTCTTGCTCTTGTTGATAATTCCAGTCAGCTTGCGCAGCGCCTGGCTCATCAAACGAGCCTGGAGGCCCATGTGGCTGTCGCCCATGTCACCGTCAATTTCCGCTTGGGGCACAAGTGCCGCAACGGAGTCGACAACAACCAGGTCAACGGCGTTAGAACGAACAAGCGTTTCAGCAATTTCAAGCGCCTGCTCGCCGTTGTCCGGCTGGCTAACGAGCAAGTTATCGGTATCGACGCCAAGCCGTTTCGCGTAGGCTGGGTCGAGGGCGTGCTCGGCGTCAATAAACGCAGCCGTGCCGCCGTTTCGCTGCACTTCAGCGATCGCGTGGAGTGTCAGCGTTGTCTTACCACTAGACTCCGGGCCATAAATCTCAATAATACGGCCTTTTGGATAGCCGCCGCCAAGTGCCAAGTCAAGGCTTAACGCACCTGATGGGATCAGTTCAACGTCAACCTTGTGTGCTTCACCAAGTTTCATAATCGAACCGTCACCAAATTGCTTGGTGATCTGGTCCATTGCAAGCCCCAAAGCTTTGAGCTTGCCCTCGTTTGCAGTAGGCTTTTCAGCCATTTCTGGTTTTTCAGCCTTTTTAGCCATGTCTCTCCCTCTTCTTTTACTCATTCTATTATACCGCTTGTCCAGTTTATTTGCTACAATAGAGGTAATGAAACGCTCACAGGGATTCACTGTCGTTGAGATAATTGTTGTAGCTGTCTTTTTGGGACTTGCAACAGTACTACTGCTTATGCAGCGTAGCGATCTTGCCGCCTCACAGCGCGACAACCAGCGAAAAACGGCCATAAACGCCATGTATTACAACCTTGAGGAAGTCTACCATGCCAAGCACGGGTACTATCCGTCAAAGATCGACGAGAATACACTGGTTGCCATGGATCCAGACCTTTTTACTGATCCGAACGGCGCAACCATTAATACCACCGAAGCCGAGTACCACTACGACGCCAGCAACTGTCAAAACAACAAGTGCAAAAGCTACAAATTGACAGCCGAGATGGAAAAAGAAGCCACGTACGTTAAGAAAAGCCGCAACGACTAGCCTCCGCTAGTCGTTAATAACAGGCCGACCGTTCTTAAACGCTTCAACAGCATTATTGAGCGTTGCAATTTGCTGCTTCGGGTTAGAAACGTAGCTAAAACGATAGGTTGTTTCGTCGCCCTCGGTACTAAGACGAATAGATCCGTAGTCTAGTAGTGTCTGCAGGATCCCCCGCTGCTCAAAACTGGCATCTTCTATATTGACCAGGCTCACTGTCTGTTCATGCTTAGTAAACAAGCTGGTTTGGATCTCCTGGATAACACTTTCGTTGGTAAGAAAAAACCGGTTGCTCGTGTAAATCCAAATGGCAATATAACCGCCGATGAGTACAAGAAGAATCAGCAGGATTCCAAACAGGAAAATCGCGCTAAATGGCGGAGGTGAAAAAATCCCGAATGCCTCCATGATTGGCGCAAAGTTGAATAAAAACGACGCGATCAACGCTACCAAAAAACCAGTCGTCAGCACGGGCGCAACTAGACCAATCGGGTGACGCTCTACCGCGCTAATCACATATTCCGCCTCGCTTAAGTTGAGTGACGGAAAGCGACGCATCGATTCGTCGTGCCTCTTTTTTACTTCTTCGCTGATTTCCGGTTTTGGAGGAGTCACCGCACGGCTAAGATACACTGGCTGCGGCTCGCTCTCTTTTGGCGGAGCAGCGTAAAGCGGCCTGCCCTCGCCGTCATAGGCAACCGGCTTCGGTTCACCGTTTGTTGGTTGTTCTTGCGAGCGAGGATCTTGATTCATATGAACAGTATACCAATTTTTACTGATCTTCGGCCACTACCCGGCCCAGATGACCATATGCCTTTGGCGTGACGCGGCGGCCACGCGGTGTGCGTTCAATAAATCCAAGCTGCAGCAGGTACGGTTCATAAAAGTCCTCGATCGTACTGGCTTCGTCACCCGTTAATGCCGCAATCGTCGTCAGGCCCACCGGGTTATTTCCATAATTATCAATAATGCTGAGTAGCATGTTGCGGTCGGCCGGGTCGAGACCGAGTTCGTCAACCTCAAGAAGCTCCAACGCCTTGGTTGTTATGACGGTATCTATAATTCCATCGCCGTTTACATCCGCAAAGTCACGCACTCGTTTTAGTAAGCGGTTGGCGATACGTGGAGTCAGGCGGGCTCTGGTTGAGAGAATCTGCGCCGACTCCGGGTGAATACTGCTCTCTAAAATAGCTGCCGCCCGGGTGATAATCTTGCTAATTTCATCCGGCGTGTAAAACTCAAGCCGGTAAATATGTCCAAACCTATCACGAAGCGGAGCCGCTAACGCACCAGTGCGAGTTGTCGCACCAATAACCGTGAACTTTGGCAGATCCAGCCGCACACTACGCGCAGCAGGACCTTTGCCAATCACGATATCTAGTTTGAAATCTTCCATGGCGCTATAAAGCACCTCTTCGACCGTGCGGCTCAGGCGGTGGATTTCATCAATAAAAAGAATGTCGCCGTCGCTGAGGTTGGTCAAAATACTTGCAAGGTCACCAGCGCGCTCGATCGCCGGACCGGCCGTCACGCGGAATCCCGCTCCCATTTCATTGGCAATCACTGCCGCCATGGTCGTTTTACCGAGCCCCGGCGGACCATACAAAAGCACATGGTCAATCGGCTCACCGCGTTTTTTTGCCGCTGTGATTGCAAGTTTTAGGTTTTTCTTAAGCCGCTCCTGGCCAATATACTCTGAAAAATCGCGGGGGCGCAAACTGACTTCAATTTGCTGCTCATCCGCGTCTTCATCATGCGTGCTTGTATCTACGATGCGTTCTACTGCCATTGTCTTTTCTCAGTATAGCAGCTTATGCTTTCAGGGAATGTTGTTTATTTTTAAGCAAGGATATTATTTAAGAATCCCGGCGATCGATTTCTTGCTGGACCAGGCTGCGAAGAATTTCCGCCTTAGTTTTGCCAGTCTTAAGCGCCGCCCAGCGAAGATAGTTGTAAATAGGACGGTCGATAAAGAAGTTGAAACGCATATCTTTGGTGGAGATGTCGTTCTCATCGAGGAAGTTCTTGACAATTCTTTCTAAACCTTCTCGGTCATAAGTCTCGCGCTTCACCCAGCCGTCTTCTACGCCCATGACGAAGGTATTTTCGTCTGCAACCTTACTACGCAAGAGCAATACTGGTTTCTTTTGTTGGACAGCGACAGCAACCTGGTATCCAACAGCAAAGTTTTCATAAGAGGTTTCAGCAACTATAACATCTGCTTGCGCAATTGCGCCTAGATTGTCTTGGTAGATAGCATTCCAGTCAGCGGCTGGCGCTTTCGATTGCACCTCCCTTTTGAAGGCACTTTCGATCCAATCATATGCGAGAGAATGACCCGACTTCTCAACAACACCAATTATCTGTCTCAGCACATCAATATCTTTTTCTAGTGTTGGACGTGAAGTAATAAAATGTACCTTCATAAATTATCTCATCCTCATATGTTTTATACATTACATCTTATCACATCTGGCAGAAAAGCGGGATATGTGGTAAAATCACACAAATAGCTACATTAGAAAAGAACATCATTACCTATGATTGAACCTAACCAGGCCACAATTAAAGCCTACAATCACGAAGCCTCGACATATATTGCTAAAACCCCCCACGATTACCAGACTTACCATAGACCGATGCTCAATTGGATCGATACGGCATTGTCCGAGCTTCGTGGCAAAAAAGTCTTAGAAATCGGCAGTGCCACGCCCCGCGATGCATCATACATGCGAAGCAAAGGTTATACCGTTCAGACGAGCGATGCCTCCGAAGGCTTCGTTGCTTCACTGCGCTCGCAAGGCGAGCCAGCAATATTACTTAATGCGCTCACAGATACACTACCCGAGGGGTACGATCTTATATTCGCGAATGCGGTAGCACCACACTTTACACCTTCGGATCTCAATAAATTCTTAGAAAAATCACTTACAGCACTCCCGTCGGGTGGACGCCTAGCCTTTAATTTAAAAATTGGCTCAGGCGATGACTGGATAAATGAGAAGTTAACCGAAAAACGCTTTATTCATTACTGGCAACCTGAAGACATACATAAAGCTCTCACCGATTTAGCCTGTAGTGTGATCTTTTTTGACGCCAACGCAAGTGGTGACTTTCCCAATCATCACTGGGCCAACATTGTTATCGAGAAGCAATAGTTGCATAAACCCCTTTATAATTTTATGATAGTGCTATGAGAGTCCACCTTATAGGAAGCCTGCGCCATTTCAGTGACGATATTTTAGTTCTGGAATTGATTGCTCAAACCATAGAGCATGAGGGTGCTAGCATTACTCAAAACTGGTTCAGAGGAGTAAAAGACAGAAAAAACAGAGGGACACGCTCCGAAGAGTCACTTGACTGGGATGAGATAGTTGAGTCTAATATGCGAGCCACTACAAATTCTGACGCTCTTATCATTGAAGGCTCTCGCTTCAACTACAGCCAAGGTTTTCAAACTGCCCTCGCACTAGAACACGGCAAGCCTGTCCTCAACCTCTACCGCGAAGACCTACCAGAATACAAGGAATGGCCAGACAAACTTTTCGTTTCAGGCATTTCCAGCCCGCTTTTTACCAGCAAAGCCTATAAAGACGAAGCAGATCTTGAAAAGATCGTCACAAAGTTCATCCAAGATCACACCAAAAAGGCGCGTGAACTCGATGTGAAGCTCGTACTAGATGCCGACGACTTCGAAAAACTCGACCGGCTTGCTCACAGCGAAGGTAAAAGCAAAACCAGCATCATCAAAGATATTCTGTCCAAGAACCTCGACTAATCCCTACTTGAAAATAGACCACAAGTATTTTACAATATAAGTTTAGTATGATTGTCCAAATTATCGGAAATGCGAGCAACCTAAAGGAAGATCTCCCCTTCTACCATGCGACCTTAGAGGTCATTCATGACAGCGGCGCGGTTATTGCTCGTGATTGGATAAGTGCCGCCCAGAACCGAGTCGACAAAAATATCGTCCGGGACGACACAAAAGTAGAGTGGGACGACGTCCACAAAGAAAACATAGAAGCAATTTCTCGTTCCGACATTGTCATAATCGAAGCGACTAACTACGGCTTTCAAGAAGGCTTTTATACCTCTCAGGCCTTACAGCAGAAAAAGCCCGTCCTTTTAGTGACACGCGAAAACATCCGCAGCCGGCTTATCCATGGCATCAACCACAAACTGCTCACCACGCAGCGCTACGACAACCAAGAAGACCTGAAAAAGATAGTCACAAAGTTCATAAAAGCCAACACGATCGCCACGAAAGACCTGCGTTTTAACTTCTTTATCGACCGGCAGATTTACAGCTACCTGCGCGAAGCGTCGTACGAAACCGGCAAGAACAAATCTGAAATTATCCGCGAGCTACTTGAGCAAGAAATCGACAAACAGGAAAAATCATAATGATCGTACATCTTGCCGGAAGCCTTCGTGAACCAGAGGTTGATGCCGCGTACCTTCAACAGATCATCGAGACAATTCACGACCACGGCGCGGTTCTCGCGCACAACTGGCTTGAAGCAGCACTTGCTCGCAAAAAGGAAAACATCACCATTCCTGACTGGACACCGTATGTAGATGCCAACATCGAGGGAGTTAAGCGAGCGGATATCGTTATCGCCGATCTGACACACTATTCGTTTTCTCAGGGGTTTCTCGTGGCAGCCGCGTTGCAATACAAAAAACCTATCCTGGCCGTATCGCGTAACCAGATAGACACCCATGCCGCCAGCGGCATCACCGACCCGCTTTTTAGTTACAAGCGGTACACGGACAACGACAGTCTCAAGCAAATCGTCGATGACTTTTTGGATAAAAATACCGTCCACACCAAAGACCTTAGATTCAATATGTTTTTGACCCGTCAGATTTTCAAGTACCTCGAAGAAACCTCACGCGAGACCGGCAAAAGCCGTTCAGAAATCATCCGCGCACTTGTTAAGCGTAAGGCAGAGGAAAATCGTGGTTAACTTCACTACTCAGGTACACGTCACCGGCAGTGCCCGGCAGTTCGGGGAAGACGAAGCGTATCTTCGGGCTATCATACAAACTGTTTATGACAGCCATGCTATGGTTTTCAGAAACTGGTTGGATGCGGCCGCAAGTCGCACAAAAAACGGCGTCCGCGACCAAGACGCTGATTGGGAAGCAATCCTAAATGACAATATCGAAGCTATCAAAAAGTCAGACCTGGTGATCGTCGAGGCAACGCAGGCCCGGTTTAGCCAAGGTTTCCAAGCCTACACTGCGGCTCGTTACAAAAAGCCGACGCTTATCGTCAGCCGCTCGCAAATCAAAGACCGCTTTATCTCGGGGGTCAACAGCAAACTCATCACCATCAAGCAGTACACTACTGAGGAAGAGCTGCGAGCCATCGTCGCCAAGTTTATCAAACAAAATACCATCCCTGAAAAAGACCTCCGCTTCAACATGATTCTCGACCGGCGGATTTACAAATACCTTCGCGACACCTCGTACGAAACCGGCAAAAATAAATCTCAAATCGTACGTGAGTTACTCGAAAAAGATCTCGAACGCCACAAATAACTTAAACCGCCCAACACCAAAGAGCTTTTCCAGCTCTTTTTTTATTGCTTTGTGATTTTTGTATGATACTATACGTACATATATTTTAATGCGTATATATGTATTCAGTAATCCAGGAGCAAAACATGGAAATCCCGCTTGGCCGACACGACTATAAACGACACGATACAGAGCCTCCCGCTATTGAAGCAGGATCAAAAGTTCACGACATGGACGCGGTCGTCGTTGGCATGGGAGCGCTGGGTCTGATGTTAGCAAAGCGCCTGACAGATTTTGGCCAATCAGTTGCCGTCGTCGAACAAAGCCCTACACTCGCAAACGGACCGTCCATCAAGAACCACGGATGGCTTCACACCGGAGTCGTTCACTCGCTTTCAGCGCAAGACGTCCCTGCCAATAGCCTTGTCAAAAAGTTACAGTACGGGCATAACTTTTTCAGTTCGTACGCACCCGAATGTCTGGACGAACCTTTTGACCCAACGTACGCCGTTACTAAAGATGAAGCTCTTGCGGAGCGCGCACGTGAACGCTGGAGTCGCCTTGGCGTTCCCTACGAAGAGTTGACAGCCGCAGACTTTTCACTCATCGAGTCGGATATTGCTGACGGAGCCGCAAACTACTTCTTCGAAACTACCGATAGCCGGATCAACAACCGGCTTCTTTTCGCCAAACTTCTGACCGACATTCAACGGCGAGGAGCTGCCGTACTTACTGCTGCGTCTTATGAATATGATGACGACCAGACCATCACCGTGTCCAGCGATCAGGAAAAGTACCGTATTCGATCGCCGCTCTTTTTTTACGCCACCGGCAATAACTTGGGCGAAAGTTACGAAAAACTTACTGACGAAAAACTTGCGATGGAATACTGGAAAAGTCACCTGCTTATACTTCCCCGAATCACTGAAGCCAGCATCATTGGCCTAGACCGCCACAGTCCTATCATCATCAATCACGGCAATAAGTCTGTCGTCAACCGGTCTTACGACGAAGTACCTATTAGCGTCCAGGACACGACACCCGACCCCGACGAGGTCGCATTAGCGTTCGACACACTTACAAGAGATTACCCGAACGCTAAAAAATTTGCCCGCGAAGTCTTGGCCATCGCCTGTCTTAAACCACACATCAGCTCGAACGCCCCAGCTGCACGACACAGCGTCGGAGAAATCGTTTATGAACCCAAAGACGGCCATATTTTCGCCCTTCCCGGCAAAATGACTGAAGCCCCTTATGTTGCCGACTCGCTCATAAGAAGGGCTTACTCCGATGACCGATTAAACGTCGATATGATAAGCAAGCGGCCGCTTGACGCAGCCTGACGGTTGTCGCGTATACTACTAAAAGACACTATTGTAAGGATCGAGGTAATATATGAATTGTTTGATTATAGGTGGCACATCGGGACTCGGCCTGGCTTTGGCGAAAAAGCTTGCCGGAACTTACGACATACACGTTACAGGCCGACAAAATCCGAACGAGAAAGAAGTGGTTTTTCATTCACTTGATTTGTCGGATGCCAAAGAGTCGCTGCCCGCTATAGACGCCCTTGTTCAGGACCTGCCCCAAATAGACCTGCTCATTTACGCAGCCGGGTTTTTTCAGGAAGGAACCGTCACCGATCTCACGACGAACCAAATCGATACCATGCTTTCGGTAGGGCTGACCAATGCCATTTACCTGACCCGGCAATTACTACATGAACAAGACCAGCTACCTGAATTTATCGCAATCACGTCGACATCACAGTGGACACCGCGGCTTTACGAACCGGTTTATACTGCTGTAAAAGCCGGGCTTGGCGCCTATGCCAATTCCCTGTCGCTCGATCCGCGGGTAAAAAAGACCCTGGTTGCCGGACCTGCAGGTATGGCAACAAACTTTTGGAAAGATACCGACGAAAAAGAGCACGATACATCACAGATGCTCGACCCAGACTGGGTAGCCGACCGCATTATCGAGCTTACGCACGAAAATTACAGTTACAAATTCGCCCGCATTCTACGGGGGCCGGCGCGGGTTGAAGTTCAAGAAACACGCCCATAATTACAAAAACCCTTGTACATATTACTATGTATGCTTATACTGTATGTATAAGCTAAGCGGAGAGTTGTATGAACGTAGCCACGCAAATCAGCGGCAACATTCGACCGGGAAACAAGGCGCTCATTGCGCTAAAATCTATGCTTGCTCATATCGGAATTCATGTGGCTCACCCTGTCAAGGATGAGTCACTTTTTTATGAAACCGATACGAGCGCCGTATGGCACCACTATGACAAAGAGCTGGAATTCTATGATTCTATTGCCCACTCCTCGTTCCATATCGTCTATAACGACGGTCGTATCGACAACGAAATCGGTCTCCAAATTCTCTACGCCATGCTAAAAGAGCGCCCCATTCTCATGACGGGCGCTCCTGTTTTCTCTGACGATCTCAACCTCTTCGTCCGGGATACGATCCAAAAGCACCTACGGGAATTCCATTCTATTAACTTACCCGAGCTCGAACTGACAGAGCTCAGCCTGCTGCTCCAAAAGCTAAAACCAACTAGCTACAGCCTATCAAAGAACGAAACGGTGCTCATTAATGCCCGCGTAAAAGGACTGTTTCGCGATCTGCTGACAGAAGCAAAAGAGCT
Source organism: uncultured Candidatus Saccharibacteria bacterium (assembly GCA_946480595.1). Next base: position 31,240 of record CAMLKC010000007.1, read on the forward strand.
TCGCCTTGGCAAAGTACAAAGTGCCATCCGACCCGCTCAAGAAATATAGCCGACAATAAAATCGTGCACCTGTTCGAAATCTTCAA
>CAMLKC010000008.1 GCA_946480595.1 uncultured Candidatus Saccharibacteria bacterium
TCAGAAGGTCAGGGAGCTGCTTTATATCCAACTCACTGCCGTCGATACGTTCGACAGTTCCGTCAAACGACGAAGCAAGCGCCTTGAGCGCCCGTTCGTTTTCAAACCCATTCTCACCGGTCAGTAAGGTTATCATCTCTTTAAGTATACCGCGAACGGGAGAAACCGACTAACGGTTGAATGCCGGATTGTCGGCCTTGATGTTTTCAAGCGCCGCCTCGGTTTGCCAGAGTCTTCGGAATAACGCCACTTGCGTACGCGGGTCGCTCTCACCACTTTCTCTCACCTTCTCCAGTACCGTTTCGATAGCTCCCGCCCGATGGCTCGTCAGCGACACGCCAGCATGCGTCGGTTCATCCCCGATACCAAGACCTGGCGCAAGCTCAAACGGCACCTGAGAGAGTCCGCGGCCCGAGAATGCCGGACCATGGGCGTCGTAGACATCTTGTGCGACTGCGAGCAATTTGTCGGCTTCTTCTTCTGTGGCATAAAGAACGATACCGTCGCCACGCAGGTTATAATTCCCCCCTACCGAATCGTACGCTTTCATTACCAGCGAGTCGTAGGTGCGGTCATAAATCTTGCCTTTTACCGCTAGTCCCGCGTTCTCGGCAGCATGAATAACATCAGAGAATACACTGACCGAATCCTGCGGGCGCGGGTTAAGGTAAATGCGCCGGGTAAGTTTGGGCCGATTGCCGGCAGCTTTTTTCTCTACGTACTCATCCGACGACCAGTGAATGAAATTGCCGCCGATCTCACGCTGCACAAACATGTTAACGTAAATATCTTTAACGCTTGATTCCAGCAGGTCAACGCTATTGCCACCTTCCATCATCACTGTTAAACCGTAGAAACTGAGGTCTGCCATAGGTACTCTGTTTTCGATAAGGTCCTTACGTGCTTCACGGCCCTTTACGTACGTTCTGAACGCTTGCTTCCCTGCCTCTAGCCTAGAAATAAAAGTACGCTTCCTGTCTTCAAGGTGAGACTGGTATGCCGGCGGCGAATGGATCTTTAATTCCTTGGCGACAAAATCCGTCAATTCGTCACGCAGCTGAATCACTTCACTGTTCGTCGAAGCGTATTCTTTATCTGAACTGTCGGCAGGAACACTATCCAAATAACTTTTGACTGACCATGCCTTTTCACCGCCGGGCGTCTGTAGATCGCCAGAAAGCGCGTTAATAATAAACTCATCAGTGAGTGGGCCGGGCATCTCACGTGCCTGTTCAAACGTCATCCGAGCCGTTTTCTCCACCTCTGATGCCGATACAAAGACCTCAGGCACATCCCCTTCTTCCGGGACTACCGCTGTTTCAGGTGAAGGTTCTGAAGAATCATCCGTGAATGAAAGTTCCTCGGCATCATCTTCTAAAACAGGTTCTTCGTCTAAAATCCCTTGAAGCATCGCCCTGAGGTCAGGAAGCACGGCACTGTCTGGGTTAGCCTTAATAAATTCACCGATTCCATCCAATCGAGCAAGAACCTCCTGGATGGATGTGTCGGGGCGTTCTGGTGATGAGCGGCGCAAGGTTTCTGCCATGTTTTGTCCTTTTTGTTTGATGAGCGTTTGAAAATAGTATAAACCAAGTATGTGGTTAAGGCGATAGGATTTGGCAGTGCGGACAGATATGCGTGCCGCGGCCTGCCGCCTTGAACTTGATAATCGTTGTACCGCAGCGCGGGCAAGGCTTGCCTTCTCGCCGGAAAACGCGCGCAAAACTGAGGTAACTCCCCCGTTTTCCTTCGGCATTCACATAGTTTTTGTCCGTACTGCCGCCCTTTTCGATTGCCGTATTCATGACGCTTCGAAGCTCCGTAAACAGCCGGGTAAATTCCTCTTCGGTGATAGTCCCTACGAGGCGTTGCGGGTGTATTTTTGCCCCCCATAAGCTTTCGTCGGCGTAGATATTGCCTACACCCGCCACCACTGTCTGATCGAGCAGTGCCGCCTTGATGCTGGTGCGGGCACGACGTTTAAAGCGTTCGGCGAATTGTTGGGCGGTAAACTCAGCTTCAAGCGGCTCGGGACCAACTTTTTTCATAAAATCGATGTTCGGCACTTCAAGTGTCGGCATCAACCGGATCCAGCCGAACTTACGCCGATCGTTGAAATAAAGGTGCGAGCCATCGTCAAACGTGAACGTTACACGGGTGGAGCGGTCAGGTAGCTCACCGACCAGGCTCTCGTTTGGATGGCCGGCACCAAAGACCGCCTCGCCACGAAATACCATCTGGCCTGTCATCTTCAGATGAATTACTAGCGTGTAATCGGTCGAAAGGTCAATCATCAGCACTTTTGCCCGGCGGCGCACATCGGTGATTTTTGCACCGATTAAAAATTCGCTCACGTCAGCAGGCGCGTTTGGAAAGCCCTTCGGCGTGTCATGTTCGACCGCTTTTACTTTGCGGCCAACAATCAGGCTCATAAGGCCGCGTCGGACGGTTTCAACCTCAGGAAGCTCGGGCATGTTCTTCTCCTACGAGCGCAGCGGTCGCCTGCTGGCATCCTGCGACGCTTTCAAATAGAACTCCGCGCATGCCTGCCATTTCGGCACCTTCGACATTGAATGGAATATCGTCAATCATGACGCACTCTTCAGGCGCCAGATCGAGCTGCGCTGCGGCGTACTGGTATATTTCGATGTTCGGCTTAGTCATGCCGACCTCGCTCGAAAGAACGACCGCGTCGAACAGGCCCTTCAGTTCTTCAGGGGTAAATAACCGCTCGATGGCGCCGCGGCCAACGTTACTCAGCAGTGCCGTGCGGTAGCTATTCTTCAGGCTCAGAACGTATTCAAGCATCTGGGCACTACGGACCTCCTGCTTGCTGATGATATTCCTGATTTCTTGCGGTGAAATACCAATAAGCTCGCTGGCACCTTGGACGTATTCGTCACGCGAAATATAGCCGTTGTCCGACGCGCGGGAAAGATCGGTAAACGCCTGGCGCTTGCCGGCTGGCGTCAGCGAACGTAAATAATCTAGGCTGCCGCTGACCAGCACGCCATAACAATCAAAGATAATGCCTCGTATCACAACGCTTATTATAGACTAAGCTGGCTGGTACCGCCGCCTAAATCGAGCTTGCGGAGGAGTTCGTCGCTATCGGGGATCTGCGCGAGAATAAGGTTTTTTATCTGCGTCACGCTGGCTTTTAGTGAGCCGGGCGAGCCTTTACAGGTCGAGGTCCAAAGGCGCTTAACCGTACTGTCGGCATTTATAACTTCAAATTCATACACGAGACCGGTTGCACAAATACCGCGGGTATCGTTTTTATCGCCAGTCAGCTCGGTACCTTTCATGAAGTTGGCCTTGTCGAGCGCATAAACGAACTGTTCGTATGCCTTGAGGTTGTTGCCGTAGCTTTTTGAGCCGATTGACTGTTCAAGGTACCCCTGATAAGCCGTCAGCGCGCGGACAGATGAATCTACTTTCACCTGATAAGAATGGAACTCTTCGTTGGCAACAATAGGACCGCGGACGGTCATGCGGACGCTATGCCCGATCGAGGTGTCCAGCAGAGCTTCGCGCCCTACGTTAGTCTCACCCGTCTGTTCCTCACCACCAAAAACAGCCCGGCCAAGCGACACAAGCGCTGCAATAACGATCGCAATAACGATCAAAACCAGGATAATCGGAACAATTCTTGATGAGTTGCCTCTGTACATATTATTTACGTTATCATTTTTTAGACCAAACGTCAATTTAACCATCTGTTTTATCCGATACTTTTCTGTTGGTTTTTGAAAGCATAAGCGCTGTCATTAGAATTCATAGTATCATCATATACTGCTTATGTCAATATCTATACCTTGTCATACCACTGGAAATATTGGATAATGTTATAGGTTTTGTCCTGCACGTCCTTTATCAGGAGGTTTTAGCAATGACTGAAGCACCGTCGTCCCAACAACTTCTCGACCTGTTCCTACTCGGCATGACATGGCTGCGTGAAGACCGACCCGACATCCTCGCCCGCCCCGGAAGCAGCATCTTCTCGGCGGTGCGTCTGGCGGGTGTGATCAACGAGGGGCAACGAAAGACCCTCGCGCGCAACACCAGCCTCATCACGCTGGCCATGAAGAACGGCGAGATCATCAAGGGAAGGCGCCGCCCGCCGAAGCGGCAGCTCGATCCCCGCATCGCCACCAGTGACAAGCACCTGCTCACGCTGGTGACGGACGGTTCCGTCCAGTACGACAAGCTGTTCGGCGGGCGCGGCTACCAGCACATCATCACCGAGTCCGGGATGGTCTACGCCAAGCGGGTCGCGCCGCAGTACGCAGCGCTTCTCGACCGTGCGAAGTTCAACCGCGCCTGGGAGATCTTCAAGTCGCAGATGCGCGCCAAGAACGCGCACAGCCCCCAGCGAAGCGGCCGGCCTGCAAGCAGCGGACCGGCCACCGACGAGGTACAGCCCCGCATCACCGAGGCCAAGTACAGCGAAGAGGACTTCGAGTGGTGACAGAACCAAGACCGGCAGCCCCGTGATACCACAGTGGCATGCTGGCCGCTCCCGGCCCGGAGGAGACTCCTGGGCCGGGAGCGATCGCCCGACCGCAATAGCGGCTTTTTTATTTTTGCGGCGTCGTGTTCACGCAGATATTAGATTAGAGTTCACCCCAGTTTTTACCGCTGGAAACATCAACTTTTAGTTTGACCTTGAGTTCGGGGCAAATAGTCTCCATCGTTGTCTTAAGAAGCGTGGCGACTTGCCCAGCGTTTGCCTCGGGGCATTCCACCAAGATACTGTCATGTACCTGCAGCACCTGGAAGCCAAGCTCGCCCATCTGTTCGTCGACTTTTAGCATCGCCATTTTCATAAGGTCGGCCTCGGTTCCCTGAATAGGCATGTTGGCGGCGGCGCGCTTGGCACTTTCGCGCACCATAAAGTTGCTGCTATTAACGTCCGGCGTAGGACGGCGGCGGCCAAAATAGGTTTCGACGTAGCCTTCGTTTTTTGCTTTTTCAAGCGTGGTGTCAATGAACTTCTGGATTGGTGCGCGCAGTTCGAAATACTGCGTAATGAAGGTCTTCGCCTCACTAAAACTCATGCCAGTGGCGGCACTCAGCCCATGCGGACTCATGCCGTACAGCACGCCAAAGTTGATGACTTTCGCGGCACGGCGCTGGTTTTTCGTGACTTCTTCAAGCGGGATCCCGTAGGCTTCGCTGGCGGTCTTCGTATGAATATCGGCGCCCTCATTAAAGTCGCTTATCAGCTTTTCGTCACCAGCCAGAACTCCGGCAAGGCGCAGCTCAAACTGTGAGTAGTCAGCACTGACAAATACGTTCCCCTCGTCTGGGACGAACGCCTCTCGAATACGGCGGCCAAGGTCGCTCCTTACTGGAATGTTCTGCAGGTTTGGCGTGGTACTGCTAAGGCGGCCGGTGCTTGCAACGTCTTGGTTAAACGTCGTGTGAATACGGCCGTTTTCGTCTGCCAGTAACGGCAGCGTATCGACATAGGTATTCTTCAGCTTGGCGAGTTCGCGGGTGCGTTCGATAAGCTCGATAATCGGATGCTGGCCGCGCAATTTGTCGAGCTCTTTTTGGCCGGTACTGTAACCGGTTTTTCCTTTTTTGATGCCGTCGGTCGGCAGCTGCAGCTTAGTAAATAGCACCTCGGAAAGCTGTGCCGGACTGCCGATGTTAAATTCATAGCCAGCCAGGGTATACATTTCTTGTTCAAGTGTTTTGTGTTCGGCGCCAAGCTCGTCACTCATGGTTTTTAAGAGCGATTTGTCAATTTTTATTCCCTTTGCCTCCATGCGGTATAGCATATACGTCAGCGGAAAATCCATCGTGTGAGCTACCTTGGCAATTTCGGGCTGGGCCTCAAAGCCTTTTACCTGGACGTCATATGCCGGCCATAGCGCAGCCATTACCTCGCCCGGTTCAGTTTCGGTGATTGTTTCGCCGGCAAGACCGCGGATTGACCGGTCGCGAAGCAGTGGGTCTAATAGGAATGCGGCTTGGCGAATGTCATGAATGTCATCAAACTGGAGCTCCACACCGACGCCATGCGCTTCGTGATACAACGCTTTTACGTCGTAGGCAATTACCCGCTTGGTTTTTAATAGCTTCCAAACGGCAGGCTGAATATCGGCCAGTAAGCGGCGCACGACAGTCTTACGGTCAAGCGAAAGCCACAGTTCGCCCTCGCGGGCATGAAGCAGGACTTCCTGACTTTCGGTGGCTGGCATTTCAGGCCACTCGGCTTCCTTAAGCGCAGGGGCCGCTGATGGCGCCTGAAAATCGAAAAGACTCCCCTGGGGGTTATTGGCGTGCTGCATGTGCTGGGGCAGGCGTCGGAGCAGCGAACTGAATTCTAATTTTTTAAGCAGTGCGGCAAGTTTTTCCGTATCAAGATCACGGGCATCCGTCTCCTTGAGATCAAGGTTCACGGGCGCGTCGACCCAAATGCGGGCCACTTGCTTACTCAGATAAGCCGATCCCTTCCCCTCCTCAAGCTTTTTTGCGACGCTCGGTTTAATGTCATCCAAGTGCTCGTAAATGCTGTCGAGCGTATGAAATTCCTGCAGCAACTGCACGGCGGTTTTTTCACCGATACCAGGCACGCCGGGAATATTGTCCGACGAGTCTCCCTTTAATGCCTTAAGGTCCAGGAACTGGTGGACATTGATGCCATATTTTTGCTCAAAATGAGCAACGTCGTATTGTTCAATGTCAGAAAAGCCTTTTTTCAGCGCGTAGACGTGCGTCAGCGGCCCCACCAGTTGCAGCATATCGAGGTCGCTGGTAATGAGGCAGGTTTCGATATTTTGCTCGGACGCTTTTAGTGCCAGCCCGCCCATAATATCGTCAGCTTCGTAGTCGTCAGTCTCATAAATCGGCCAGCTGAATGCTTCGCAGAGTTCGTTGAGGATGGGAATTTGCGCAAAAAAATCTTCGGGTGGTTTTTTGCGGCCGGCCTTGTACGTGGGCAAAAGTTCAAGGCGCCGGCGAATGCTCGTCCCCTTTTTGTCCCAAGCTACGGCGACATAGTCCGGCTCAAGTTTTTTAATTACTTCGAGCGCAACGCTAGCAAACCCGAACACGCCACCAGTCGGCGTGCCATCCTTGAGCGACAGGCCCGGCATGGCGTAGTAGCCGCGGTAAAAGACACTTTTACCATCGATAATAACAAGGCGTTTCATATCTTACAGTATAGCATCTCTTACGCTGTACGACTGAGGAGGTAGGCGCCAAGTCGTCGCAGGTAGTCTACGAATTGAGGGTTGATGGACTTGTCCGAATCCAGCGCCTGGAGCGCTTTTTGTTCATGCAGATGCAGTTGTTCTTTTGCGTATTCCAGCGCGCCGGTTTGTTCAAAGATCCGGCGGACATCGTCGCAGTCCTCGGCCGTAGCGCCTTCGTTACCTAATGTGCGAAGCAGCTTTTTGTTTTGCCCGTCCGTCGCTTGCAGCTTGGCAAAATACAATAGTAGCGTCAGCTTGCCTTCAATAATGTCGTCGTTAGTCCCCTTGCCCGTATCACTCTCATTTCCGAATGTCCCAATGATATCATCGACGATCTGAAATGCGCTGCCAGCATGAATAGAAAAAACACGAAGACCAGGTGCAAGCGCCGGTGCACCGGCAAGCTGCGCACCAAGTTCCAGCGGGCTTAAAAAACTGTAGTAGGCAGTCTTCCGTTCCATAACACTCTCAATATCCGCCTTAGTCACCGGCTCGCGAGTAGCCTCATTATAAATGTCGTCAACCTGCCCGTTAATCGTCACGAGAATATTTTCATGAAAGCTACTGCACGCCCGGCGCGCGATATCAGAGGAAACGGGTAATGCCAGCAGCTCGGTTGTCGCCTTATGCAACCCCGCATACGCCGCATTCATCGTCTGCACTTCACCATAGTGAGAGGCGCTGCCTTTGAGGTTGTTTTTGCGGGCGTATTCTTCTAGGACAATATGTGCCGAAGGGCCGCCCCGGCGCAGCCGTGAGCGATCAGCAATGTCGTCAACAATAAGCAGCGACGTTTGAATAATCTCAAAGACACGGGCAGCCGCGAGTGCAACAGCCTCATCGGTCCCGCCATGCGCAAAATAACTTTGCATTACCAGCATGCCGCGAAGCCGCTTGCCGCCCCGTAGCATGACATCGCAAAACGCCCGCACTGGCTCGGGTGAGCCCACTGTACTATCTTGCTGCCACTTAACGGCAACCTGTTCCAAATCATCATTTATACGGGCAATCAGCTGCTTGTCGAGAACGTCTTTTACATCGTGCATACGTACTAGTGTATACCTCTGGGCAATATTTGGTATACTAATAAATAATGAAACATCACGAGAACGTTAAGATTGTCGCGTTCGTCGGCTTGGCCGGCAGCGGCAAAAGCTCCGCAGTAGATTATCTGACCGAAAAGGGCTATCCCAAAGTATACTTTGGCGGCATTGTCCTGGACGAACTCAAGCGCCGCGGCCTTGAACTGACCCAAGAAAACGAACAACCTATCCGCGAAGAACTTCGCGCGACTGAAGGCAAGGATTTCGTGGTAAGGCGCATCATCAGCCAGATTCACGAACTTATTGCAGCCGGCCAGCACCGTATTGTTGCTGACGGCCTATACACATGGACCGAATACAAAACACTCAAGCACGAATTTCCGGGTGAGATGAATGTCGTCGCGATCGTCGCGCCGCGCCGCCTGCGCCAACACCGTATGGCCGCCCGGCCTATCCGCCCGCTGACTCCTCCGCAACTCGACCAACGCGACTGGGCTGAAATCGAAAATCTGGAAAAAGGAGGCCCTATCGCCATTGCCGATCATTTCATCATGAACGACAAAGACCTCGACCACCTGCACTCGCAGGTAAACGCAGCGCTCGAAGACATTGAATTTTACAAGTAGTTATAAGACAAGGAGGGTAAATTGAAACTTTTACTCGTTACGGGACAAAGCGGTGTGGGAAAAACTGCCATCAGCAAAGCCTGCAGCAAGCGGCTAAGTGCCATGTACCTTCGCAGCCGTGATATCGCGCGCCACTTGGCACATGTCCAGGGGTACACCCGCGCGCGCGACTGGATTACGGCCGTAGGTGCCAAGCAGGCGATTCGCGAGATTGACGACTATATCCTCACATCCATCGACAATGCCAAAACGGCCGAAATCGTCGTTGTTGACGGAGCCTACGACGGACGGCTGCTCGCCGAGCTTGGCCAGCGCTTCAGACCTGAGGATATGCATATCGTTGAGGTAACCGCCTCGCAGGAGGTCCGCCTCGAACGAACTGCCACTGAAAACGGGACGGATAAAGACGCCTCTGCCAGAGAAATGGAATTTCTCGATGACCTTAAGCGCCAAGTGGGCGTCAGCGAGGTCGTTAACAAAGCCGAGTTGGTAGTTGAAAGCAACGAAGATATTTCGTCGGCGCTCGATGTTATCTGCTCGCTGTTTATCCCGGCAAAAACTGCCGGCCAATAAAATAAGCTCCCGCGGGAGCTTATTTTATTTTCAGCTATAATCCTCTGAAAATCGCTTCAAGCTTTCTCATGTTTTTGTCGGCATCGCTTTTTTCGACAACAGCCTTATGGCCGTTATCTGCCAATACCTGACGGTCACTCTCACTCATAGAAACGGCACGGTCGATCATTTTCTTCAGGCTCGTAACGTCTTTTGCCTTGCAGGTAAGACCGCTCACGCCGTCTTTTATGATCTCCTGGAGCGCTGGAATATTCGAGCTGAGGACTAGCTTTCGTGACGCCATCGCCTCCAATATTGTCACTGGCAGCCCTTCGTAATGCGAAGGTAGCAGCAATGCATCGGCCATCTGGTACAGCGCAGGCATTTCGCCGATGCTATATTTGTCGTAGTGTATTTGCACCCTTTCGCCAAGGCCGTGGGTTTCAATATAACTTTCGACCGCTTTTAAAAACTCTGGATTGGCGTTCTTTTTGCTGGAAACAATGTAAAAATAAGCGTTTGGCGGAGCACTTTCGGCTGCGCGAACCAGTTCGTAAATACCTTTTTTAGCGAGCATTCGGGCGGGTGTCAAAAAGACAAACGCCGACTCTGGAAGATGATTCTTTTTCCGCCACGAAGCGCGTGCCCGCTCACCTGCGCGGGCTTCGAAATTTTCTAAAATAACCGAATTATAAATAACACGGAGATCGTCTTCCTGAAGGCCAAACTCTTTTGCCCATTCATAAAAAAACATACTCGGGCAAATCGTCATTTCGGGACGGGTTGCTGCAAGGACATTCCGAACAAAACTTTTTTCCAGCTCCCAGTCACCAAAATGACCTATGACTTTTTTCTGCTCCTCGGCCGGCACACAGTGAAATGTAAACACCACCTTTGCCTTGATAAGATCGCGCATATAGCCAACAGCCTGCAGTGCCGAAAAATTCGAACAATACACGATATCGAATTTACCCGCCGCAAAAAGCGCGTCTTTTAGCTCTTTTACAAAATATTTTGGTCCTTCTTCGCCTTTTTCAAATGCCTTGAAATGCTCGAGATATGTTACGTCGAACGGAAAGCGGAGGCGCTTGTCTCCTTTTCCCGTAAACACATGCACGTCGTGACCGTGCCTTTGAAGCGTGGCGGCAGTGATGTACGCCTGCGTTTCACCGCCGCCAACATCGGGCGGGAAACCGTGGTTAAGTATCGCGATACGCATATACGTCCTTTTTATAGTTAACGTCTTTTCGTTTTTACGTCACATATAATACTGCTCAAATAGAATCCTCACCCTTTTTGTATTTGATATAGACGCAAGCCGTATCAGAAAGTTAATGCACTAAAAATGTATAGCGCATGCGTATGTTTCTAGCTTACCATAAGCTGTATGATTTTTCGCTTTTATACTTCTAAGTAGTCGCCAAACGAAGCCACAGTGACTTCTTCAGGAATAACCGCCCTTTTGAGCGGTTCGGCGGCAGTGCTGCCGGGAAGGGCGATACAATCTGTCGAGTCGGGATGGAGTGATGCGCCCGGGAAAATAATATTGCCGCGGCTGTCTTTGTGCTGTTCGTTCAGTTCCTCCACGATACGCCGGAACGAAACCGGCGTGCCCATATCGACATCGACAATGTCCGGCTCAGGAATATACAAATACACCCTGCCCTGAGGGTTTTGAACATCATAAATATCATTCCACACCTCTCTTGGATCATCGGGATTATCACGAAGGCATTCGCGCAGGCGCTCCAGCAGCCAGTCGCGCCTAAACATATGAATGCCAAGGTCGCCAATGCGGTTTACTTCATGTTCGGGCAGACAAAGGAAGCTCCCCTCGTCTACCGAACGAATATTGTGGCCTGGCAGGTACTGCGTTGCCAGCAACACGGCGTCAGCGCCCGTTTTTTCAAGCACCGACCGCATTTCGCCAAGAGTTTGGCTGGAAATATGCGTATCACCCGGAATGAGACCGACGTGTTTTGCCGTCGAATTTTCGATGATCGCCATGTTAAATAACAGCGTATCGATTGGCGAATCTTCGATACAGGTCATTACCGTTTCAACATGATCATAGGCTTTTACAAAATCAAGCGTTTCACGGGCGAAACAGCGCGTAACGACTGCTGCGCCGCCAGCTTCGCGGATAGCTCTCAGCGGGATGTCGATCATACGAGTGACAGTACCATCTGTATCAAACGCAACCGCTAGCGAAGGTTTTGCACGATTTTCAGTCAGCCGTTGAAGACGCGTACCCAGGCCTCCCGCCGGGACAATGCTAAGCCATTCAAAATCGTTCAGTCGCGCCTGATTTACTCTCATGGTACTAATCGTCTATTACTGAGTGATCCGAGCTGTTCCTAACCAAGGTATTCGTGAAGCTTCTTGGCATCCTTGTGCTTGCGTAGTTTGGCGAGTGCTTTGGCTTCGATCTGACGAATACGCTCGCGGGTAACGGCAAATTCCTGGCCGACTTCTTCTAGGGTGTGGCTCTTGCCGTTTTCCAGGCCAAAGCGCATTTTAACGATCTTCTGTTCGCGTTCTGAAAGCGTTGAAAGAACAGCCTGGACCTGCTCTTTTAGCAGCTGGCTGGTTGCAGACTCTTCTGGCGTCGCACCGTCTTCGTCTTCAATGAAGTCACCGAGAACGCTGTCTTCGTCTTCGCCGTCGCGGCCGACACCGGCGTCAAGGCTGGTGATGTCCTGCTTGATTTTAATGACGTATTCGACTTTTTCAGGCTCCATCTCAAGCTCTTTTGCAAGCTCTTCGATGGTCGGCTCGCGGTTGAGCTCCTGAGTCATGCGGCGCTGGGTACGCAGCAGTTTATTAATCGTCTCTACCATGTGCACAGGAATACGGATCGTACGCGCCTGGTCGGCAATCGCACGGGTAATCGCCTGGCGAATCCACCAGGTAGCGTAGGTACTGAATTTAAATCCTTTGTCCGGGTCGAACTTTTCAACCGCGCGCAGAAGCCCGGTGTTGCCTTCCTGAATAAGGTCGAGGAAGTCCAATCCGCGGCCACTATAGCGCTTGGCAATAGAAACGACCAGACGCATGTTGGCTTCGGCCATTTTGTCTTTGGCTTTTTTATCCCCAGCAACGACCTTTTGTGCGAGCGCTAGCTCTTCTTCTGCTGAAAGCAGCGGAATCTTACCAATTTCACGCAGATACAAGCGAACGCTGTCGTCACTCACATCGTCGAAATATTCGCCGCTGTTAATTGTGTCGATGTCATCTTCTTCCTCGTCGACAAGCTCGTCGATCGCCGGTTCGTCAAGATCACCGAGCGGACCACCGCTGGCGTCAATCACCCGTTCATCTTCTTCTTCGGGTGGGGTTGGTAGAGTGTTATCTTTGGCCACGTTTCATCTCCTTTATTAATTCGTAATGTTGTTTGCGGAGGCGTTCCACTTCGGGTGCGTTACCGTCATGTTCGGCTTCTTTGATTTTTTGCTCGATTTGCTGCTTTTCGTATTCGGATTTGTATTGGCGGAGTAGTTTGGCTATTTCCATATATTGGTCGTTTTCAGCCCAATTGCCATATCTCTTCTCGGCCCTTAATAATATTATTTTCACATAGTCATCGAATTTTTGCAATTCTTTTGGCGTTTCACTGAATGGCTCATGAGATTGACCTAGGTACGCCACGACGGCTTTTTGACTTTCGGTAGCAAATATCTGCACGTCAAAGCCGTTAAATAGCTCGTTGGTGCGAGGGTTCATAAGCGCCAGACCGAGCATGGTGTCAATGTGGTCATAGGTCGGAGTGAGATTTTCAGGATGTGCGGTAATAGGCTTCAACTGCTTTTCCTGTGTTGGTGCTCCGGCGCTTAATTTTTCTTTTACTGCTTCAAGCGAAGTACCCACCATGCGGGCAATCTTCTTTTCGTAATGTTCACGCTCTACCGGATCGCTGAGACCACGCACAACATTCAGCCCGGCTGTCGTAAACGAGCGCTTGCCGCTGGCCGTGGCAATATCTTCGCGCCCGGCATACTGCTCTAATATCCAGTCAACCGCTGGCTGCGCCGTGTCGATCGCTTTTTGCCAAAGCGCGGCATCTTGTTGGATCAGCTCGTCTGGATCTTTCGCATCGCCCGGCAGCGAAATAATCGTGAGCTCCAGGCCAACTTCGCTGGCGATAGGTATCGCACGCTCCGTCGCGGCAATTCCGGCCTTGTCACCGTCGAATGCCAAGCGCACATTACCCGTCAATCGTTTAAGTGCGCGCAGATGGTTTTCGGTCATCGCCGTTCCCGCCGTTGCCACGACCTGCTTTATATCTGCCTGATGGCTGCTCACGACATCAAGGTTACCCTCGACAATAACAGCGTAGTCACTTTTTCGGATCGACTCTTTCGCCTGGCTCAGCCCAAAGACGTGGCGGCCTTTGTCATATAAAAGTGTCTGCGGCGTATTGAGATATTTCGGTGCGCTGGGGTCGTCCACGATGATTCGTGCGGTAAAACCAATCACCTGCCCCGTCGGATCCATCAACGGCACGGTCATGCGGCCGCGGAACATATCGCCCCCAAAGCGGTTGGTTAACCCCGCATCGGCAAGCTCACGTTTGCTGAACCCTTTTTTAATCAAAAATTGCACCAGCGCATCGCCGGCCGTTGGCGCATAGCCGATACGAAAATCCTGAACAATTTGTTTGGACAACCTGCGCTTTTTAAACACGTACTCAAGGGCGTGCTGGTTTTTGAGCAAACTGTGCTGATAGTATGTCGCCGCAAGGTCGTGTGCGTCCTGCAGGCGTTTTTTACGCCGCGAGAGGTCGCGACTGCCGGCTGATTCATATTCCGAAAGATCGACACCGGCCTTTCGGGCCAAGTGCTCGAGTGCCTGGCGAAAGTCCATCCCCTCGGCTTCCATGACAAAACTAAAGACATCACCTCCCTTGTTAGAAGAAAAATCATGCCAAATATGCTTGTCGGGACTCACAAAAAAACTCGGCGTTTTCTCACCCGAGAAAGGACTCAGACCTTTGAAGTTACGTCCAGCCCGCTTGAGCTGCATGTACTCTCCAATAACGTCTTCTATGTTAAGACGTGCCCGAACTTCTTCCTTGGCATCCTGCATACTGTAATTATACCATCTTTACCCCTGTTTCTCAGAGGTTTGCGGGGTTGATGCTATACCGTCTATGGTTTACTATAAGCATATGTATCCTGATCAAAATCAAAATCAGCAACAACCTCCTCAACAGGCACCTCCATCCGGCGTGCCGCCACAGCCTCAATATTCAATCGACTACCTTAACCAAATCGCGCCTGCACCTCAAAAACAGGGCCTCAGCAGCCGCATGTTCCTGATGATTATCGGTGGTGGTATTTTCTTGGCAGCCATCGTTGGCCTCTTGATGCTCTTTTCTGGTGGCGGCTCAGGGCCAACGCAAAAGATGCAGACCCTCGCTGCGCGCGTACAGACACTCGAAAAAATCACTGCTGCCGCTCAGCGAAACATTAAAAGCAACGATCTTCGCGGCTCCAACAGCAACCTCAGTATTTTCCTTGCTAACACCGACCAAGGAATGATCGATCCGCTTGAGAAAAATGGCATCAGCCTCACTAAACTCGACAAAACGATTGTCGCTGCTGAAAAAGGTGACGATCTTACCACCAAACTCGAAGATGCCCGCCTCAATGCCGTTTTTGACCGCACCTACGCCCGCGAAATGAGCTACCAGCTAGAAGCACTCCGTACACTCATCGTCTCTATCTACAGCGGCACGAAAAGCAAATCCATGCAGGATTTCCTTGAAACCACCAACAAAAGCCTCGTCCCTATCAAAAAACAATTCGACACGTTTAACGCTAGCAGTTCTTAAGCCGCGACAACCAGGTCGTAGCTAAGACGCGCCAGATCTTTTATTTCGACATCGCTTAACTGGCCCGAACAAATAATAGTGTTCCAGTGCCTTTTGTTCAGGTGATATCCTGGCACGACGGTCTCGTACTTTTCGCGCAGAACTTCTGCCAGTTGAGGATCACACTTCAGGCTGACGCGCAGTGGCGTGCTGCCTTCGGCAATAATGGCAAACAGTTTGCCCTCGCCAGTTTCTTTGTGGCCGATTTTATAAACAGAAGTTCCCTCGCCGAATGGAAAATCCAGCCAGGTGTTTGGAAAACTTAAAAGGTATTCTTCGAGTTCTTTGTGGGTCATAGTTTGATACGAACTTTCGTGAGGTAGTATTTTAATTCCATGATGCTGCCACGAATATCCCCAAGGGCACGATGCTCTTCGGGCTTGGCAAATTTTTTACCGTACTTGCCTTCGAACACCAGTTTCCAGGCGCTAACATCCAGCATCCGGTAATGCAGTCGCGTGTTCAGCCGCGACCACTGCTTGACGATAAACTGGCGGTCCATGTGAATGGAGTTGCCCGCTAAAATAACCGGCACGCCTGCCTTGAAATGGGCATCTACAAACGCCAGCAGTTCGTCCTCTATATCGGCCAGGTCTTTGCCGCCAGTATTCTGCGCAACCAGCCCGGACTTTGACTCGGGGTTAGCATCCCAAAAGACGCTGTTGGCCGTCAGGCGCTCTTGCAGGCTCATATCTTCGTTTTTTATAACGCCCTGGTATGTGGCGATTTCTTCAAAATCCCAGTCCGTCGCAATAGCTGCGACTTCAAGAATCAGGTCGTTTTCGGCATCGAGTCCGGTCATTTCCAGATCGACCCAAAGAATTTTTGCTTGTTTGCTCATACTACTACTATACTACTGTTTCTGCTGCGGGAACAAATGGCGGATGGCAATGGTCAGCATACTGACCGTTTGCACCAGCGTTGCTGCAAGCAGCAAGCGGAGGCTCCATTCGTCCAAGCGAAACTCCCACCAGCCGAATCCTTGCAAGAATGCCACGACAAATACAACGCCCGTTTCAACGCCCAAGAACACAAACAAGCGTTTCAGTGTCATTTCTTTAAGCGTCTGGTCTTTCTCTTTGTTGTCGTTTTCGATCCGTTCGCGCCGAACCCGTTCTTCGTCTACCTGCGTACTGACCCGCTCCCGGTTCTGCCGTTTGCCATAGGAAAAAGCAGCCTCAGGCTGCTCGGCGACTTCTTTCAATTGTTCGAGCGCTAGCTGATAAAGCCCTTTGGAAGATCGTTTGGCGCTCACGATATTAACCCCAAGCGTTCAAGCCGTATAGCCATGGCAATTTTTGACACGCGGAATATCTCTGCTGCCCGCTCTATGTCAGGGTTAATGTCCCAGAGTTCTCGCAGCTTGTCCTCGGGCATCAATAGTTCTGCCGCAAAGTTGTTTGCCTCTCGCTCCCGCACAATGGCGGCTTCGTCGCTCAGTACGGGTACGTCGCGGCGGAACAAGGGCGACCCGCCGTCAACGTACTCGGCAAAATCAACCAAACCGTCTTCTTTGTGTTCGTCCAGCCATTCACGGTGCAGCACATAGTGGCCAAACTCGTGGGCAAGCGTGAAGTTTTGACGTACCTGCGGCTTGGTCGCATTGATAACAACTTTAAGGCGGTCGTTCTGGTAATAAATAGCGCCTGATACTGTATCATCGACATTCTGCACATACACGATATCCACATCTCCTAGGCGCGCCGCCGTCTCGGCAAACGGAAACGGTACCAGCACCTGCGGGTTGTGGCTGCGCAAAAATTCTTCGGCTTTAGCCTTTATTACCTCGTAGTCCATAGTGTTATTGTAGCACCCTACTTCTTGTCAGGAGTAAATTTCAAACTGAGTGAATTAATACAAAACCGCTTGTCTGTCGGCGTTTCAAATCCTTCGCCTTCAAAAACATGCCCCAAGTGACCGCCGCAGTTGGCGCAAGTCACTTCGGTCCGACTCATCCCTAAAGAATCGTCGGTATGAAACTCCACACTGCCGGGTGTGGCGTCGTAAAAACTGGGCCAGCCGCACTGCGCGTCAAATTTTGTCTTGCCGTCAAACAGCACCTGGCCGCAGGCAGCGCAGGCATAAACGCCATCGGCATACAACCCGTCGTATTCACCGCTAAACGGCGCTTCCGTGTTCTTTTCACGCAGCACCGCAAACTGTTCCGGCGTTAAGAGTTCGCGCCACTGCTCATCTGTTTTGTTTTGCATACTTTATCCCTTCTTCTTATCAAGCCGGTCAAGCCTAAGTGCGTGAATAACCAAATACACAGTCAGTGCAATAACCAAAAAGTTCACGACGTCGTTTAAAAATGTTCCATAATGAAGCACCGCTTCTTTGCCGGCATCGGTTTTGCCAAGGTTGAGCGTCAGCCCTTTTAGGCCGTCAGACGACCCCAAAAACAGGCCGAGCGGCGGCATAATAATATTCTCTACCAGCGACTTCACGACGACGGTTACGGCACCTCCCAGCACCAGTCCCACCGCAAGTCCTATGACACCTTGGGTGCGAATAAAGTCACCGAAACCAGCAGCAAAATGAACACTCCTCCCCTTTAATGCACTGGCTTTTTGCCGGGCGGCAGTCGTACGTTTTTTTGGTTGTTCTCCCATATTCCTCCTTGCAGGTTACTGTTGCTGTTTGGAAAAATGCGCCACTAGTTTGCCAAGCCCCACCGGGTCTTTTTGGGCGGTGGTCAGCCGCCACACCACAGCGACAATCACCGCGCCGCAGGTATCGAACAACAGGTCGAGCATCGTATCGTTCAGGTCACCATTTTGTGAGGTCGTACCAAATATACTATCGCTTGCGAACTCCGCCAATTCCCATATAACGGCAAAAACTGCAGCTGTTCCAATCACCATGTAGCTTTGTAGCCACCGCGGCAAACGCAGCGACTTGTCCTGCAAATACACCATCCACAAAACCACGCCGAGGCCAATCAGCACGCCGCTTGCAAAGTGCATCCAATCGTCCCAGATCCAGATACGCGCATACATATCAAACACTTCGCCCGAAAACATCGAAGCGAAAACGAATCCCACGTACATGGTCTGCAGCCATAGCGGCAAGCGCACGCGCAATTTCCGCTCCAGAATAAGCGGCAAAAAACTAACCGTCAGCGTAAAAACAGAGGCGAGCAGATGTACTTGGTCGCCTTTTGCAAACGTGACCACTGCCCCGCCAAGCATAATGAGCTCCAGCGGAATCGCAAGTATATGGCGGCGAAGCGTCCCGTAATCGTTCACGTTACATTCGCTCCGGCGCTTTGATGCCTAGAATCGACAGGCCGCTCTTTAGCGTCGTGGCGTATTGACCGACAAGTGCCACGCGCTCAGCTTCACGGTCACTACCTACCACCTGATTTTTTTCGTAGAAACGATTGAATTCCTGAGCGAGTTCGTAAAGGTACGTGCAAATCTGGTGCGGCAACAATTCGCGTTGCGCCGTGGTAATGACATCGGTATATTCGGTCATTTTACGCACCAATGCACGTTCGGTGTCGGCAAGATCGATATCGGCTATTTCTTTAGGGACGACGGTCGCCTTTTCAAGCATGCTCGAGGCGCGCGCGTACGCGTACTGCAAATACGAGCCGCTGTTACCATGCAGACTGACAGCCTCGTTGATATCAAATACGACATCCGAACCAATACGGACTTTTAAGAACTGGTAGCGCAGTGCACCTGCCACAATAGCATCTGTCGCTTCCCCGCCGCGCTCAGCAATCGCTTCGCCGATACGATCGAACAACCAGTTAATCTCAACGACGTCGCCGGTGCGGGAGCTCATTTTTCCGGTGGTCAGTTTCACTGTGCCGGTCGATATATTCACTGTCACATCTTTAAGCTCCGGCAGGCAAAGCTCTGCCGCTTTGATAACCCCGCGGAAGTAATCGCGCTGTTCTTCTGCCGTGACAATGTAGCTTTTCTTGGCGTGAAAATCATTGTTTTTCAGCTGCATAAGACCGAGGTCACGGGCGCCATACAGGCCGCGTCCGCGTGACGTGACAAATGCATTGTCAAAAATGCCGTATTTTTCGCCCGGAAATATCAATGCGCCGTCACTTTCGACAAACACGTCGCCGACATGCGCTTTTACTGTTTCCACGCCCAGCGCGTCAGCGTCACCTTCCAGGTAACGCTTTTCAATCGGCTTGTTGCCCAGCCGCGCCACAATAGCGTCAATTTCCACAAAGCTCCACGCCTTGCAGGTCTCATAAATTTCTTTATACAAAGGATCATCGAGTGTGAACGACTGCTGTGTCAGCGCTTCGATCTCCTGTTTTGCCTGTTCGTCGTTTTTGGCTGCCGTCGCGCCCTCGGCGTACATCCGCGACATAAAGCTGTTGCGGTCTCCGCGAGCAATAGCGTGCAGTTTGCTGATATCTCCGTCGACATACTTTAGCAGCGACCACATACTTTTACCCACGTGTGCGCCTACGTCACCGTGATAACTGACTCGGTGAACCTCAGCGCCATCGGCATCGAGCAGGTTGGCGACTGTGTCAGCTAAAATTGCATTGAAGGCGTGGCCAATATGCATCGCCTTAAATGGGTTCGGATTGTTCGTTTCAATCACAATCCTTTCACCTTCGCGGCCACGCAGGGCAGCATGGTCAAGCGACGCAAGCAGTGCCGCGCCGTCCAGACGCAGGTTGATAAAGCCCGGACCGGCAACGGTTACCTCAGAAAATTCGCCTGTCTCGCGGAGCGCGTCGGCAATCTGCCCTGCGATTTCACGAGGGTTTTTACCAAGAGGCTTCGCTAGCTGAAGCGCGACATTTGTCGCATAGTCACCGAACTGCGGGTCGGGACGCGTTAAAATGACATCGTGAGAAATGTCGAATAATTCGCGTACGATTTGAGAAACTTTTTTATCCATCACCTCTTATTATAACAGAGGTGAAAAAAGTTAGGACACAATTATGTTATTCGTTCGCTTCTTCTTCGACCGGCGCGTAGACGGTCGTTGTCGATACAGGGCTGATACCCTTTATCGTGTGAAGCAAAATCCGAAGCGTGTCGATATCGTCGCTTGTGATTTCTGGTGTTTTTTCTTCTTCAGCCATATTTGTTTTTGCCTGTTTACTTATTAACATTACCATTTTTAGACAGAAAAGTCAATGTGCTATAGTGGGATTATGAAGAAAACCACAAGCGGTTTTACTATAGTCGAACTCATTGTCGTTGTTGTCGTTATTGGAATTCTAGCGACAATCACTATTGTTGCTTACGGGGATTTTCAGGCCCGATCGACTGCGGCGGCCGTTGAAACCGGCATAAAGGACATTGAAAAAAATTTGCGGCTATACGCATCTGAACAACAATGGGGTTCTTGGCCGCGCGACAACGCCATTGACCCAGGAAAATCCAACCCGTCGTTCCAAACACTTATTAACGATCTGCCGGAATTCAAAAAATACCTCTCTACCACCCCCTCCACGGGTGACCTCCCAGCTTCGGCGTGGGTATATGACTACGACGGCGACATTAAACCCGACTGCGGCTCCAAATATAACGGAACCAACATCGTCCTTACCGGAATAAGTCAAAACGTAGTCAACTATATCGATAGTGACATAGACGACGGTGACAACAACTGTGGCCGGATCCGCTATGACGCCAGCGTACAGAAACTGTTTTATTCCTTCAGTTACACCGATGATTTAAGTCTCTAAAACGACAATGATAAGGCATAAAAATAACACAAAAGGATTCACGATCGTCGAGTTGCTGATCGTTATTGTCATCATCGCTATTCTCGCTGCCATCGTGATCGTGGCATATAACGGGGTGCAGACCCGGGCCAAAGCATCGGCAATCACCAGCGGCTTAAAGAGCGCGGAGAAAGCCTTCCGCCTTTACGCTATCGACAAAGGTTACGACAACTGGCCAGCCGACAGCACTATGGTCGCCGGTGTCTCTACCAACCCTACGCTTCAACAATTCATCGATAATACGACCTTTAAAAATTACATGCAAAAAACACCAGCCATCGCCAATACCCCATCTCTTTACTGGTTTTACGATTACGACACAGACACCCGGCCAAAATGCGGCAGCAGATATGCCGGCGTAAATATCATTGTCCTTTATATGTCACAGGACCTTGCCACTCAAATAGACAAAGATATTGACGACGGCGACATCAACTGTGGTCGCGTCCGCTACGACGGCACAACCACGCCGGCTCAACCATACTTTTTCTACTCGCTCAGCTTTGGTAAAGAACTAGAGTGCTTCTCTAGCTGCACGAATTAAACCCAAAAAAAGCGGGTGCGGGCGAGTAGGCCGACTCCTAAATTCAGGATGCGCCTGGGTTGCGACAAAGTAGTCGTTCGCCGGAGCTTCAATGAACTCTACAAGCTTGCCGTCTGGTGAAAGGCCGCTTACTTTCACGCCACCCTGCTCAATCTGCTGCATAAACTTTTGGTTCACCTCATAACGGTGGCGATGGCGCTCGACTACGGCTTTACAGCCATAGACCGCGGCTACCTTGGAACCAGCAGTAAGTTTGGCTGGATAATCACCAAGGCGAAGCGTACCCCCTGTCGATTCTTTTCCCGCCTGGCCTTCCATAATATAGACGACATTATTTTTCGTATCCTCAAATTCAGTACTGTGCGCATCGCTGAGGCCGCTTTTTCGAGCAGCGGCAATAACCGCCGCTTGGAGTCCGAGACATATGCCAAGGTACGGCTTGTTGTGGTCGAGAGCATAGCGCGCAGCGGCAATCTTTCCCTCGACACCTCGCGAGCCAAAGCCTCCGGGCACCAGCAGCGCATCTACCTTAGCAAAATCTTCATCATTCGCAGTTTCGGCGTTGATCCACTGTACGTTCAGCCCTACACCCTCGTTCCAGGCCGCTGCTTTTAGCGCCTCGGTCACCGAAAGATACGTGTCTTCGTTGTCCATGTATTTGGCAACCAGCCCGACGCTTACCGTCGAGGCAGGCTTGCTATTTTGTGCCGTAACAATGCGCTCCCACGCCGAAAAATCAGGCGTTGCCGTAAGGCCGGTAAACTTAGTCAGCATTTTGTGGATGCCATTGCTCGCGAGGATGAGTGGAATACGAAAAACTGTATCGACATTCGGCATCAGCTGTACGTTTTCTTCTGGCACGCCGCCAAACAAGCTGATTTTTTTGGCAACGCTCGCAGGAGCCGGCTCATCTGTCCGCACCACTACACTGTCGGGTACAATACCGAACCCGCGCAGGTCATTCAGTGCGTTTTGCGCCGGCTTGGTCTTGAATTCTTTGCTTGTGCCAATAAACGGCACGTACACTACGTGAACGAACAGGCAGCGGTCACGGCCGACGCGCTGGGCGAACTCGCGAATTGCCTCGATGTAGCTTAGCCCTTCGTAATCGCCGACCGTCCCGCCGATCTCGACAATATGCACATCGCTTCCCTTGCCTGCTTTAAGAATCGCGCGTTGGATTGCCTGGGTGAGGTGCGGCACTAGCTGGACGGTTTTGCCGCGGAATTTGCCGGCGCGTTCATCGGCAATAAGTTCTTGCAGTAATTTCCCCGAAAGCGTGGCATTTTTTTGAGTTAATTCCAAATCCAAAAAACGCTCGTAATGCCCTAGGTCAAGGTCCGTTTCGGCGCCGTCTTTGGTGACGAAACATTCGCCATGTTCCGCAGGATTCAAAAGGCCCGCATCTACATTGAGATACGGGTCACACTTTTGAATTGAAATGGCAGCGCCTTTAGCCTGCAACACGGCACCGATGCTGGCAGCGGTGATGCCTTTTCCTACCCCCGAGAGTACACCCCCAGTTACGAATATATATTTTTCTTTTTGTCCCATGTCAAATGTATTCTCCATGGGATTTCATTATAGCACACTTTTCCATCCCTACGCTACATGTAGCGGTACTTGTTGTCTATTCTACGCTACTTATGGTATGTGTAGCTGATCCCTTAGGATAAATGAACAGCGGTTGGTCAGCCATTCCCCAGCTTTCCAGTATTGGCTGGAGGATGCGCCAGCTGGCAAGCACTTCGCTGCTCGACGTAAAGAGACTCTTTTTGCTTGAAATCGCATCGACAAGCACCTGCTCGTAAGCATCAGGCAAAACGGCGTCTTCTGGATACGAAAACCCAAGTTTTTGGCGCTCGAATTTACGTTCATACCCTGGCTGTTTGGTAAACAGGTCGATCTCTATGCCCTCGTCGGGCTGAATACGGAAAATAAGACAGTTGCTCTGAGCATCGTGGAACTTACGGAAATACACCCGGACCTCGGTGGCTTTTTTGTTGAGCGCCTTGCCCGTCGTAAGAACCAGCGGGACATCCTTCCAGCGGGGGTCGTTTGAGGCTAGGTGAAGCGACACGAACGTTTCGGTCAGACTGCCCTGGTTTTCTACTTCATGCTGGTAGCCTTCGTACTGCGCCCGCACGGCACGGCGCGGGTCGCCTGGGCGAATGGACTCAAGCGCCGATTGGCGGAGCTCGGGCAGCGCGTCCCAGTCAAGGTTAGGCGGAATCTCCATAAGCACCAGCGCCAGGAGCTGCATGAGGTGCCCCTGCACCACATCGCGCAGCGCCCCAGTCTGCTCGTAAAAACCAGCCCTACCCTCGATACCAATCTTTTCCAAGGCCGTCACCTCGATCTTTTCGATAGCCGTCCCGTTCCACACATGGCTAAACAGGGCGTTGCCTCCACGAAACGCGACGATATTCTGCGCCATTTCTTTGGCTAAATAGTGGTCTATCCGGTAAATTTGCTCTTCCTGATAATAGCGAGCGGTTCGCTCAATCACTTCTTTTGCAGAGATGAGATCGACACCAAACGGCTTTTCGAACAGCAACTTTACGTTCGGCGTATTGAGCCCGGCCTGTCCCAGAAAATCAACGATCTGAGTAGCGGCTGCGGGCGGCACAGAAAGATACACCAGCAGCTGTTCGCCATCTTTTGGCTGAACGTGCTCCTTTAGTCGTCCATAATCCGCACTACTTGCAAGATCCATCGTAAATACCGAAACATGTGAAGCCAGGCTACTGTCGCCAAGCGAGGTATCGAGCAGCTCTTTACTATTCACCTCTCGGCGTGATATGCCAATAATTTCAATATCGGGCGCATTTTTTGACTGCAAGATAGAGCGGAGTGCCGGCAGTAGCTTACGGGTACTGAGATCGCCGGTAATGCCAAATACGAGAAGTTTTGTTTTCATATATCCAGTATAGCCCTACTCTCCTGCGAAAATTCGTATAATCAACCAAATGTTTAGCCCAGTGATGACAGCAGCGATTGTGCCAACGACTATTTTCAGCCACATTTTATTGGCAAACTCGCCCATGTGCTTTTTGCTGTTCGTCAGGTAAACGAGCGGCAAGATAGCAAACGGCAGTTGCAGGCTTAAGACAATCTGGCTGAAAATAAGCAGCCTCGATAGGCCTGATCCTTGAAACAGCACCGCGATAATCACCGCCGGAATAATAGCCAGTGACCGTGTCAACAGCCGGCGCACCCACGGCTTAATGCGTATGTTCATGAAACCTTCGAGGATGATTTGCCCGGCAAGCGTCGCTGTAATAGTGGAGTTCTGACCCGAGGCAAGTAACGCCACCGCGAAAAGAACGCTTGCGATACCGACGCCGAGTAACGGCGCAAGTAGCTGGTACGCCTGGTCAATCTCAGCCACTTCGTTGTGCCCGGTTGTAAAGAAGGTCGCTGCCGCCAAAATAAGGATCGACGCGTTAACGAACAGCGCAATCGTCAGTGCTATCGACGAGTCAATCGTGGCAAATTTGATAGCTTCCCTTTTGCCCTTTTTTGATATCTCATGCGCACGGGTCTGCACGACGGCCGAGTGCAAATACAGGTTATGCGGCATGACCGTCGCACCTAAAATGCCGACCGCAATAAACAGCATTTCTTGGTTGGTAAACAGTTCCTTGACCGGGACGAATCCAGCCAAAAGCGGCGCGATGGCAGGTTGCGAGAAGAATAGTTCGAGGACAAAACAGACCACAACGATGGCAATAAGTGCAATGACCAGTGCTTCCAGCCAACGAAAACCTTTTTTCTGCAAAAACAGTAGTAGCAGCACGTCGAGCGCCGTTATGACCACGCCGATAGCAAGCGGGATACCAAAGAGCAGTTCGAGGGCAATTGCCGTTCCAATTACCTCTGCCAGGTCACAGGCGATAATCATCAGTTCGGCCATCAGCCACAAACCGATATTTGCCCAGCGCGGGAATATTTTACGGCAGATTTGCGCCAGGTCCATTCCTGTCACGATACCCAGTTTGACTGTCAGGTGCTGCAAGAACATCGCAAAAATACTCGAGAGAAGAATAACAAACAGGAGCGTATAGCCAAAAGCGGAACCGCCGGCAAGATCGGTTGCCCAGTTGCCCGGGTCCATGTACCCGACGGCCACCATGTAGCCCGGACCCGTAAACGCCAGGAGCTTGCGGATGAACGACGCGTTAGACGGCGGAATAGTAATCGAACGATGCACTTCACTGAGGCTCTTTAGAGCACTCATACTTCCCCGCTTTCCTGAAGACGCTGCTCAATCCGGACGACCGCGCCAAGCTGCTGCTCGTGGAATTTCACTGATATCCCTTCGGCTTTTAGTCCCGCCTCAGGGTTAATTGCCTTACTCAGACCGCTGCGTGAAAACGGCAGGTCGCGGTGGCGGGCCATAAAGCGGTCCAAGCCGCCAATAACAACCAGCTCGGCGTGTTCCAGGCCTTCGGCATAGAATGAACCCTCTTTTGGCGCAGGCAATTCAATATACGGGATTGTCCACTCGTCAGCTTTTAGGTATTCGTCGAGTTCAAACGTCGCAATCATTCGGCCGTTAACATCATTTTCACCGAGCAGCGTGCCGAATTCTTTTAGCTTTTCAAGTACCTCACGGTAGCGCTCTTCAGTCTCTACGCGGTAACAAATGTGATCCATCATGGCGAGTTCGCTACGCGAAATACCGCAGCGGCTCACCCCCTCACTGATCATACTAATAAAGGCCGTTGTGTCGCCAAGCAGGTCATTGATCGTGTTCATCACGCAGCTCCTCTTGGCTTGAATGCCTGCGGCAACGGGTCGTCAAACCGCACTTCAGGCAAGTCTATAACACCGCGAATCCCATCCTGGAATCCATACTGCATCTCGTATAACGCATCGATATGACCAAATAACACATCGCCCCAGGATAGGCCAAGCTTCTCTGCAACCTGTTTGATCTCGGCTTCGCTTTCGCCCTCGATTTCAATGTACGGCTTTAGCCACGGCCACTCGTCAATAACAACTTCAGTATTATCACAGGTCCATGTCTCCCGCTTGCTCTCCTGAAATGTCTTGTAGTGCCAGCCCGCTTCAGAAAAAATCGTCACGGTTTTGTCAAAGTCACTTACCTCAACCTCGACTTCTTTAACGCTGTCGATGGCTGCGGCCGCGGCATCTGCTCTACGTTTGAAAGTCAGCGTTGTTTTGTCGCCCTCGTCGCGAATACGAATAAAAGCATGTTCGTCTTGGTGATGCGGTTCTTCAATGAGCGCCCGTTTCATAAGGCGCATTGGCTGAACGCACGTCGCTCCAGCGGCTGTAAGTGCCTGGCGAACCTGCTCGATATTTATATTCGCAAATTTGACTTCAATTTCAGTTTTCATCCTCGTTCACCTCGCCCTTAGGGCAAACGGGTGCAGCTCACTCGGCCGCACCCATCTTTATCCACCCGTTTCTATTGTTTCAAGATACTATTGTCCGGGTCGTTCTCATCGCGGTCGGCACTTGGACTTTGCCCGCCCTTAGATTGGCTGCCCGCTCCGGCGTTTACCTCGTAACTGGTGTTGGTGCTTTCAAAGAAATTCACCAGTTCCAGCGTGTCGTTGGCGGCTGCCATCCACTTGGCCGGGTTGCTTACTTTGTAGTGAGCGTCAAAGCCGAGTTCTTCCAGGCGACGGTCAGCTAGGTACTTCACGTACTGGTTGATGTAGTCCGCGTTCAGTCCCAAGATGCCGTTTGGCAGCAGGTCCTTGTTGTACTGCTCTTCCATCTCGACGCCGTCAAGAATCATTTGCTTGATTTCGTTCGCAAACTCCTCGGTTTGGAGGTCTTCGTTTTCTTCCAGCACGGTCAGAATCAGGTTGATGCCGAACTTCAGGTGCAGGCTTTCGTCGCGAACGACCCAGTCGATAAGCGAGCCGAAATTACGCAGCAAGTTGCGTTGGCGGAAGCTGAGCGCCACCATGAAACCGCTGTAGAACCAGATACCTTCGAGAATGATATTGTAGGCGATCAGGTTGCGAATGAAATCCTTCTTGCCTTCAGTCGTCGTGATGTCGAGTGTCTGCTCGGTCATGCGCTTGATGAACTTGGTCTCGAACTCTTCTTTTCGGGCCATGCTCGGCGTTTCCACGTGCGCCGCGTAAGCTTTGTCGCGGTTGATTGGGAAAGTTTCAAGCACATACTCGAAGCTCATGCAGTGGTTGGCTTCTTCCCACATTTGCTTGGCGAGGTACAGGTGGCACTCAGCCGCGTTTACATATGGGTACACGCCAAAGGCAAGCGCCTTGTTTACCAGCAGCTCGTTCGGGTTGAAGTAGCTCATGAGGAACTCCAGCGCGTGGCGCTCTTCGTCGCTCATCTTCTTCCAGTCGGCCAGGTCTTGCCCTAGCTGAATTTCGTTCGGAAACCAGGTGTTTGCTACCGCTTGGTTGTACAGGTCGTACGCCCATTGGTAGTTGATTGGTTTAAGAAGTAATCCGTCTTGGATACCTGTTCCGAGAATGCCGGCCATGGTAGCGCTCCATTTCTTTGGTTAGTCGTTTAATGATGTTCATAGTAGTTTCCTACTGGCAACCCTCGCACATAGTCAGGTCGGCTGGGTCGAGTGGTGCGGCGACAGTACCCTTCTGTGCCGCTTCCTCGTTGGCTTGTTCCTGTGCGTTTTGCATTGCTTTTTCGATAGCCTCTAGTTTTTCTTCAAGGCTCATTTCGTCGTTGATGATTGTGCTTGCGTTCATACCCATAGTTGTATCCCCCCTGTTTTTTTATACTGTTTGCTTAGCTTTTGCGAATCCGAAGCCTGCTTTTCGCGGGCCGCCGCCGGTCTCGGCTTTGTTTACTTTCACGGTGCTTTGTTCGGCCTGGTGACGCGGTTTCACGTGCAGGTAGTAGGTCGTCTTGAGACCCTTCTTCCAGGCGGTGCTGTAAATGTTCACGTATTCGTCGACATCGCGCGTCTCTAGGTACATGTTGCGGCTGATTGCCTGGTCGACCCATTTTTGCGCGCGAGCTGCGACTTCAATGAAGGCGTACGGACTTAGCTGGAAACTTGTTTTATACACGTCCTTGATATGCTGTGGCACTGCATCAATTT
>CAMLKC010000009.1 GCA_946480595.1 uncultured Candidatus Saccharibacteria bacterium
TTGGGATTCTCCATCAGTTCACCGGTGACGTCTTGTTTATCGACATGGATCTGGTCAAGAATATACCCAGCGTCGTCCTCTGCCGTGTCGTCGTAGAGTGCGTAAAATTGCCGTTTGGTGCACCGACACGATGCGGGCGGGGTAGTCGCAGCCGGGTGTGACAGCTTAAGCTGTTCTATGTGGCGTGGCACATTGTCCTCGGCTGCAAGGTCAAACTTACGGAGGATCCCTAAAATGTCGCTGCTTGCTACCTTAACCATTAGATGCCTTTCGGACGCAAGCCGACGGCTTGCTGAGCACGGAGAAGTGTTGCGTTGGCCGTGATGGTCAGCGCTTGTTCTGAGGCTTGTAATTTAGTGAGAATCGCCGTGTCGTCGGTGGCGTCGAGGCGAGCCTGGAAATCGGCTAGGAACTGGCGCATTTCGTCGGCGACAACCTTTTTGAAGTCGCCGTAACGGGTCTGGCCCTCAAACTCTTTTACTACCTCGTCGCGTGGAGCGCCGCGAAGCAAAGCAAGGATCTCCAGCAGATTGCTGATGCCAGGCTGTTTTTCGCGGTCAAAGTGAATTTCGGCCAGGTCGTCGGTGGTTGCCGACATGATCTTTTTGGCGGCTAGGTCAGGATCGTCACCCAGGAATACAACTCCCTTGCCCGTTTCGTCACTCTTACTCATTTTTTTAGTAGGATTGACCAGGTCTTTGATGCGCAGTCCTTGGTCTTTACCAAAGAATTCGTGTTGCTTGGCGACTGCCTCGGGTACGGTAAAGATATCACCGAAACGGCCGTTCATGCGCTCGGCAATGTCGCGTGTGAACTCCAGATGCTGTGACTGGTCGTCACCGACCGGCACGTAGGTGGCGTCGTAGAGCAGGATGTCGGCTGCCATGAGGACGGGGTAGTTGAAGAGACCGACGGTTGTGCGATCCGCACCAATCGTGCCGGTCTTATCCTTAAACTGCGTCATGCGACTCATCTCACCAAAACCAGTAAAGCAATCTAAAATCCATGTCATCTCGCTATGCGCTGAAATGTAGCTTTGGCGGTAAAGGTAAATACTATCGTTGTCGAGCGGCAGGCCCGCGGCGACGAATAGGCGCGCATTGTGCAGGATCTGCTCGTATAGCGTGCTGTGATCTATCGGCGTCGTAAAACTATGCAGGTCGGGAATAAACATATTGATTTGGTAGTCGTGTGATCGCGTCTTTACCATGTCGATTATTGGCAGTATCGCACCAAAATAGTTGCCTATAGTCAGGTCGTTGTTGGCACGAAGGCCAGTAAGAATTGTTTGCTTTGTCATATCTGTCTCCATTATACCCTACTTCGCCGCATGACCTCTGATTTGAACCCCAGATAAGCCGTTTGTTTCTTGTATGAATTCTCGCCAACAAGCACCGGGTAAAACCCATAGCTGCTTTTTTGAAAGTTACGAAGGCTAGCCGCCTGCTTTTCGGTGAGTTCGGTCTTTTTCAGTAAGTCGTTAATTTCGTATATCAGCTTTTCCGCATACTCGGCATTTCCGTCGATATAGCGCTGAATGTCGTCGCACAATTCGTCCATTAGTGCGGCGGTAAGGCCGTGCTTGTCTACTTCAACCGAAACCGCTTGCGGACACACACCGATCAGTGATGTGCTGACGATATCGTGTTTCATATGAACGACCCTCTCGATAGAACTGGCGCGAAGAAACCGGCCGGCGTCGCCGTTAAGTGAATGTGCAATGAAACACGGTGGTTGCTCGCAGGTGGTCGTGTGCATGTCCAGTACGAGGTCGAACGCGTGCTTTTTAATATACGTCAGAATGTTGCGGGCACGGCGCTCTTCGTATGTCGTTTTTTTGCCGGTGTAACTGCGGTTGAGATCGGCTTCAACATAGCGGATGCCCTGCCGTTTTGCCTGTATGTTACCGACTAAATACGATACGTGTGGCAACAGCCCCCGGCGGCTTATGCGAATATGTTTGTAGAGAGCCTCACCCAGCAATTCGTTGCCGTGCTGCGAGCCTAAAATGAGTATTTTTTTCATGTTAATTCCCTCTCGTTTCGGCCGATATGGCCAATGCGTTTACTTTGTCCTGTAAAATTCGGCATCGTTCACTCAGCGGCATGCCGCCATAGTCACGCAGCGCGGGGTCGAGCGCTCCATATAGCCCGCCGGGCGCATAGCGACCCGCATGATAGACATAGCCGTCATCTTCGACTGTAGCGTGAGGAATAGATGCCGCGATGGCTTCGGGGTCGTCGTAGCCCAAAACATCAGCCCGGTGGCAGGCATTCCCGACGGCGCGCAGGAGTGCTGGGTTTCTTGTGTAAGCGACAAGCCGTGACGGCCGCTCTTCGGCGACGAACTGGCTAATTAGCTCTGTTCCGAAGCGAAGAGGGTGTTTTTGAATGTCAGGATGAATGATTATTCCAGCAAGCTCAATTGCTTGCCCGCCAAAGTAATCTCCGGTACGCGGCAAAACCGACCAGCTCGCTTTCGCGGCGGACAACCTGTAGATGGTCGGCGCTGTCGATGTGAGCGACGGTGTCCTGATAATTATGTTCGTCGGCTTCGCGTCCAAACCCGGCGGCCGTTAGTTGGGCCGCCTGCTCCATGTCGCTGGCTGTAAATTTTGCTGGTCGTTCAAATGTAAATGACATAGTATTTCCTAGACTCCTACTGATAATTGTTGTTTGATTCTTGCTAGCCTCTGGGCGCCTTCGACGGCGGCTTCAAACGGCATGACCGGGTCGGTCGGGCTTTTAGCACTACTGGCTTCGGCAAATATGCCTGCTGGTGCTTTGCCGGTTCGTTCAGCAATCTCGATGGTATGCTCCATGCAGGCTACTTGTCCTTCGACGGATTTACCGAACCCGTTGTTTGGGTCGTGTGCCTGCTCGCCGCCGTGTGCCCAGTCAACAAGCAGCCGTCCGCCAGTTAATTCGTGCGCCGTAAGGTACTGTTCTTCCCAGGCTTCAGGGCTGGTCGCGTTAGTACCACCACGGAACAGCAGGATCGCACGAGCGCTCATGCCATGGCGTAGCTCCTCGATGCGCTCAACGTCTTCGACGGCCTTCAGGACATCTCCGTCCAGTCCGTTTTTTACGGCGATCGGTAGTGTTGTATCGTGGGTGGCAAGAGCGTAGGTTAGCTCGGACTGACTGTCATTGCGGCCGCCCTTCCATGCGAGTGAGCTTAAGTCTGCGTAGCGGTTGAGATGCCGGGGATCCGTTCCCATCTCGACTGCTATGTTTGCCGTCGCGTCTGAGCGTTCGGCCATTATCTTGTAAGCAAGTTCCGGGTCGGTGGTTTCCAGGCCGTGCCAGTCCTGCTTGTTGGTGCGCGGTTTCCAAAATGGCATTCGGTATAGCGCCTCCAATTCGTCACTACCGTCACTTACCGCAGCAAGTCTGGCTGCCTCGGCCTGAATGATTGCCTCGGCTTCAGTCATAGCACAGGGGCCAATAACGGCTAGCAAGCCCGTGCCTCCCATGGCTTCGGAGACGCGGAGGCGTCGCTGCAGTATTCTTTCCCTGTGATCTGGTGATGTTGGGTGCCGTTCGGCTAGCTCGCGTGTTGTGGGGTATGTCGGCGCTCTTTCAGCCATAGTAGTTCATGCTCCTCTCGTCATAGTGATATTAAAAAACCGCCTACTGGCGGTCTCTTCGATATTTTCTATGGGGTGTTAAAAAACACGGAACAAACCGCCAGAGTGACTGCCGGTAAACCAATATGCGCTAGCGATGGTTCGTTTGTTCATAATAGTTAAGTTATAGCATATGTGGCGTGACATAGCCAGCTTTTTATTTAACGCCCTGACGTGATTGCGGGGAGTGGCGCCGGTATGGCGTCACTCCCCTGAATGGATGTGGTCACGAGGAGTTCTCCTCTCACAGCTCCCTGAGCGCCTCGTTCGCCGTGCGGATGAGCACCGCGGGGTCGAACGGCTGGGGATATCCTCCCCTAGCCTGGCGCCGGATCCGGTCGTCGGCGTCGGTGATCATGGACTGAAGCGACGTTGGGAGTGCCTCGGGGCCGGCACCTGCGTCGATGCAGATGTCGAGCAGCGAGCTCTTGACGTCGCCAGCCTTCTGGCGCTCCGTCACCCCCATGAACGAGTCGCGCCAGTCGATGATTCCCTGTCGGAGCACAGCAGTTGCAGTCGAGACAGTCATGGTGTCACGCTCCTTGATCGTGCCTTCCATGTTAATTTATAGCACTCTAATTTATTATGGTCAAAATATTACATAGTATGTGTGTAATAAAACAAAAAACTCCTTCCGTAAAGAAGGAGCTCTTTGTAATATCGAAAGATATTAACGCTTTGAGTACTGTTCGCGCTTACGAGCAGAACGAAGACCGTATTTCTTGCGTTCTTTTTCGCGTGGATCGCGGCGAAGTAGTTCAGCTTTCTTGAGGGTTGAGCGTAGGTCAGCGTGACCAACGGTCAAAGCCTTAGCGATAGCAAGCTTGATTGCGTCTACCTGGCCGGCAAGGCCACCTCCGCTAACGCGGATAGTAACGTCGAATTCCTTTTGCTTGCCAACGAGGGCGAGCGGGTCGGTAACTTCGGCGAGAAGTGTCTTGTTGTCAGATAGGTATTCTGCAGCTGACTTATCGTTGATCGTCACGTTGCCTTTGCCTTTGAATAGGCGGGCGCGAGCAGTTGCGCTCTTGCGGCGACCAAGGCCGTAGAAGTAGGTACCTTCAGCCATGATTATTTAACCTCAACTTTCTCTGGAGTTTGTGCGGTGTGAGCGTGCTCACTGCCGGCAAAGATCTTCAGGCGCTTCATACGTTCTGGAGATAGCTTGTTTTTAGGAAGCATGCCCTTGACTGCGTTTTCGATAAGACGTTCTGGGAACTTCTCACGAACTTCAGCGACAGTCGCGTCTTTGATACCACCAGGGAAACCTGTGTGGTGGTAGTATACTTTGCCAGTTTCTTTGTCACCAGTCACTACTGCGTTCTTAGCGTTAACTACAACAACGTAGTCACCACCGTCGATGTGCGGAGTGTAGCTTGGCTTGTACTTACCAGTGAGGTAAGTAGCGATTTGCGTCGCAATACGGCCAAGTGGTGCTTCAGAAGCGTCAATCAGGATCCAGCGGCGAGATACTTCGCTTGGTTTCTGTGAGTAAGTCTTTGCGTTAACAGACATTACGCTTTCACCTCCTCTTTAGGAGCGGCCTTTAGCTCGTCGACAAACGAAATGTTTGCCATCTGAGCGCCGTCGCCAACGCGAAGACGAGTACGTACCACGCGAACGTGACCACTGGTGCGGCCAGTCAGCTGAGGTGCGATCTCATCCACCAGTTTGAATGCTGCTTTCTGGGTAGAAAGCGCAGCAATCACTTGGCGGCGGTTTGCAAGATCACCTTTTTTAGCTTTAGTAATAACTTTTTCAATGTAACGCACGAGCTCTTTGGCTTTTGGTAGCGTGGTCTCAATCTTGCCGTGTTCGACAAGGCTGGTAGCTAAGCCTTTAAGCAGTGCGCGGCGCTGGTCGCGTTCGCGGCCAAACTTGCGCCCTTTGTAACCATGTCGATGCATTAGAGTTCAAGCTCCGCTAGTTTATCTTTAACTTCATCAAGTGCCTTAGAACCAAAGCCCTTAAGTTCGCGAAGATCTTGCTCGCTAAGCGTGACAAGGTCGTGGACAGTGCGGATATCGTTGTTGATAAGCGCGTTTGCCGTACGTGCGGTAAGGTTTAGTTCTTCAATCGGCGTGTTCAGCTCGTTTGCTTCATCTTCGTCAGCCTGTCCAAGCGCAGGAGCTGCTTCAACCGTAGTTGAGCCGGCAAGTGCGGTGTATTGGTTAACGAGGATAGCTGAGGCTTCTTCAAACGCTTCACGAGGTGAGAGCGTTCCATCGGTTTCTACGATAAGGCGAAGCTTATCGAGGTTGGTTTCTTGGCCAACACGAGTACCGTCAACTTTGTAGCGTACGCGAAGTACTGGGCTAAAGACAGCGTCCAGAGCGATCATGTCGCTGTGAAGGCGGCTCTCGCTCGAGTCTTCAATGGTGCGGTAACCGCGGCCAGATTCAACGACCAAGTCCATGATGACGGTCTTTTTAGGATCGTCGATGGTAGCGATGACCTGGTCTGGGTTGATAACCTCGACGTCGGCAGTCGTCTTGATGTCGGCTGCGGTAATAGTACCGGCGCCCTTCTTCTCAAGGCGAAGTTCAACAGGTTCGTCGCTGTGTACCTTCACGCGAACGTTTTTGAGGTTAAGCATGATGTCAACGACATCTTCTTTCACGCCATCAACGGTAGTGAATTCGTGAGTCGCGCCTTCGATGCGGAAAGCAACGATAGCACCACCTTCAATGCTCGAAAGCAATACACGGCGCATACTGTTACCAAGCGTAAAACCATAGTTGGCGTAAAGAGGCTCAATTACGAACTCTGCTTCATTTGCGCTTAGCTCGTTCACTGCAGCGAGTGCTGGGTTGTGAATTACTTTTGACATTTCTTATATCTCCTTACCCTTTTTAGCGTGAGTAGTACTCAACGATTAGCTGCTCATTGATGTCTGCTTCTGCTTCTTCGCGCTTTGGAAGACCTGTCACCTCAATCTTCAGCTTCTTTACATCGCTTTTCAGCCATGAAAGTGGACCTTGGATAGAATTGTTTGCAACATCGTCAATTTGCGTAAAGTAACCGCTCTTAGCACTCTTCTGGCGAACAGTAATAACGTCGCCGGCTTTGAGTCGGATAGATGGAATGTCAACGCGGCGGCCGTTCAGTTCGAAGTGACCGTGGCTAACCAACTGGCGGGCACCACGACGTGATGTCGAGAAGCCTGCGCGGTAAACGGCGTTGTCCATACGGAGTTCGAGCAACTGAAGGAGGTTTTCACCACTCAGACCTGGGCGACGAGTCGCTTCGTTCATGAGGCGTGCGAACTGCTTTTCAAGCAGGCCGTATGCGCGGCGAACCTTTTGCTTTTCACGCAGCTGCGTCGAGTAAAGGCTAGCTTTACCTTGGCGGCCGTGTGCGTGCTGACCTGGAATACCAGATTTTTTCGCGAGGATTTTATGAGCTTTAGGGTGAAGCGCGTAGCCCTCGCGGCGGCTTTGCTTCACAATAGGCGAAGTATCACGTGCCATAGACTAGCCCCTCCTTGCCTTACGTGGACGAACGCCACCGTGAGGTACGCCCGTTACGTCTTTAATACTATCAACAGAAATGTCAAAGTTGTTAAGCGCACGGATTGCGGTGTCGCGACCGAGGCCAACGCCTTTTACGAATACGTCAACGCCGTGCAGACCATAAGTCTTGGCGATTTCTGCGGCTTTTTCTGCGGCAACCTGGGCTGCATATGCAGTACCCTTCTTGCTACCACGGAAACCACAGGCACCGGCACTGCTGCTGGCGATAACGTTTCCTTTTTTGTCAGAGAACGTAATAATCGTGTTATTAAACGTTGCCTGGATGTGCAGCTGACCAGAAGGAACTGATCGGCGCTGCTTCTTACGAGTCGAAGTTTTAGCATCTGCCATTTCTCATATTCCTTTCTACGTCTTAGACGCTGCTTTTTTCTGTGTGCCACCAACGGCGATTGCTTTACCCTTACGAGTTCGTGCGTTCGTTCGGGTTCGTTGACCATGTACAGGAAGACCTGATTTGTGACGAAGACCACGATATGCGTTGATGTCTTTCAGACGTTTAATGTTGTTGGTCACCAGACGCTGTAAGTCACCTTCGGTCGTGTAGTCGGCATCGACTATTTCGCGAATTCGTTGTTCTTCAGCCTCGGTGAGATCTTTCACCCGAGTGGTCGGCTCTACTTTAGCCGCCGCAAGGATGGTCGATGCGAAGTGTGGACCGATGCCGTAAATATACGTCAAAGCGATCTGCACTTGCTTTTCTGATGGGATAACAACCCCAGCAATTCGAGCCATGCTTAACCCTGCCTTTGCTTGTTCTTAGGTTTTTTCTTGTTGATGACACGCAAGCGCCCCTTACGGCGCACTAACTGGTCATCTGGACTGATTTTTTTAACACTCGCACGAACTTTCATGAGCGCCTAAAACTCCAGTTTTCCGTTAAAATTAATGCTTTAAGCAGCTTGGCCGTAATCCGACCGCTTCTGCTCGTCCCTTAGGCGGAAGCTGATTCTGCCCTTCGTGAGATCGTAAGGGGTCAACTCAACTTCTACCCTATCGCCCGGCACCAGACGGATATAATGCTTGCGCATTTTGCCAGAGATGTGGGCGATAATCGTATGGCCATTCTCAAGTTCGACCTTAAATTGAGTATTAGGCAGTGCTTCCACTACCTTTCCTTGCAACTTAATTACTTCCTTTTGACTCGCCATAGATAACAGTAGTAGATTATACAGTAAAATGTTATTGCCCGCAAGCGTTTTCCAAGATTTCCGCAATTAACCTTTGCGGAAGTAAAATTGATACTCCTATTGTACCGCACCTGGGACAGGAGTCAACCAGTGTCACGCGCGAACGGCAAAAACTAATACGCGGTGATCGTAAGTCTTCTTCTGTTCGTCGTAAAACCCGCCGCACGTAATAAGGTTCAGTCCTTCTTTGCCCTCTTGGACAGAACGAAGCATCTTTGACATGTCGACGTCTTTTAATGGTACGTTATCGACTTTGGCAACGGTATAGGTAAACTTCTGGCCGTCACCGCGCTCTAGTTCGATGGTGTCGCCACTAGCGAGAGAGCCTAAATGATAAAAAATACCTGGTGAGTTCAGTGCGTCGTTCACGTGTCCATCAATCAGCAGCGCACCGTGGCCCGCTCCTGGCAGCGTACTTTGGTTATACCACCCGGTGTCCCACGCGCTTGTCGGCGCCGCCATGGTGCCGTCTGGTGCGCCCACAGGTATGACAATGGCATCGATACCCAATTTTTTAATAATGAGCTTGCGGGGATGTGATGCCGGCACCGTGTAGGCTGCTTTTTGCTGGGGAGTTTTCTTTTTTACACTGGCCTTAGCAACGGAAGACGGTGCTTGGACAGCGGCCTTTTTTGTAGCCAGCGAAGAATATAACAAAAAACTACCCGCACCAACCAGGCATGCACCAAGCAGGACGAGTAGTGTTTTTGTGATAAAGGTTCGTTTTTTATTTTTAGACGGCATATTCATCGTCTAGTATAGCAAACGGTGGCTATGCGTAGTCGTCGTAGGTGACCATAAGCGCACGCGAGTTGATCTGGCGCAGTGACTCAAGACCTACCGATACAACAATCAAGAGTCCCGTACCGCCAATGGCGAGGTTGGATGCATTGACACCAAGCTGCGCAAAGATGTATTCAGCACCAAACGGCATGACCGCAATAACACCGAGCGCGATCGAACCGAAAAGAATCAAGCGGTTAACCGTGCGGGAAAGGTACTTTTCAGTCTGAATGCCCGGGCGGACGCCTTCGATAAACCCACCCTGTTTTTGCAGGTTTTCAGCAATTTCGTTGGCGTTAAATACGATGCCGGTGTAAAAGTACGTGAATATGATAACCAGAACGAAGTAACTGATTGGGTAGATGAAACTAGTAGCCGTTGTGAATGAACCGCCCTGAGGTGCCTGGAACCACGTGATGAGGTTATTGGCGAGGTCAAGGTATTGCGGGTTGCCAGTCGCCTTGATGACCTGACCGACAAATGCTGGCAGCGACAGGAACGCCACGGCGAAGATCACTGGGATCACACCTGCAGCAATCAGCTTAACTGGGAGCAGGCTCTTGATGCCACCATAGCTACTATTTCCCTGCACACGCTTAGCATAGTTGATGGTAATAACCCGCTGGGCTTCGTTGATCTTTACCAGCAGGTATAACACCGCGAGCGACGCGGCACTTATGGCCAGCACCACCCAGAACGCCACGGGGTTCACTGGCACGTTAAACCATCCGAAGACACTCAGGCTGCCGTTGGTTGTGTCGACGAGCGATGAACCGATGGTAGTAAGTGTGCTCGGCAGCTGACTGATAATACCGGCAAAGATAACCAGGCTGATACCGTTACCGATACCTTGTTCGGTAATAAGCTCACCAAACCACATCAGGAGGACTGAACCGGCGGTCATCGCCGTGACGGCAACAATCCATTCTATAGGGGTTGTGTCGGCCAAAGCTGTGGAGTTTCCAGCCAGCACTGTCTGACGAAGAATGTAAATGAATGCGATCGACTGTACGATTGCCAGCGGAATAGATATCATACGCGTCCACTGGTTGATCTTACGCCGACCAGATTCACCGTCTTTATGCAGCTCTTCGATACTCGGTACAGCTTTCGTGAGTAGCTGCGTAATAATAGAGGCCGTAATGAACGGACTCATTCCTACAAGGACAATCGAGAAGCTGGCCAGCGCACCGCCTGAGAGCAGGTTAAGAAAACCGCCAAAGTCGCTGCCGCTAACGACGCTACTGATAACCTCTTTAAGTTGCGTCGGTTCCGCCAGTGGCACTGGAATATGCGCCAAAAATCGGTACGCGACAATAATACCAAGGACAATAAACAGACGTTTCTGCATATCCTTGTTTTTAAATGATCGGAAAATGGTTTTCCAGTTCATGTGAATGTATGTTCCCCTTCTAACAAATGGTCGTTGCCGTTACTACTCCACGGAGTACACTATACCTAGTATACTCCGAAAAGTGTAGCCGCAAAGAGACTATTTGTCTTCTTTCTCTGCTTCTTTTTCACTCTTTTTGAGAGGTGTTGGTACAGCTTCGAACGTACCGCCAGCCTTCTCGATGGCTGCTTTTACGCTTGCGCTAGCGCCCTGAACACGAAGAGTTACCTTCTCGTTCAGTTCACCACGGGCAATAATTTTTACCGTGTGGAATGGCGTTGCGACAAGACCAGCTTCAAACAACGCAAAGTTGTCGACAGTCTTACCTGCAAAAGCGTTCAAGTGGTCAAGATAGACGACCTGAGCTGGTGTCCTAAGGCTCTTGAAACCGCGAGCTTTAGGGATAGCTTGCACGAGTGCGCGCTGACCACCCTGGAACATTGCACCAAGTTTTTTACCGGTACGTGAGCCCTGACCTTTGGTACCACGACCAGCAGTCTTACCCTGGCCGGCAGCGATACCGCGGCCGACGCGTTTGCGGCTTTTGTGAGTACTGACTTGGAGTTCGTTGTATTTCATTACTTGTCCTCCTCTTTCTCAGCCTTCTTCTTTGGAGCGTTTAGCCACTGGTCACGAGGAACCATGGTCTTTAGCGCTTCGATAGTTGCGTAAGCAATGTTTACCTTGTTGGTAGAACCGAGGCTCTTTGAAAGCATGTTACGGATACCAGTCACACCGATAATCGAGCGGACAACACCGCCGGCGATAATACCGGTACCAGGAGCAGCAGGCTTAATTAGTACCTGCGCGCCAGAGAACTTCACCTCAGCGTCGTGCGGAATCGTGTCGTTCTTGATTGGAATGGTAATCATGTTCTTTTTAGCGACATCCGTAGCTTTGGCGATAGCTGCCTGTACGTCTGCGCCCTTAGAAACACCGACACCAACTTTGTTCTTGCGGTCACCCACAACAACCAGTGCTTTAAAGCGGAAACGGCGTCCACCCTTTACCACACGGGCAACACGGTCGATGTTGATAACGAGTTCTTCGAACTGCTTTGGCTCGGCTGGTGCCTGGTCGCGGCGCTGGCCACGAGGGGCACGAGTGTTAGTAGTAGCTTGTTCGGCCATATTAGAACTCCAAACCTTCCTTACGTGCAGCGTCTGCGAGAGCGGCGAGGCGGCCAGCGTACTGGCGACCATTGCGGTCAAATACGACTGCGTTAATCTTTGCCTTCTTGGCTTTCTTAGCAATTTCGGCGCCAACAAATGCGGCCTGCTCAGCGATTGAGCCGGTCTGCTTCGTGCCTACCGTGGTGCTAGCAGCAAGCGTGTGCTGTTTTACATCATCGATAATCTGTGCGCTAACGTGCTTGTTGCTGATAGTAACTGTCAGGCGTGGACGCTCAGCGGTACCAGTAACTTTGCTACGTACGCGGTTCTTGCGGAGACTCTTGTTGAGGAGTTTCTTAGCGAGGTTAGCCATGATTACTTACCAGCCTTTCCTGCCTTGCGAAGGATAACTTCGTCGGCATATTTAATACCTTTACCCTTGTAAGGTTCAGGCTTTTTCAGCGAGCGGATTTCCGCTGCGACCTGACCTACGGCCTGCTTGTCGATACCGCTAACAGTGATTTCCATCTTGTTAGTAGTGATCGTCACGCCAGCAGGAGCTTCGTACTTGACTGGGTGGCTAAAGCCAAGCGCCATTTCAAGGACGTTGCCACTCATAGCGACGCGGAAACCAACACCGTTGACTTCCAGTTTCTTTTCAAAGCCCTTGGTAACACCATTAACGGCGTTGTTCAGGAGGGCGCGCTGCAAACCGTGCTGCGCTTTAGCGATGCGTTCGTCGTCCTTGCGGACAACGATAGCCTTGTTGTCTTCGAGTGAGACAGTAACGTCGCTCAGGTGTGGCACAGTCAGTTCGCCCTTAGGACCTTTGACTGAGATGACATCTGAATCGATCGTGATTGTCACACCGGCGGGTACCTCAATTGGTAGTTTTCCGATTCGACTCATAACTCTTCCTTATCTTTTATTACTTTGGATTAGTATACCTTAAGCAGTAGTTCACCACCAAGGCGTGCCTTGGCAGCTTCCTGGCCGGTAATAACGCCCTTGCTCGTGCTAATAAGTACGAGGCCACGGCCGCTTTTTACCTTAGGAATTTCGCCTGCACCAACGTAAACGCGGCGGCCAGGCTTGCTTAGGCGGGTCAGCTCGTTGATCGGGCTGTTCTCACCTGGTTTATGAATGGTAATAACCAGCGTGTCGCGTGGCTTACCGGCTTCTACCTTAACGTCTGCAAGGTAGCGG
Source organism: uncultured Candidatus Saccharibacteria bacterium (assembly GCA_946480595.1). The sequence goes on from CAMLKC010000009.1 coordinate 12,843, forward strand.
TTTTTCTTTAGTTGTTCAGCGACAACCTTCTTGATTTTGCTTGAAGGCACGCGAACTTCGTTCTTGCCAACCATAGCCGCGTTACGAATGCGGGTAAGAAGGTCGGCGATTGGGTCAGTTGATTGTAAAGACATATCTTATTCCTTTCCTTCTTACCAACTACTCTTAGTCACACCAGGGATTTCACCCTTTGATGCTTTTTCGCGGAAGTTAATACGGTTCAGGCCGAAACGGCGCATGTAACCGCGTGGGCGACCACTCAAAAAGTCACGGTTTTTCCAACGGGTTGGGCTGCTGTTCTTTGGAAGTGCGGCGAGACCTTCGAGGTCACCGAGTTCTTTTAGTTCAGCACGCTTGGCAGCATATTTTACGATCAGCTTTTTGCGCTTTTCGTCGCGAGCGATCATTGATTTCTTAGCCATTAACGGTTGCCTCCTTCTTTCTCAAACGGTACGCCGAATTTCTCTAGTAGTGCGCGTGAATGTGCTGCGGATTCGTTCTTAATAGCAAACGTGATCTGCAGACCGTGCAGTACCTGGGTTTCTTCGAACGTCAGCTCTGGGAAGACAGACTGCTCAACAACACCGAGGTTGTAGTTGCCGCCTTTGTCAAACTTGGCGCCGACGCCGTGAAAGTCACGGACGCGAGGCAAAGCGACGTTAACGAGGCGGTCGAGGAACTCGTACATACGGGCACCACGAAGCGTGACGCTGATACCGACGCGGTTCATGCCGGCACGGATCTTGAAACCTGCAATAGACTTCTTAGCCATGCGGTCGACAGGAGCCTGACCAGTAATTTTAGTGAGCGTGTTGCGGACAATTTCAGTGTGACGCTTGTCATCTTTGTTTTTGCCGATACCGACGCTTACAACAATCTTCTCGAGCTTTGGTACTTGGTGTACGTTATCGAGGTTCAATTCGGCTTGCAGTTCTTTGACGTATTGGTCTTTGTACAAAGCTTTCAAGCGAGGAGCAGCGGCAGTAGTGGTAGTTTTAGCCATTACTTGATCTCCTTATTTTTAGCCTGGCGGGCAAGACGAACCTTGGCGCCGTCAGCGTTCTTTACGTAGCCGATACGGCTCGTTTTGCTGGTTTTCTCGTCTACGACAAGCGCGAGCTTGTGCAGAGGAGTCGCCACGTGGATGTCTTTGCTGCCACCACGTGGGTTGAGCTGACTAGCCTTAACGTGACGGTGTTTTGCACCAACACCTTCGATGAGAGCGGCGTTCTTTTTTGCAAGAACAGCCAGCACCTTACCAGTTACACCTTTGTTTTCGCCAGAAATAATCTTTACGACGTCATCTTTTTTAATACGCTGAGCCATATTAGAGTACCTCCGGTGCTAGGCTGATGATCTTGGCGTAGCCCATGTCGCGGAGTTCACGAGGGACGGGGCCGAAGACACGAGTAGCCTTAGGGGTTTTGTCGTCGTTGATGATAACGGCTGCGTTATCATCGAAAGCAATAGTACTGCCGTCGGCACGCTGGATTTGATCGCGCGTACGGACAACAACTGCCTTAACGACTGATTTTTTCTTTACGTTACCGGTAGGGCTTGCCTGCTTGACGCTGGCGACGATAATGTCACCCACGCGAGCGTAGCGGCGTCCCGTACCACCGAGAACGCGGATACAAAGGAGTTCCTTTGCGCCCGAGTTGTCGGTTACTTTAAGACGAGATTCTTGCTGGATCATTATGCACTCACCTCGTCGTCTTTGAGTTCGATCGAACCGCGAGATTTCTCTTCGATGTTCGCGAGCTTAAAGCTCTTTGATTTTGAAACCGGACGGGTTTCAACGATTTGCACCTTGTCACCAACGTGTGCTTCGTTGTTTTCGTCGTGTGCGGCGTACTTGCGGTTCACAGTGTACTGCTTACCATAAATAGGATGCGTTTCACGACTAGTTACAGTGACGGTGATGGTTTTATCGTTGACATCCGACGTCACGATACCGGTCAATGTCTTGGCCATATTATTTACTCTCCTTTTCGCTGATCTCGGCTGCTCGGATAGCAGTGAGAAGTCGTGCGATTTCTTTCTTGGTACTGGTCAGTACGCGTGGGTTTGCAAGCTCACCTGCAGCGTGACCACGGCGTGCTGCAAGAAGGTCAGTTCGCTTTGCGGCGAGTTCTTCTTTTAGCTGCTCGATAGTCTTTACTTCAGTAGCCTTGGTAGTCTTCTTGTCAGCCATTATGCCTGCTCCCTCATGATGAACTTGGTCTTCACTGGAAGCTTGTGGGCTGCAAGACGCATTGCTTCGCGTGCTACTTCTTCTTCAACACCCTTCATTTCAAAGAGGACGGTGCCAGATTTTACCTTGGCGACGAAGAATTCGGGGTTACCTTTACCGCTACCCATCTTCACGTCCTGCGGCTTGCGGGTACGTGGAGTGTGTGGGAAGATGCGGATCCAGATTTTACCACCACGCTTGATGTAGCGGGTCATTGCCTGACGTGCAGATTCGATCTGACGTGAGGTAATGTCGTTGTTGGTCTGTGATTGCAAAGCGTAGTCACCAAAAGCGATGTAGTGACCGCGGGTCGCATTGCCTTCGTTGGTGCCTTTACGGACTTTTCGATACTTAGTTTTCTTTGGTAACAGCATACCGATTAGCTCCTTTCACCTTTGTAGATCCAAACCTTTACGCCGACGATACCGGCGCTGGCTGGCATTTGAGCGGTTGCGGAGTGGAAATCAACGTCAGCGCGAAGTGTGTGAAGAGGCACAGAGCCTTCGATCAGCTTTTCGCGGCGAGCCATTTCAGCGTTGTTCAAACGGCCAGCTACCTCGATACGGACACCCTTTGCACCAGCGTTGATGGTGTTCTGGGCGGACATCTTGGTTGCACGGCGGAAGTTGATACGGCGCTCGAGTTGGCGGGCGATGTTTTCAGCTACTAGCTTAGCTGAAAGTTCCGGACGTTTAACTTCTTCAATGTTGATACGGACTGGCAGGCTGGCGATCTTTTCGATCTGAGCCTTCAGCTCCGTCACACCTGCACCACCACGACCAATCACAACACCAGCTTTCGCTGTATGGATGGTAATAGTAATGAGGTTTGCCGAACGTTCAATCTCAATACGAGCGATTGTTGGGCGTGATACGAACTTCTTTTCGATCAGTTCGCGGATCTTGATGTCTTCCGCAAGCCACTTGGCAAAGTCTTTTTTGCCGGCAAACCAGCGTGAATCCCAGTTCTTGTGAACTTGCAAGCGGAAGCTAATAGGGTTTACTTTTTGGCCCATATTATTTGCTCTCCTTTGCAGCAGCTACAGGCTTTGCAGCTGGCTTCTTTGGTTTTTCAGCGCCAGTTACTTCAACCAGGATGTGGCTTGAACGCTTCTGGAAAGGAAGCGCGCGGCCGCGGCTTGCTGGTTTGAAGCGCTTCAGGCGTGGACCTGCCGTTACCGACAGAGTCTTGATCTGGAGCGTCTTGCCATCGAGACCATGGTTGTTAGTGGCGTTAGCGGCAGCGCTAGCGATTGCCTTTTTTACAGGCAGCGCAGCACGCTTAGGAACGTTTTCAAGGATAACAAGTGCGTCGGCAACCGTGCGGCCGCGAACGAGGCTTGCAACGAGACTTACTTTGCGTGGTGTCTGATCGACACCTTTCGCGTAAGCGCGTACTACTGTATCAGCCATTACTTCTTATCCTTTCCACCGTGCTTACGGAACTTGCGGGTTGGGCTAAACTCACCGAGTTTGTGGCCAACCATGTTTTCCGAGACAAGCACAGGTACGTGTACACGACCGTTGTGAACAGCGATCGTTCGGCCTACCATATCAGGACTGATCGTGCTTGCGCGCGCCCAAGTCTTGATGATAGTGCGGTCGTCGGGTGTCAAGGCCGCCACTTTTTTAGCGAGCTTGAAGTCGACGAATGGGCCTTTTTTGAGTGAACGACTCATATACTACCTCTTCCTCTTCGCTTCATGGCGAGATTTTACAATCATCTTGTTCGTATCTTTACGACGACGAGTGCGGTAACCAAGCGTGAGCTGACCCCAAGGAGTTCGTGGAGCCTTACCAGCACCGTGACGACCACCGTCACCACCACCGTGTGGGTGGTCTGCGGCGTTCATGACGACACCACGGACGCTCGGGCGGATACCCTTGCGTCGGTTGCGGCCGGCTGAACCGATCTTGATGTTCTGGTGCTGAACGTTACCGACAACACCGAGGGCTGCTGTTGCTTCCAGACGGAAGCGGCGAACTTCACCACTAGGTAAACGAACCTGAGCGTAGTCACCTTCTTTTGCCATCAGCTGAGCTTTGGTTCCAGCTGAACGTACCATCTGAGCGCCCTTACCTGGGTTGATCTCGATCGCGTAGATCTGAGAACCGACAGGAATACGGCTAAGCGGCATGCGGTTTGACGACTCGACAGGAGCGTCTTCACCACTGACAATTACCTTGCCTTTAGTCATTTGCGTGTCAGCAAGGATGTAGTGGTACAACCCATGCTGATCTTTTACGCGGGCGATACGGGCAGAACGGTTTGGATCGTATTCGATTTCCTCAACCGTTACCGTAAGGCCTGGAGCCAACCGGTGGTTAACCAGACGGTAGTGGCGTTTTACACCGCCACCGCGGTGACGAACCGTGATACGACCAGTGTTGTTACGGCCTGCATTCTGCTTTTTGCTCTTGATGAGGCTTTTTAGCGGTTTGCGGGTAGTAATTTCACTGTAGTCTTCCGTAGTCATACCGCGACGAGCAGGAGTAGTTGGGTTGTAAGCTTTAATTGGCATTACTTCTTCTCCTCTTCAGCGGGAGCATCAAACACCTGGATACTGTTGCCCTCAGCGAGGGTAACGTAGGCTTTCTTGCTGTCCTTGCGGGTAGTCGTTCCTGGGTAGCGGTTTTTACCGCGTGAGAAACGAACTGCCTTACCGCTTTGAACAAGGGTCTTGATGTTCGTTACTTTTACTTCAAACTGAGCTTCAACAGCCGCTTTGATTTCGTTCTTGTTCGCGTCAAGCGGAACGTTGAAAGCGTAGATGTTGTCGCCGGAAAGCTTGTAGGCTTTTTCTGTTGCGCGTGGAATAACGGTAATAGTTTTCATATTACGCCTCCTCCTTTGTCAGCCAGTTCTTGACTTCTTCAAGGGCAGCAGGAGTCACAACGATCTTGTCTGCGTTGAGGATGTAGTACACGCTGAGGTAGGTACTGCGAACCAACAGTACGTTCTGCAGGTTGGCAGTTGAGCGGATCAGCTCTGGAGTCTTTTCGCTAACAACCATCAGTACCTTGCGGTCGAACTTGTTGTCTTCCAGAAACTTAGCCATTTCAGCGGTCTTAACCGTTGTAGGAACGTCTTTTACGACGATCTTACCGGCCTGGCTAGCAAGCGTCAGAGCCTGGCGAAGCGCAACGCGCTTGCTGGTTGTGCTGAGCTTGAGCTTGTAGTTTTCGTTACCGCGTGGGCCGAAGACGACACCACCGCCGCGCCAGATTGGGTTACGGCTTGAGCCGAAACGTGCGCGACCGGTACCTTTTTGCTTCCAAGGCTTCTTACCACCACCGCTGACTTCGCCGCGTTGTTTGGTAGTTGCACTTGCAAGACGGTTGTTCGCGAGGAATGAATCGTACGCGAGCTTCAACAGTTCGTGGTTCTCCACTTCTACTGCGAAGACTTCTTTAGGTAGAGCAGTAGAAACTGCCTTTTTAGTAGTCTCAGCCATTATGCTTTACCTCCGATAATGATGAGGCCCTTCTTTGGACCAGGGACAGCGCCCTTAAGACCGATAAGGTTTGAGCCGGCATCAACATACGCTACCTCGAGGTTCTTCACGGTCACACGGTCGTGGCCCATACGGCCAGCCATGCGCTTACCCTTGAAGATTTTCTGAGGATACATTGATCCGATCGAACCAGGCTTACGAACGTCACCCTTGCCACCGTGAGTACGGCCGCTGGTGTTAAAGTTGTGGCGCTTTACCGTACCGGCAAAACCCTTACCTTTGCTTGTGCCGGTGGCGTCGACCATGTCGCCTAGCTCAAACTTAGTTACATCGATGACGTCACCAACCTTAAGGTCGGCTGGAAGTTCATCGACGCGGAATTCCCGAATATGCTTCGGGGTCACTTTGGCTGTTTGTGTATGACCAGCCACGGCCTTGCTCAGGTTCTTACCCTCACCATATGCCACCTGGACTGCGTTGTAGCCGTCTGATTCGACGGACTTGACCTGAGTCACAGTCACGGGGCCAGCTTGAATTAACGTCACAGGAACTGCGCGTCCATCCTCACTGATGATTTGGGTCATACCAATCTTGGTACCGAGAAGTGCTTTCATTGCCCTCTTGCTCCCACTTAAAATTCTTGGTGGCTGGGGGTTTCTACTGAGGTAGACCTACCAATTCACCAAGAATTGAGTTGTTATTACGTAATAAGTTACCTAGCTACTATAGCACACTCAATCTGTTGAGTCAATGATTTTACAGAGGATCGGCGCCTTTTTCTGCCAGGCTTTTCACCGTCTAAATAACGATACCGGCGGGAACAAAGTAGCAAATAATAGTCACCACGAGCAGGATTGCATACCAGATTTTTCGGTCAGATTGGTATTTTTCAAACCGGCTGACGAGAATAAGTCCCGCTAACATGCCGATTGGCAGGCCGCCTACAGGCAGGCCAAGCCAGGTCACAGGCTGAGCGAACTTGAGCCATAGCGTGCCAAGTAACACGAAAACAACAAGCTTCAAAAAGTAAGTGCTATCGGACTCAAATATCTTTTCTCGGCCGGTTCGGCTTACTGATGTGGCTCTGTTTCGCGCATAGGTACGGGGGCGTTTTTGTTTTACGTTTGCCATTACTACGAGTATACCAGACCTGCGCCTAAGCTCAAGCGGCTTGCAGACGAAGGCTTGGTGAGGCATACTAAAGCCATACATCAACTTGGAGGAACTATGGCAACCAAGAAAAAACAACCTACGAAACAACCAGCAAAGCACCAATCTCTTAAAAAGGGTTCGGCCGATCCGTTCTTCACCTTTCGGTTCACGCAGCAGACGGTTTACTGGCTCATTCTTAGCCTGCTGGTACTCGGGCTTGGTATTTGGGTGATGATGCTCAGCGTTAAGGTCAACCAGATCTATGACGACATTGACGCCGCGAACGCAGCCGGCAGTGTTATTGTTCCTGCCCACAAGCACTAGAATTCCGCTTACGTATAGTATGTGTTATTATTTTACAGGTCTGCCCGAAACTCACAGAAAGGCCTGAGAGTATGGTCCTCACGCGACAAGATGCCGCGTACGGAGCCTTTACCCTGGTATTGCTCTTCCTCGCTGGAAGTAGCGCTGCCTACGCGGTAACGGTCAACAACTTCCGGGCGAATGCCGTGGCCGGGCTCTTCAGCCTCGTCACTATCGCTCTGATTCTCAGCTACATCCGCTACTGCCGTGATACCACGTCGCCCTACCGCCTTCTCCTCAACGCACACAAGCAAGTTGCTCACCTTACTCAGGCGGGCTATGACATGCTTACTCCGTGCGAAGAGCACTGCGAAACCGCCCGCCTGCTCATTTGCATGGAGGGCGACAACGCAGTGATCAAGAAGGAGCAGTGGCGGGGCGTCTGGCACTATTACACCATCTCGCCGGATGGCGAGGTGAAGCGAGAGATCTGGGAGATCGACGGCGTCATGACGCAAGCCGACCAAGAGTGGCTTAACAGCCCCCTGACGCCCGAGCGGTTGAAGGTACTGGTAACGGCGCTGCGTTCATCGTACACGCCGCGGCAACGCGTTTCCATCGCGCTCTGAGATGGCAGCCCACCCCCACACCTGGGTCGCTGGCCGAGAACGGCTGGCCGCAGCATACCCCGCAGCGGCCATCTCCCTGAATAACAAAAATCCCGGCAAAAAGCCGGGATTTTTTTGTATGCAACCAGACTACATACGAATTTCTGCATCAACACCAGCTGGAAGGCTGAGGTTTTGCAGGCTGTCGATCGTCTTTGGTGTTGCGTTGGTGATGTCGATAAGGCGCTTGTGAACGCGCATTTCGAACGTTTCACCACCCGTCTTGTAGACGTGCGGAGACTTAACGACCGTGAAGCTTGAGCGGCGGGTAGGCAGCGGGATAGGCCCTGCGATACTTGCACCGGTGCGAAGTGCGGTGTCAATGATTTGTTTTGCCGACTGGTCGATGACTTTGTGGTCATAGGCTTTTAGGCGGATACGGATACGTAGGCCGGTAGCGGCTGCGTCTTTTTTCTCTACCATGAGAAATTCTCCTTTATGTGCGGCTCCGTAACCTCAGTTCGAATCGTGCTTTGTTCACGTCTGGCTGAGTTCTCGGAACGAATGTTGTTATTACCGTCTTATTCTATACCAAATAACGTGATTTGCCAAGTTGTCATAATCATGCTATCATCGCCCTATTCCCGAGAGGAGAGAGACGTATGACGAAAATCGTACGACGTTCCAACCCGGAACCGCCCGCCAACAAGGCCGCCCGTCCATCCAAGAAGCTACCCGTTCCCTGCTGGATGCTGCTTCGCAAGCACCAGTTCGACGGTCCACAGGACTACCAGCCGGGCCGCAAGCTCACCATGAAGCGCCGCTGCTCAGTCTGCGGTCAAAAGGTGACCGGCGGGCAGATCCTCTTCAAGGAAGAAGAGTAACCCGTCCCGACACCCGTCAAGCAGCGCCCTCCCGCGCCTTCGGGTGTCAGGACGGGCGTTTGCTTTCTAAATCTTTATAAGAAAATGCGGCCGGCGAATGTAGAAGAATGCTTTTGTCAGCTTGCTGTTGGTCTTAATTAGGTGTGTGTGCTGATGCAGTACAGACCGGCTGACGTTGCCCATCCCCCGGGCGTATACGTTATAGCCGTCAGTCTCGTACTTTGCACTCATCCGGATAAACTCCAGTGCTTCTTCGTCCGTAAAGTCTTTGAACCCCTCTACGTGTCGTTTGGGAATGATCATCAGGTGGCCGGTGACCTTGCGACCTTCAAACACGTCGTACGACACACGATTTGGAATGACGAACATCGTCTTTCCTTCTTCAATAATATTTGTTCCTTTGGCTACTTCGTTACAAAATGTACAGGTTTCCAGTTTCTTGTCACCTTGGTTATGTCGGGCGTATCTTTGACGGGTTTTTCGGTAGTGGTACATAGTAGAGCCTCTTTAGTTTATTACTCACAAAAGAGACCCCGGCAGAAGCGCCAGGGTCTCTAAAACAGCTAGTGCCGTTTATTATTTGGTGATGCTTGTTACAACACCAGCACCAACGGTACGGCCACCTTCGCGGATAGCGAAGTTAAGACCTTGTTCCATGGCGATAGGTGCGAGCAACTTAACCTTGAAGGTGACAGTGTCACCAGGCATGACCATTTCCTTGTCAGCTGGGAGTTCAACCTCACCAGTTACGTCCGTAGTACGGAAGTAGAACTGTGGCTTGTAACCCTTGCTGAATGGAGTGTGGCGGCCGCCTTCTTCCTTTTTAAGGATGTAGACTTCGGCGTCAAACTCTGTGTGTGGAGTGATCGAACCTGGCTTAGCAACAACCTGGCCGCGCTCGATTTGTTCGCGCTCGATACCACGGAGCAGAAGACCAGCGTTGTCACCGGCTTGACCTTGGTTGAGGTTCTTCTTGAATGCTTCGATGCCAGTAACGACTGATTGCTGTGAAGCTTTCACACCAACGATTTCAACTGGGTCGTTCAACTTAACAACACCCTGCTCAATACGGCCGGTAGCAACAGTACCACGACCCTTGATTGAGAAGACGTCTTCGATAGGCATAAGGAATGGCTTGTCGAGGTCGCGGGTTGGCTCTTCGATGTATGTATCGAGGGCTTCAACCAGTTCCATGATAGCGTCTTCGCTAGCAGCGTCACCTTCGAGGGCCTTAGTAGCAGAACCCTTGATGATTGGGGCGTTGTCACCGTCGTAGCCGTTCTTAGTAAGAAGTTCGCGAACGTCCATCTCAACGAGTTCGACGAGTTCTGGGTCAGCGAGGTCCATCTTGTTAAGGAAGACAACGATACGAGGTACGTTCACCTGGTGAGCAAGCAGTACGTGCTCACGAGTCTGTGGAAGCGGACCGTCGTTTGCTGCAACAACGAGGATAGCACCGTCGATCTGGGCAGCACCCGTAATCATGTTCTTGACGTAGTCGGCGTGACCAGGCATGTCAACGTGAGCGTAGTGGCGCTTAGCTGATTCGTATTCCTGGTGTGAAGAGGCAATGGTGATACCACGTGCGCGCTCTTCTGGAGCGTTGTCGATCTGAGCGTAGTCAACTTTCTTGTTAACATCGCTAGGAAGCTTCTTTGCAAGTACAGCGGTAATTGCAGCGGTTAGAGTTGTTTTACCGTGGTCAACGTGACCCATGGTACCAACGTTGACGTGCGGCTTAGTGCGATCGAAATCTGCCATATGGGATTTTATCTCCTATTAATTATATTTCGTATGGCAGTCTATAAAAGACTCCACGACGTATGCGCTTAATTATACAGGGAAAGCGCTCGTCTGTAAACAGGCTTACAGGATAATCTCTTTGGCTGACGGAAACGAGTTGTATCCGTGCGCCGCAAAGCTTCGGCAATACGCGCCCGCATCATATATAGCGACAGTGTCACCAATAGCTGCTTTGTTCAAGAGACGCGGCTCCAATCCTTCCGGGTCACCGGATGCAGGGGTGAGAATATCCCCGGTCTCACAGTTATGGCCGACGACAACATACTCTTCCTTTTCCGTGGCGTCATTTAGCACCTCTATTTTGTGCTGTGCTCCGTACATACTTGGCCGAATAATATCATTCATACCAGTATTAAGACGAAGGAATGCGTGCCCGTCGGGGCCCGTGTCGACGGCATCCACCACCTCGGCGTAGAGCGTCCCGGCGTGTGCAACCAGCCAGGTGCCAGGCTCTATCTCCAGGTGCAACTGACGCCCGGTTGCCTTGGCAAAGTCTTCGAGCTCTTTGGCGAACACGGCCGCAATCTCTGTCATATCCGCTTCGTGTTCGTCGCCAAAGCGATGAATCTTAAAACCGCCGCCAATATCCAGAGATGTCACATCCGGCATCTGCTCGGCAATAGCCAGCGAGGTTTTCATGACCTCACCCCACATCTTAGGGTCAGCACCCGAGCCGATATGGATATGGAGCCGCGTAATACGAACACCTGAACTAGCTGCTATATTCAGCGCATCTGGCAAATAGGCATTCCAAAGTCCAAAACTAGAGTTTGCTCCGCCGGTAGTCGTGCGGTTGTTGTGACCAGCACCAAGTCCCGGGTTAACTCTTAGGCCAAGCTCCGCACCCTGCGGCGCGGCGGCAACAAAGAGCTCCAACTGGTGTAGCGACGTCGCAACGTATTTTACGCCCGCCTCAATGAGTTCAGGCAAGTTGTGTGCCGGCTGTTGGCTCGACAAGCTAATTTTAGACGGATCGATCCCCTGTTTCATCAGCTCGACCACTTCGAAGCTGGAACTGGCATCAAATGATAACCCGGTCTCACTCAGTAATCTAATGACTTCGGGGTGATTGTTCGCTTTTACCGCATAGCGGGGCGTCAGGCCGAATGGCAATGCAAGCTCCGTCAGTACTGTAGCGCGCTGGGCGAGCTGTTTGCTGTCGTAAACAAAGAGCGGTGATCCGTTATCTTTAATAAGCTGTGCGGTCGTATCGTCTATAGGCATAGCTATTACTATACAGACCAAACGGGCAGGCTGCAAAGCGAGGCTATTGACCAAGCAGCCTTCAGATGATATAAAACTCAAGGCCTTCGCACTACTGCAGCCAAAAGGATGTGTCCGTTGTCCGAACCGCCATTTCTTACCCTAGGAAAAGCGCAGGAAAAGCTCAACGTTACCAACCGCAGTCAGATGCAGAACCTGTTCCCGCTCCTGCCGCACCTGTACGTCAAGCAGCGTCAGACCCGCCTGTTCCCGACCAGCTACATCACCAAGCTGGTCGAGTTCTTGAAAGGTCGAAGCGCCACGATGCCGCTCGTGCGCCAGTTCAACCAGACAGGCGCCGCTCGCCAGCTTCGCATGCAGATGCAAAGCGAGCTCTCGGCCGCGCTTGACGCCAAGGTCGAGCACACGCCGACCGAAGTGGCGGCCCTGCTCGGCGTCAGTCGGGCAACCGTCAGCGGCTGGACACTGTCGGGAACGGTGTCGCACAACGAAAAGAAGCTCCACAAAGGACAGATCGTCCCAATAGGGCCACGGCAGCGCCGCGTCATGGGAAGGCAGTTCATCACGCCTCAAATGATCCGCGACGCCATCAAGTGGGTGATACCCAACTAGCGCTGCCCGCCCGCAACCCTTCCCGCGAAGGCTGGGTTGCGGGCACAGCCCTTGAATTAATTAATAATCTCACCCTTAATGTTCGCTAGCCGCTCACGCCATGTTTGTAGTTCTTCGGGCGTGAGCCTCACCCAATCGTCTACCTCGCCGACAACTTTCAGCGGTTCTTGGCTGCGATATGACCGCGTAGGGTTGCCCGGAAACTTTTTATCCGTAACATTTGGATCATTTTCGAAAGTTCCTGTTGGTTCAACGATATAGACACGTTCGCGGCCTTCGCCTTTTGAAAGCTCAGCAGCAAGACCCGCACCATTGACGAGCGCCGTAAAATATATGTGATTCATCGTCACCTCTGGCTTGTAGTTGGACCTAAATCCGGCAGTTAGCAGATCACCAATCTGTAAGTCTGCTTTTGTGCCGTGGTAAAAGGGACCTTCGTCAAGAACGCCAGGTTTACTGGAATTGTCATTCATATTCATCTCCTGCCTTTCAGCTAGCTGCCAGCTGCCGCTTTCAATTCCGCCAGATCAAGCTTTTTCATCTTTAGCATCGCCTCCATCACACGACGAGAAGCGTCAGGGTCGTCCTGCGTGAGCAAACCAAGGTATTCCGTTGGCACGATCTGCCACGACACGCCGTATTTATCCTTCAGCCAGCCGCATTGTTCCGACTCGGGCACGGCACTGAGTTTTTCCCAGTAGTAGTCGACCTCGGCTTGGTCGGCACAATTAACGACGAACGAAAAGGCTTCGTTAAGGACAAATTCATGATCAGCGGCACTGTCCATGACGGCGAACCATTGCTTTTCCAGCATGAAATCGGCAAACATTATATTGCCCTCTTTTTCAGGCTCCATGCCAGCAGGATAGCGCATGACATTACCTTGTTTGGCGTCTTTGAATACTGACAGATAGAAATCCATCGCCTCCTCAGCTTTGCCGCAGTTGGCACCCACAAACATAACAGACGGCGTAATGACTGGCCGAGGTTCGCCCTCGGGGTTGGTGAGCATCAGCTGCCACGACACGCCGTATTTGTCCTGAATCCAGCCAAAGTGTTTGCTGAACGGATATTCTTGCAGCGGCATAAGCGGCGTTCCGCCTTCACTTAGCGTGGCCCATGCTTTATCCAGATTTTCTTGGGCATTCTCGTCGCGCGAAGGGTCGTAATTAACAATAAAAGACACAGAGGGGTTAAAAGTGAAGATCGGGCCGCCGTTTAGGCCTACAAAATCGTGATCAAACAGACGAAAATCGACCGTCATGACCGTACCGGGCTTCTGGCCATGCACCTCTTGCCCTGCGTCGGTATAGTATAGTTTGCGACCAACGGCACCTTCGCCAAATGCCGCAATATAAAACTCTGCGGCTTCCTCCGCCAAGCTGTCAAACCATAAGTTCGTTGCGATCTTGTTCATGCCACCTCCTGTTTATGTCCCTATTGTAACGTACCGGTCGTGTATACTGATAGTAATAGGTAAAGGAACACATAAAACATCATGAAGAGCTAATATCCATCAAAATCTCAGTAATAACAGATAACGAAAGGATACTTTATGGCAAAAGGCCAAGATCGCCCGGGTCGCGTCGTCAGGAAACCAAAGAAAAGCAAAACAGTCAGCCCGGCTTAACTGCAACGAAAATACACCGCCATTATAGCGGTGTATTTTTATGCCACGCTATCGATAAGATATGATTCGTCGGGTGCAAGCGTCAACCGGCCGTCCAGGTTAATCTCGGCACCGTCGTGCTTTCCCGTAGCTGAAAGGGTTACCCTCCCTCTTGTTTGCTCCGCATCCAAGATACCGACTTCGATGGTATCTTGCGAGAGGTTGGTGACCGAAATGACCTGCCGCCGCGCATTTTCGGGATCGGGCCG
>CAMLKC010000010.1 GCA_946480595.1 uncultured Candidatus Saccharibacteria bacterium
TTGCGGCCTGCTGGCTGAGTTCGACGTGACAACCCTCCCCTGTGCGGCCAGATCCGAGCAGTGCTGCCATTATTCGGCGGCGTTACGCAACTGTTCGTACGCAAATGTCAGTGCGCGACCCGCCCCTGTTACATGGACTTTTTGCGCGTGACTGTTAGCAACGGCTGTCTTGTCGGTTTGGACAGCTGCAGCGTAAAGTGCGTCGGTAAATCGCCGGCCTATGTCATTGAGAGGATTCATAAATTACTTAGCATACTATAGTTGATAGCTGTCAAAATGTAAACGCCCCACCCCTTAATTTTACTACTAAAAAATACCCCGAATGACATCGGAGTATTTTATGATTTTCACTTGGTACACCCGGCAGGATTCGAACCTGCGACACCTGGTTCCGAAGACCAGTGCTCTAATCCACTGAGCTACGGGTGCAAATAACTTTGCTTATTATACCAGATTTATACCAAGCGTACCTCTATTTTGACAATGTTACTCCAGAGGGACAATTCCGCCAGACGTTTTCAGATACGGCCTAAAGGCAGTACCGTCCTCCCGGTACCATCTCGGAGGAGTCTCTGTAAACGTCGGCGTGCCCACGAGCGTTCCGTTAAGACTGTTCGGACCTAGGTCACGGGCATCATAGTCCAACGGCCAGTACGCCGCAAAGTCAGCAAAATCACTCACCTGCGCCGTCGCACCCGTAAGCGCCGCAGCAGCCGCATTTTCAGCCGCTTGGTTGCCAAAATGCGCGCCCGTCCACACCGCTACGTTCGCCATCTGCCCCTGGTACCACCTTTGGTCGCCAGCCCAGTTGCGATACCCAAGCGTTGTTTCCCCATTCGCTACCACATACGGCGACGGAATAGAGAAGAAAACTTCGCTTACCTGCGCCCCGTCCAGATAACAAAACCGCCTGCCAGATTGCTGCGACCATGCGATAAACAGCCTGTGCAGCGATCCGTTTTTTATGGAATTAGTCGCTTGTGACGATAGCGTCCCGCCGCCGGAGTCGATAAGCACCTGAAACGTCTGGCCGCCAGCAATTCCTGCGATTTCTACCGACCGCATGGAATCCGAACGCATGTTGAGGCCTAAATAAGTTTCATCTACCGACCGTGAAGGAATAATTTCCATATACGTAAAAATCGAGCCGGCCGAGCTCAATATAGCCGCAGATAACCCACAGTTGATACCTTGGTTCGTACCGTTAAAAACAACTGCCATTTACACCTCTTTCAGCCAAATATCACCCGTCGCCATGTTGACAGGCTGCACCGTCCCGCCAATCCACAGTACGCGCACGGCGCCACTGGGACGGGTCGTGTTCTGGTCGACGACATCCACCCACACCAGCCGCGCGTCAAACGCAGTCTGCTGCGCTGTCGAAACAGGTTTGTCTGCGTCAGCCGTATCATTTACGCTTCCTAAGCCGACATCGGCCGCCGTTACCGCCACATTGGCACTGAGTGCATGACCGTTAACCGTCGTCGTTTTAGGTACCAAGCCCGAAAGGTCTTGGTCGCCTGTATTCGTACCCGACGTATCGGCAAGCCGCGTAATATCGGCGCTCGTGGTGAATTTATTTGCCGTGGTCGCATCATCGATATCGTCCGCGTCGAGTATTACTGCACCGTCCTTTACCGTCCCGTCACCATTATGAGATACCTCAAGAAAGTCGTTTAAGACCGACCCCCAAGTATCTTCATCTCCTCCTGGTTGCGGCAAGCGTGCCATTTCGTCTATTTCTACTTTCTCTAGTTGTTACTATTAAGCATACCAAACTGCTTATGGTGAGTAAACCGCCAGGGCCACCCCCGTTGCTATTGATGTATAACAGGTGTATAATTGCAGGCTGAAAAGTATGAAGGAGCTGTATGCCTAAAGGTATCGAGATTATCGGCTTTGGCGCTGGTGCGCATGATTACTTTCGACCAATCGGAGAAGTCGATGATGATCACGTTCCCGGAGCTAAAACATCCGTCTGGACCGACCGCGAAGACCGGCTTCTTCAAGCACTCGCTGAAGCAGGCTGCGAAACGCACGTTGGCGGCAATGTCCTCAATACCCTTACTCGTCTAGCCTGCAGCGACACGCTCAGCTCTAATGTCAGGTTCGTCAGTGCGCTCGGCCATGACGGAGCAAGCGACGCGATACGCGGCGAACTCCAGCGGTTTGGCATTCATCAAGAGACCAACACTTCGGCAGATTACCTCCCTAGCGTCAGTGTCGTTGAGCGCAGGGAGGTCG
Source organism: uncultured Candidatus Saccharibacteria bacterium (assembly GCA_946480595.1). The sequence goes on from CAMLKC010000010.1 coordinate 2,245, forward strand.
GCGGTGACCGTATGGTCAAAGGCCGTCCCCGCACACCGCTCGATACTTATGTCAGCAACGCACAAATCAGTCAAGCCACTGCTGGCGCCGATGTCGTTATTGCCGCCTCATTAAAAAGCATTGAGCTAACAGACAGGGTCTTTGCACAGACCCTCGAAGACACCTTCGTGTCGTACAACCCGGGCAGCTCAGAGTTCAATGACCCGGAAGCCCTGCGTGCACTCATGCTTGAACACCAACCCGACCTTCTCGCACTTAACGACGAAGAACTCATCCAGCTTCTTAGCGCCGGTCAAGACGCCGATCCTTCTGAACTTGCTGCCGAGGCAAACCGCTTTGCCAAGAATGTCCTCTGTACACTTGGTAAGAATGGCCTCTTGCTTGCAACCGACCACAAAGTAATTCACCGCCCAGCATTTGCGTTGCCCGATCATGCGGTAGTAGATACGCTAGGAGCGGGCGACCGCGCCCACGCCATCACACTTGAGGGACTCCTGCTTAAGAAGCAACGCCATGATATCCTCCGAGACGTTGCCCATGGCACCGCCTCCGTCATTCAGCATGTTGGCGCGCATGGCGACCTGCGCTCATCCCAAAATTAAGGGTGAGGCACATCGCCAATCGCTCTCTCATACCAAAAAATAATCTTAAAATACAAAAATGGTACGCCCGAAGGGATTCGAACCCCCGGCCTTTGGTACCGGAAACCAACGCTCTATCCAGCTGAGCTACGGGCGCATATATTCTAAGCCTAACAGAAGCGCCGGGTTTCTTCCATATGCCGCTCGTGATACTATAGAATGTATAGCAAATACAGGAGGACCATTCTATGCGAGCAGCACAACTCACTCATTACGGCGGCGAAGAAGCGGTAACGGTTGCACCGGACACGCCACAACCTAAAGCCGGTTCGGGTCAGGTACTAGTAAAGATCGAGGCCGCCAGTATCAACGCAATCGACTGGAAAATCCGCGAGGGTATGATGCAGCAGATGGCGCCAGTCACCTTTCCTGCGACCATGGGCGGCGATCTTGCTGGAACAATTACAGAAATTGGTGAAAATGTCGAAGGATTTGAGATTGGCCAAGCGGTTTACGGTCAGACCAATCCTTTTAGCGGCGTGGGTTCGTTTGCTGAGTTTGCACCGATCTCCGCCACGAACATTGCAGCCAAACCCCAGACCACCGACTTTATACAAACAGCCGCACTACCACTAACAGCAGTCAGTGCGTACCAGGCGCTTGCCGAAACACTGCATCTGCAGGCCGGACAAAAAATCCTCATCCACGGCGGGGCGGGCGGCATCGGCAGCATTGCTATTCAACTGGCAAAGCACCTTGGCGCATACGTTGCCGCAACGGCCGCAGCCGATGATATTGGCCTTGTAAAAGAAATGGGTGCCGACGAGGCCATTGATTACACGTCGCAGAAGTTCGAGGAGCTGCTAAAAGATTACGACGCCGTATTCGACACCGTTGGCGGCGAGACGGCTATCAAGTCATACGCGGTATTGAAGACTGGCGGCCAACTTGTTTCGATGGCCGCCGCCCCAGACGAAGCCCTGGCAGCAGAACGCGGCATTAGTGCGAGCGCGCAACAAACCCGAGTCACGACCGAGCGCCTCCAAAAAGTCGCCGAACTAGTTGACCAGGGCGTCCTGAAGCCAGCCGTCGATAGAGTATTCCCGCTCGAGCAAACCGCCGAGGCGCTCGAATACATGCGCCGTGGTCACCACCGCGGAAAAGTCGTCATAAAAGTGACCGACTAGCGTATAATCATAACCAAATGGACATTCATACCAATATCCCTCTCAAGAACTACACGACAATGAAGCTTGGCGGCAACGCCCGTTTTATGACTGAAGTACGCACCCCCGAAGAGGTACAGGAAGTCTGCCGTAATGCCGCCTCACAAAACCTGCCTATCTTTATTTTGGGTGGCGGCAGCAACGTGATTGTCCGCGATGAAGGATATAGTGGCATTGTTGTACGCAACCGGATTCCGGGCTTTACAGTAGTTGCCGACGAACCCGGCACGACAACGCTTAAGGTCGGCGCCGGCGAAAACTGGGACAGCGTCGTTAAGCGCTGTGTCGACCTCAATCTGAGCGGTATCGAGGCCATGTCGGCTATTCCCGGCACGGCTGGCGCAGCGCCAGTGCAAAATGTCGGCGCCTATGGGCAAGAAATCGCCGACAGCCTCGTGTCACTCGAAGCCTATGACCGCCAGACCGACCGCTTTGTCATGCTCGAAAGCAGTGACTGCGGTTTTTCGTACCGCAACAGCATCTTTCGCAGCACCGAGGCTGGCCGATACGTCATTTTAAGCATCACTTTGCAACTTACCAAAACAGCGCCGGCACCTCCTTTTTATGCCGCAGTGCAAACCTATTTCGACGAACACAACATCACCCTCTACACGCCGCAAATTGTCCGCGACGCAGTGGTAGAAATCCGCAAGAGCAAACTGCCCGACCCAGAAGTAACGCCCAACACCGGCTCGTTCTTTAAAAACGCCATCGTAGAAGATTGGCAGCTAACCGACCTTAAGAAAGACTACCCCGACATTCCTACGTACGATATGTCGGATGGACGCTTTAAAGTTCCGACCGGTTGGCTGATTGAACAGGCTGGCTACAAGGGTAAAACCCTGCATGGCATGCATGTCCACGACAAGAACGCACTAGTGCTCATTAACGAATCGGCCACCAGCTATGCCGACCTCGCCGCCGCACGGAACGAAATCATGGGCGCTGTCCGTGACAAATTCCGCATCTTGATAGAACAAGAACCACTCGAAATATAACACTTGCACCCCGCGTCCAAACCTCTTATGCTATAAGAATGAAACGTAACGCTGGCTTTACGCTCGTGGAGCTTCTAATCACGATGGCAATCATGACCATCCTCTTGGTGCTGGCTGTTGTCAATTTACGCTCAAACGAAGCTACCGCGCGTGACGAAGAGCGCAAAACCGATATCTCGGTAATTGCGCAGCAACTTGAAAACTACTACGAGGCCGGCACCGACACCAACGACCCTGGCGTTTACCCCGCAACAACAGATATAGACTCCGAATCAGAGATAAAAGCGATCCTCCCCGATCTCAACCCCAGAGCGCTTCGCGCCCCCGACGTTGCTGATAGCAGCTCCATGAGCTTTGCTGCCGCCACGACCGCAGCCGCACAGACCCCTGGAGTAAACAGTTATATTTACCAGCCGCTCAAACCCGACGGTACACTCTGCACAAGCTATGGCTTTGGTGCGGCGAACGAATGCCAGCGGTTCATTCTTTATTACACCCTTGAGACTGTCGCAGGAACACAAACCATAAAGAGTAAACATCAATGAGCCGAGTGCGACTTTATCAGTCGGGATTTTCAGCAGTCGAACTGCTGATCACTCTGTTTATCGCATCTGCGTTCGTAGCCACCGGCTATCAGTTGTATTCCGTTGTCATCCAAAACGGCGAAAGCGCCCGTGAAAAAGCAAAGGCAAGTAATATTGCCTACGACAACCTGCGCCGCTATTCACCCCAAGCCACCAACCCCTGCAGCACCGTCACCGCTTCGCCCACTCCTAGCATCCCATCCGGGAGTAACCTTCCAAACGCATCCGTCGCTGTCGCTATCAGCTGCCCACTCGGAACATCTGCCGGTATTTCAAAAGTAACCGCCACCGTAACATACGGTAACCCGCAGGAGAGTGTCGTCCATGTCCTTTTCGTCAATGATTAGTCACGCCCGTAAGCAAAAGGGTGCCGGATTTACACTCATCGAGCTGTTAATTATCGCGCCAATCGTCATCATTGCCATCAGCGGCTTCATTGCCCTGATGATTTCTGTCGTGGGTAAAGTACTGCTAACCCGCGACCAAGGAGTCCTCACATACTCCACACAAAACGCGCTCAACCGCATAGAAGAAGACGTCCGCCTGAGCGCCAAGTTCCTCTCAACGACTGGCGCCCTGCCATCACCACAAGGCAGCAACAGCAACTTTACAGGCACCTCTGCCTTCACTAATACGTCTAATACGCTGATCCTAAACGCCCTTGCAACCGACAGCAACCCCCGATCTTCTGACCGCTGGCTGATGTACTACGACAACCAGCCTAATCCCTGTGGCGAAACCGAAACCGCCAACCGCGTCTTTTCTGTCCGCATCATTTACTTCATTAAAGACAACTCCCTTTGGCGACGAACATACGTCCCCGACTGGAACCTCAACACTAGCAGTCCCGACTCAAACACTATCTGTACTTACAGCGAAGATTATTACCCATGGCAAAAGAACAGCTGTAGCCCAGGATATACTGCATCGCGCTGTAAGGCCGAGGACGAGCGTGTCATGGACAACATCAGCTCACTTTCAGTGCAGTATTTCAGCAGCCCCACCAGTACGACCGATATAGGAGCTGCAAATGCTGAATCTGCCGCCGCCATCAGTGTCGCTATAAATGGCTCCAAAAATACAGCAGGCAACACCTTTACGACCAGTTCCTCGTTGCGCGTCGCAAAGCTCAACAGCATCAACACCGATGCTTCCCCGCTTACTGCGCCCGTCGTATCGCACTCATTCCCTGCTTCCGATACAGTCTTGTTTAGCTGGGCCGGTATTGCATCGGCGACCAACTATCTCGTTTCCTACAATATTAATGGAGGTAGCTGGACAAACACGACAGCCAGCGGCGCAACCACCAGCTACGCCGTGACGGCAAACCGGGGCGACACTATATCGTTCAAAGTCGCCGCAACCAACGGGACGTATACCTCTAGCTACACCTCAGACGCTGCCACGCTACCGCTTTGGGTTGATGCCGATCTGCAAAGTACTTGGGTTGATTACAGCTCTACGTTCGCCCACGCCTCTTACACGCGCACTAAAGATAATGTCGTTGTGCTAGAAGGCCTCATCAAGAACGGCCCTGCCACCTGGGACACAACCATATTCACACTGCCAGTTGGCTACCGCCCGGAGTACCGCCTTATCTTCTATGTCGGCTCATACAACGCAGGAAGCGGCTTCGGTCGAGTCGACGTCCTGACAAACGGCGATGTCCGGTTTATGCAGGGTACTGCAACCTGGATATCCCTCGATGCCATTAAGTTTCTTGTCGGAGGTTCATGGACTAACCTCACTATGCAAAACAGCTGGATAAACTACGACGCGGGTTATCCTCCGCTTGCAGTTGCCACCGATGCCAGCGGCCGCACGCATGTCCGCGGATTAGTCAGAAACGGACCTACCACTCCTACTCACGTCATCATCGGCGGCCCTATTCCTACTGCAAAACAGCCGCCAAAACAAGGACTATACACGGGTGTTACCTCAGGTACGGGCTTTGCTAGCTTCGATATCAAGCCTACCGATGTCGTCACCCGGTCGGCAGTGACTTCATACATATCCACTAACGCTATATACTATCCCACTTCATACAATGGGTGGACCAACCTATCGCTCCAGAACAGCTGGGTTACCTACAGTAGTACATTCAACACTCCGCAGTACACAAAATCCGCCGACGGTATTGTCACCGTCAAGGGGCTCATAAAGAGCGGGGCAACGGCCAATGGTACTATTATCGCTAACCTGCCGGTTGGCTACCGCCCAGACAAAAAGCTCATTCTTTCCAGCAATGCTAACTCGCATCACGCCCGCATTGATGTTGCACCGAACGGTAACATCACCATAGAAGGTACCGGCGACGCAGCGTTTATGAGCCTCGATGAAATTACCTTCCTCGCTCAGTAGTACAACCGATGAAGAAAACGCTTGCGCTTATGTGGCGACAATAGTATCATACGGATATAAAGTTTATATAATTAGGGGGCAAATATAGAATGACCTTTAGCAAATTAAAAACCATGAAAAAGGATCGCGGTTTCACCATCGTTGAGCTCTTGATCGTGATTGTGATCATCGCCATCTTGGCTGCCATCGTGATCGTTGCCTACAACGGTATTACTAACCGTGCAAAGACCTCTAAAGCTCTTTCTGCAGCACAAGCCGTTCAGCAAAAAGCCGGAGCATACAACGCCGAAGTTGGATACTATCCTGACGCAGGCGCTGACCTTACTGGTGCAGCAAGTAGCCTAAGCTATAACCTAACAGGTGTTACATTTGCAGGTGCAGACATAGTCGCTGCTCCAGCAGACGAAAATACTGTTTACATAACAACCTGCCCAGCCTCTTCTACGGCATCAGCGGTTAAGGGTATAAATATTAAATACTGGGACTATAACACTCCTGGTGCAGTAACGATTACTTCTGGCGTCTGTCCATAGCTCCAATCCTATGTAGATTACAAAATAACCACCTACGGGTGGTTATTTTGATTAGGCGGATTCAGTCTCAATTTATCCTATCGCTCGGCAATGGGAACTGCTCTACAAACACCCGCACTTCTTCGCGCAGCGTTGCGAGCATCGCTTCGTCCTCGCGTGCGTCAATCGCCTGCTTCATCCAGTCGGCAATCTGCTCCATATGCTCTTCCTTCAGGCCGCGGGTGGTGATTGCTGGTGTACCCAGACGAATACCACTTGGCTTAAACGGCGGCAACGGGTCATCCGCAACCGAGTTAGCGTTGAGTGTCAGCCCCATTTTATCCAGTGCTACTTCGGCAACTTTACCGTCTATGCCAAAGCTCTTGTAGACATCGGCCAAAATAAGGTGATTACTCGTTCCGCCAGTCACCAGCTGAAAGCCGCGCTTTTGCAACTCGTCGGCCAGTACTGCCGCGTTTTTCACGATCTGCGCAGCGTAATCCTTAAACTCGGGCTTTAGCGCTTCGCCAAATGCCACGGCCTTGGCTGCAATAACGTGCATATGCGGGCCGCCCTGTGTCCCCGGAAAGATCGAACGGTCAATAAGGGTTGGAATGTTTTCGAGCGTTTTCTCGGGCTTTTTTAGCGGGTTGCCTACCGTGCCGCGCGATAGAATCAAGCCGCCACGGGGACCGCGAAGTGTTTTGTGTGTGGTCGTCGTAATAACATGAAAGCCGTAGTCAAATGGGTTTTTGGCCACACCGCCAACTATTAGCCCTGCAACGTGCGCCATGTCCGCCATAAGTAGCGCACCGACTTCATTGCCAATCTCGGCAAACTTAGCGTAGTCAAGCTCACGCGGGTATGCGCTGTAGCCTGCCAGGATAATTTTTGGCTTGTGTTCCTGGGCAAGACGCCGCAGCTCGTCGTAGTCTATCTCACCCGTTGCTGGGTCTTTCATTTTGTAGCGCACAAAGTTATAGAGCTGCGCGCTGCGAGTCACTGGCGCACCGTGCGTCAGGTGGCCGCCATGCGAAAGGTCCATCGCAAGCACCGTATCACCCGGCTCGAGCCAGGCGTTGTAGACAGCCTCGTTTGCCGGAGCACCCGAGTGCGGTTGCACATTGGCGTGGTCGGCCTTAAAAAGCTGTTTGGCGCGGTCAATCGCCAGCTGTTCTACCTGGTCGGTAAACTCCTGGCCGCCGTAATAGCGCCGCCCGGGGTAGCCCTCGGAATATTTATTAGTAAAAATACTACCGAGTGCCGTCAGCACGTCGCGCGAGACATAGTTTTCGCTTGGAATAAGCTCTAGTCCGTCGCGTTCGCGCTGCTCTTCGCCTTCAATAAGTTTAGCCACGATTTGGTCGTTCATGAAAATTCCTTTCGTTAAGTGGTTAGAGGGTGGCGAAGAAAAGTAATTAAATCATGTCTCTACTATATAAGAAAACGGGGTATAATACTATTCAGGTTAGCAGATTCTTGATAAAAAGTGTTTACATTATATCGTATGTGATATAATGATTGGCATGAGCAATGATGATTACAAGATAAAAATCGGCACACTTATTCAGGAAGCGCGCACTAATCGCGGCTTTACACAGGCGCAATTAGCGAAAGAACTCGGCACTAGCCAGTCAGCGATTAACCGTATTGAAAAGGGCGGTCAAAATATCAGCCTTGAGATGATCGCCCGCATTAGTGACGTACTTTCAAGCAATATCGTCACCCTTAACCACACCGGTAAAATCAATTTCCGTATTCATGGCGGTAAAGAACTCTCTGGTAGCATTGAGGTAAAAACCAGCAAGAACGCGGCTGTTGGTTTGCTATGTGCCGCCCTGCTTAACAAAGGTAAGACTACGCTTCGCCGCGTGGCCCGCATTGAAGAAGTTAACCGTATTATTGAGGTGCTCCAGAGCATTGGTGTCAAAACCCGTTGGATCGGCGATAACGGTGATCTTGAAATCATCCCACCAAAACGTCTTGAGCTCGAAAAAATGGACATTGCCGCTGCCAAACGAACCCGCACCGTCATTATGTTTCTCGGGCCGCTCCTGCATCAGTACGACGACTTTAGATTACCGTTTGCCGGCGGCTGCAACCTTGGTACTCGCACCGTCGAGCCGCATCTTGTCGGGCTCGCCCCTTTTGGTATGGACGTCGAAGCCAAACCTAACACCGATTATTATCACGCGACCGTCAAAGAAACGAAGGTCGGTAAGACTATTCTCCTCACCGAACGCGGCGACACAGTTACCGAAAACGTCATCATGGCCGCGGCTCTGTATGAAGGAACGGTCACTATTCGAAACGCCAGCCCAAACTACATGGTGCAAGATGTTTGTTTCTTTCTGAAAAAGCTCGGCGTCGACATTAAAGGTATCGGCACGACCACACTTACTATCACGGGCAAGAAAAAGATCAACCAGGACATTGAATATTTCCCAAGCGAAGATCCTATTGAAGCCATGAGCCTGATCGCTGCCGGTATCGTGACCGATTCTGAAATCACCATTACCCGTGCGCCGATTGAATTTATCGAGCTGGAGCTGGCCATTCTCACCGGCATGGGTCTGCAGTATGACATCACCGAAGAATATAAAGCGCGTAACGGCCACACCCGCCTGGTAGATATCTCTCTCAAGCATTCCAAACTGCACGCCCCCAAAGACAAGCTGCACAGCATGCCGTTTCCCGGCGTTAATATGGACAACCTCCCCTTCCTCGGCCTTATTGCTACCGTCGCGCACGGCCGCACGCTCGTCCACGACTGGAGCTACGAAAACCGCGCCATTTACTTTACCGAGCTCACCAAACTTAACGCCAGCATCGAGCTGGTTGACCCGCACCGCGTATATATTACCGGACCTACCAAGTGGAAAGCCGCTGATGTCGTAGCGCCGCCTGCGCTTCGCCCTTCGGTAGTCATCCTTCTTGCTATGCTAGCAACGCCCGGTATATCTGTTTTGCGTGATATTTATTCGATTAACCGCGGGTACGAAGATCTTGCGGCCCGCCTCAACACGCTTGGCGCCGAAATAGAGACCATCCGCGAAATTTAGTCGCTCGACAATTCTTCAATTTCGTTGTATAATTACCTACAAGCTAACCCTATCATGGGTTGGCACTATCTGAGGGGTGATTTGGCATGGACGTTATCGCTGCTGCCGACGTAGGCGGCACGAGTACGCGTGTGCTGATCAATACAACCAACGGCACCGAGGTCGCGCGTCGGGTCCTCCCGACGAGCCCGGACAACTACACCCAGGCGCTCCGCGACATCACCGCCGCTACCCGCTGTCTGAGCGAGGGTCACCGAATCCTCGCCGTCGGCGCCGGTGTGGCGGGAGCGATCGAGCAGGGTGTCGTCACCGGGTCGGGCAACCTGCCCGGATGGATCGGCCAGAACATTCAGGCCGACCTCGAAGGGGCGTTCGACGCTCCCTCGACCGTCCTCAACGACGCACAAGCCGCCGGACTCGGAGAGTTCGCGGTACTGGGCAAGTCCATCGTGTACGTGATCTGGGGGACCGGCGTCGGGGCGTGCATCGTCATCTTCGACAACGGCCACCTCATCGCACTGCCCACCGAACTCGGCCACATCATCATCGACCGCAGCAGCAAGCTCCGGTGCGGATGTGGGGGCTACGGCCACCTGGAGGCGCACGTCTCCGGCGGCAACATCCCCAAGCGGGAGTTCGACGGACAGAACGGCATCAAGGCCGAGCACCTAACAGATCACCAGTGGGCCGAGGTGCTGCACGACATGGCCGTCGGCCTGCGGAGCATCTCCGCCGGCGCGCTGGGTCTGCCGATCGTTCTGGGCGGTGGCGTCGCCACCAAGCAGAGTCACCGGCTACCGGTTCTCCGCCAGATGGTCGGGCAGCTCCAGTCGAGCTGCCCCGTCCCCGAGCTGCTCCTCGCTAAGCATGGTGAGGACAGTGGGCTCGTGGGTGCGGCCTACGCCGCGCAGCAACTCGCTGCGGTGGCGTAAGCCGCCAAGGTCTTTTGCGGTTTTTCCCTTGTAAAAAAAGAAAAACCGTGCACCACCCTGAAAATTATTTACAGCTTAAGTTGCAAACTCAGCAACGCACAAATAATGGTCGGCACGTACCGGCTGCACACGAGAATCAACAAGCGTCAGACCGTCCGAATACAGGATATGATCTGGCGTTTTCTTTTGGTTCTCTTTGTTTGGCCTCGTTAGCTCGTCAGGGAGCGCCTCTCGAAGCCGCAGCTGGTCGTACAACCTGGGGTAAATAGTATGAGGCGTATCGAAGTTAAAGTCGCCGCCAAATATAAGCGGCGCTTTGAGGCTCTCTACTAGCGCACTATCAATCTTACCCGCCAAGACATTCCCTTCGCCTTGGTCGTACCTGGCGCCAAACACCGGCAACGGCAGCATTTGCGTATTCACGATCATAATATCCCCCATCATAAGCCGCTGCGCACCCTTATGATGCACGCTCGCCGGCCGACCATCAGAGAAAAACAACGGAAAATGCGGGTATGTATACTCCAGAGTATCAAGTGGCTCTAGGGGGTCTTTTGACAGCACCGCCATACCAAGCTGATAATTTTCATCGATATGCGACGGGCTTATAGGCTGCTCATACACATTCTCATAACCTAGCAGCGCTGCCAAATCACGGGCGACTGACCTGTCTTCACCAAAATGCACCTCTTGTAGCAGCACCACGTCGGGGTCTGCCGCCTGCAGGATACCAGCAAAATAACCAAGATCTTCTTTTTCATAGTCAAAATGATCAAGCGAGCGCATTGTGCGGCCACCAGCAATATTCCAAGACGCAACCGTCAATTTTTTACTCATATATTCTGTATTTTACCACGTCCGGCAGAGTCTTTTTTTGCGGCTTCAACTGTGGTACAATTGCATAGTATTTGGCGAATGTAGCTCATTTGGTTAGAGCGTCGGGTTGTGGTTCCGAAGGTAGTGGGTTCAATCCCCATCATTCGCCCCAAGACATTATAAAAAGACTCCTTTTCAGGGGTCTTTTGCTTTTTTATATAAAATATGATATAATAGAATAGTTCAGACGAGATCACGTGAGGAGAAGCCCATGCGAGGACTTCGCATTCGTATCTGTCGGCCCCCTGCCGAGAACCCGCGCGACAAGCTCGTGCGACTCTCGACGGCGATCGACAACCACTTCGACGAGGAGAACGCCAGCGAGACGCAGCGGATCGACCTGACCAACCTCATCATCGCCATGCAGGCGGTCAAGGAGGCGCAGGACGCCGAGCGCCCGAAGGTGGTCATCCTCACGAAGGTAGGTCTGGCCACGGGACTCTGCGAGGCGTACATCCGCCTCTACCAGGTGCCCGTCCCCGACCCGGCCTGAACCGCCCAAGCCCCTGAGGCCACTCGCTCTGCGAGCATTGCCCGGGACGACCTTGGGCAATGAACTAACGCTATATTGCCTATATACCGTTAGTTCATTTGCTATCATAAGTAGTATGAACTTAGAAGATTACTGCAAAACCGTGTTTCAGGATGCTATTCCCGAAACGCACAACGCGCCTTGGGATATCATCCAGAATCTTGAATCAACCGTATGGGAGTTGCTGGATAACCTGCCAGAAGAGTACGACATATCCGGCGGCGTCGCCATTCATGCAACCGCGATCGTCGACCCCAGCACTATCATCAAAGAGCCGGCAATCATCGGCAAAGATTGTTTCATCGGGCCGCACGGGCTTATCCGCGGCGGGGTCATTATGGCAGAAAAGTCCTCCATTGGCGCCAACTGCGAGGTAAAACGCACCATTCTTGGCGCCAAGAGCCACCTTGGTCACTTTAATTTCATTGGCGATTCGATCGTCGGCACGAGCGTCAACGTCGAAGCCGGAGCAGTCATCGCCAATCACTTCAATGAGCGACGGCCAAAAGACCAGAACGTTCGCGTCCGCATAGACAACCAAATCATCGAAACCGGCACGACACGTTTTGGTTCGGTTATTGGCGACCACGCCAAAATTGGCGCCAACGCCGTTTTGACACCCGGGACCATTCTAAAGCCCGCGACTATTGTTCCCCGGCTTGGTCTTATCGATCAAATGGCGTAGCTAACTGTAAGGATTGTATTTCCGCGTCGGCGGCTCTGAAAAGTTACGCTTTGGCACCTGCACTGGCCTAGCGGCCGACTTACCTGGTAAGTTGCTCGCACTCGAGACTCCCCCAGCGTTAAAACTTTGACGGGTGAGTCGGTGTTTGTGCTTGTTATGGCTCTGGTCGACTCCGCTATCGATCCGCTTGTTAATCTCGTCGCGCAGGTGTTCGCCACTGCTTGCCACAAAAGATTCGCTGTACCGCCGCACCATCTGACGATTCTTGTCGATCTGAGAGCGTTGGTTGAACGACTGCGCGTTGGTCGATCCCATCGACTCGCCGCTCGCAGCATCGGCAAAAGTATGCGAGTGGAATGGTTTGTTGGCGTCATTGCCCGAAAACTTATTTATCGTCATGGTTATGGTTTATATTATACGCCAAAACCTGTTATAATTTGAAAACGCGCGGGCGTCGTATAATGGCTAATATACGTGCCTTCCAAGCATGTGATGCGAGTTCGATTCTCGCCGCCCGCACCAAAGTAAAAAGACATCTAAATTCGGATGTCTTTTTACTTTGGTGTGCATTATACTAACCATAAGAATAATAGAAGGAATACCGTGGCACGATTACCGCAACCCGGCAGTGACGAAGGAACATGGGGCGACGTCCTCAATGACTTTTTGTCACAATCACACGACACCTCGGGCAACCTTAAAAGCGGAGTTGTCGGCGCTACTCAGCTTGCTAACAACTCAGTTTCTACAGCCAAACTCCAAGACGGTGCGATCACCAGCGCCAAGATTGCCGATGGGGCTATTAGCAGCACCAAAATAACCGTTAACCCAAGTAGTGAAGCGGGGATACGATCCCTGCTTGTGTTATATTCTCCGCCTAACATCATTAACACCAAATACAGCGACGACTACGCCGCAGGGATTCTTTGCCGCTATGACGATGTCGTTCTTGGCAGTGGGCTGGAGGATTCTGGCAACGCTTATCACGCGAGCACTCAGGCAATCATTCAAAAAGTCGCCAACATCTCTCCATCGACTGTCACTTGGGGATATATCGACGCCGGCGTTACCACCGGCAACCTCCCGCTCGCTACCATTCAATCGAAAATCGACGCATGGATTGCAATGGGTGTTGGCGGAATATTCCTAGATACGTTCGGATACGACTACCACACCCCGCGCTCCCGGCAGAACAGCATTCTTAGCTATGTCCACAGCAAAGGCGTCGGCGCGATAATAAACGTCTGGAACCCCGACGACGCGCTGAGTTCTACCGTCGATGCTACATACAACCCTTCTGGTGCCGCTACCGTTGCCGGAGCCAATGACGTGCTACTGCTAGAGTCATGGGTATGCAATAGCGACAGCTACGCCTCGCCTTACTACGCCACGATGTCCGACATCAAAACACGGGGCGACAAAGCCGTCGCGTATCGTACCAGTCTGGGACTCCGAATCTTCAGCCTCAATATCATGCTCCACACCGGTACAGATGAGGCAACACTCGCAGAGTACCGCGGCGTCAGCGAAGGGCTCGCCCGTGCTTGGCGACTCGATGGTGCTGGTCTGGCCTGCTCTAACTACGCATCTACAGGCGCCGACCTTGCTGTGGCTGAGCCGCGCTTTTCTCCTTACCGCAATATTCCGCTGCGAACGGCTGCACCTTATATTCTCAATGGATTCTGGACCGAAGTACAAGCGCCCGACCTTGGAATCACCATTACTTACGATGCAGGCACCTCAACCTATAGCTGGCAGCAACTCTAAAACTACCTAAAACATAGGCATCTTGATATACTTAACTCATGCAAAGTAAACTCATGAAACGTGTCGTTGGCACCGAATACCTCGTCGCAGCTATTTTAGTCGCTGTCTTTTATATCACCGTCGGTAATTTTGCCTGGTACTGGCTGCCTATTCTTTTTATCGTCTTTGATCTTAGCGCTGTCGGATATGTCATAAACCCGCGCATCGGTGCCCTTGTGTACAACCTCGGTCATAGTCTCATTGGACCCACTCTACTGGTTGCGCTATATATCGCCACTACCAACCAAGGCGTACTGTTCGTTGCACTTATCTGGCTATTTCACATTTTTGTTGATCGTGCGCTTGGCTACGGCCTCAAGCATACCAAAGGGTTTGAGCACACGCACCTTGGCCCAATTGGCAAAGCTAAAAAGAAGTAGCGACGAGTTCGCTAGGCGTTCATTTGGTTATCGCCTACTCTTTCCAACTCAAGCTGGAAATAAGGTATAATAGCCCCATGCCCCGATAGCTCAGTAGGATAGAGCAGAGGACTTCTAAGCCTAAGGTCGCTGGTTCGAGCCCAGCTCGGGGTACCATTTCTAGATAACCAGATACAACTTAGTTCGAACCAGAAAGAGCGATTTTACGCTCTTATCTGTTATTTAGTTCTAACGATCTTCTATTTAAAAATTTGTGATATGAAAAAGTGCAGCTAAAATATAGCACATAAATAATATGGCCGATGAGCAAATGTTTAACAGACTAAAAATAAGGGCCATTACCTTCTTTCCCCTTACTCTAATAAAAACAACTGTCGAGATGGCGATAGTAAAAGTAAAAAAGACTGGGTAGAATACAGATAACGACCCGCCCTCAACAAATTTAACAAAGAAAAAAAGATTAACTATCGTAGCATCGATCCACAACCCTCCGGCAATAGCACCGTAATTCATTTGGGTGTCTATGACTTTTCCTTTTAGCTTGGCTTCGATCTCTCTCGTTTCTTCTGGAGTCATAGGTATAAAAAACGAGCCCCATCTACCTACGTAAAGCACCGATTGAAGCGCAATTCGTCGGCTACATTGAATGGAGTGACCGGCCTTCAGCATCTCTTTCTTATTTCCGAAATATTCAAAGGGTAACCACGCAAGTAGCAATCCGAATAGAGCTACGAGCATAAACTTAGAGCCTAGATCACCCTGCGACACGAGGATGTTAACCAAAATAAAAAACACGCCTACAAAGAGGGCCACATCAATGTAGGGATTAGACCTTAATCCTAACTGGACAACAGATTTCCTGTCGCAATAGCATATCTGTTGTCGCTGCGACTTGTCACCTATCCAGCTGTCATTCATGCACTGATCATATCACGGGAGTCACTAATTCGGTTCTAATTTCATACAACACGCTGTACCATTTCTGTGGTGCGTAGATATCATAATTTTATTTTCTATCGTTAGTATAAAAAATTTCAAAAAAACCATTGAAAGATACAATATCGAAATTGTACCTAGATTGCTGTTTTATATCTGTTAATTTTAGCCGACTTTCTCTTCTCTTAATATATAGATATAGGACGAGAATAGATTCTTGATAAAAACACAGTCAACCATCCTGCTGAACAATACTTAATTAAAATACTTTGACTAACCTGATTCTAATTCATACAACACGACACACCTCTCTGCGGGTATATAGAATTATTCTGCTATAGTTAGCCACATGAAACACAATGACATTGTCGGATGGTTCGGCGTACTATTGATCTTATTTGCGTTCGCTCTCACAACATTCGAAATCATCGACGCCAAGAACATAGCATATGGTTTATTAAACTTTGTTGGCGCACTCGGCATTATGACATCTTCTTATGCCAAGAAAGATTTCCAGCCTGTCATTCTAAACATCGTCTGGCTACTCGTCGCGACGATAGGCATTATACGGAGCTTGATGTAGCTCTCATTAGATAGAGATGGCCTACTCACCTGGGAGCACTGTGAGCGTAATGGTTTATACTAAAGCTATGCCTGAAACTGAGCTTGTCAATCAAATTCGCACAGATCTACTAAAAGCCCGCAAAGCACGGGACCAGCTCACAACAACTACACTACAAGCTATCCTATCTGCCATTGATAATGCAGGTACTATTCCTGTTCCGGACAATATCAATACAATCGGTACGGGCTCAACTGAAGTACCGCGTCGAGAATTGTCCATACGGGACATGCATGAATTAGTAGCGCAAGAAATAACCGAGATACAGCATACTATTAAGGAACTTGGCGATAAACAAAAATCGTACGTAGATGAGCTGCGTAAGAGAATCGTCATACTAGAAAATTACTTATAAGCAAATTTACACAATTTGCTATGATGATGACATGAAGACAATAATCTTTCGCTTGAAACCGGGCGCTGATCTTAAAAGCTCGATCGAAGAAATGATTCGACAACAGGATATTAAAGCGGGATTTATCGTCACCTGTGTCGGCGGGCTCGAGCAAGCCGTCGTACGTATGGCCGGAGCAAAGCCAGATGCACAAGATATTAGAACGTTCAAAGATGACTTTGAAATTGTTTCACTCGTCGGCACCGTTTCTACAAATGGCATACATCTGCATATGTCATTTTCTAATAAAGAAGGCATCGTACATGGAGGCCATTTAAAAGAAGGAACGATTATTCACCCGACGGCTGAGATAGTTATCGGCATCAATGAAGAGGTAGAGATGAAGCGCGAAATGGATGAGGAAACTGGCTTTACTGAGCTGGTTGTCGTTTAGTTCTTATGAAGTTACTCGTTCTTTTTGGCCCGCCAGCTGTTGGCAAAACCACCATAGGAAAACAGCTTGAGTCTATAACGGATTTTAAGCTATTCCATAACCACATGGTAATGGATGGTATTATGCATATATTTGGCGTTGGCACACCGTCAGAAGATCGTCTCAGCAAGATCGTCAGGACTGCCATTATCGAAGAGGCCGCATCCCAAGGCATTGACCTTATATTTACTTACGTGTGGAATTTTGGCAAAGAAAAAGGCAAAACCAACATAGACGCATACAAGAAAATCTACGAGTCACACGGAGGCGAAGTCCTTTTTGTCGAGCTCGTTGCACCACTCGAAGTTCGTATTGAAAGAGCGGGTTCTCATGACCGCAAGCAAACGAAAGCTCATGCTCCAGGACCGGAGAGAGTAGCTTATCTTGAAGAGAATCTGAATCTAACAAGCCCTTCTCCCTTCTTTTATCCGGAAGCATACAAAAAGATCGATACGACAAACAAAACCACTACGCAAGTTGCCAAAGAAATTGCCGCTTTACTCTGGTTTCATTAATTTTCACTTCACGGCACATCGTACTACCTCCATTACTGCTATGATTAAGGTATGATACGCGACTTCGTCCACACACTAGACGCTTCATCTATCAAGCAAACGCTGACGCAGTTTAAGCTGCGCCTCCCTGAAACGACCGCTGGTATCGCGTTGCTTGAATTTAAGGTTCTGACGCCCGATTCTTTTGTATGGAGATTTCTCATTAACGACAATATATACTACCTCTACGCAGAGGACTTCGTTGAAGGTATCGAGGAGGTTACTAATAAATTACAGCGCATCTACAAGGGCGCTAACCTCATGCCTGTCGAGGCTAAGAACCGTGTGGGATTTGAGAATGCAAGTCCTGTTAGAACGGCGGCTATTTACAAAAGACCCAAAAACAAAGAAGAAACGATGAAGTTCGCCGTAGAATCGGGCTACGACTTTGTTTTCCTGTACAAATCCGGCGAAGATAGCAACAACGCCTACTTTAACAAAGATTAATATTCATTTATTACTTAAGAATAAGGAGTGCTCATGTGCCGCAATATTAAAACTCTATTCAACTTTGACCCACCAGCCACAGACGAAGAAATTCGGGCCGCTTCACTACAGTTCGTACGCAAGCTGACTGGTTTTCACCACCCCTCCCAGGTAAACGAGGCCGCTTTTAACCGTGCCGTCGATGAAGTGTCGGTCGTCGCACGTAGCTTGTTTGAGGGCTTGGTAACTAATGCAGAGCCTCACGACCGCGAGGAAGAAGCCGCCAAAGCACACGCACGTGCCGTAAAACGCTTTGGTATCAAGCCCTAGCCCTTGGCTTATGTAAGCATTATTGGTATTATTTTCATAATGATATTGAAAGCAAAAAAGAGCCGTAAAAAGCTAATCATCGGTGTATCACTTGCCGTTGTCGTAAGTGCGGGGCTCGCTTTTTATATGCTTGGCGGCGTTGAAAAGGTGCGAGCGGCCTTCCAGCCCAAGGCTCAGAACCATTCAATCGAATTAAAGGGCAAGCTGGTTTGCCTGCCTCGGCAAGATGGCGGTGAAACATCGGCGCTTTCGTGTGCCTTCGGCATGCAGGCGGAGGATGGCAAGTACTACGGCCTCAGCGGGTCTAAAGATACCGCTCTCTCAGATGCCGCCGGCACCAGCAAGAGTATCGAACTTTCAGGTGAGCTGCGCTCACCTACCGACGCCACTTACAAGATGGAAGGCGTCATAGCCGTCGACAGCTTCAAGTTAAGCGATTAACATGCTTGTTCCAATCGACATCGTCACAAAGTATAACCGTCCGACGGGTGAAAAAAGCAACCCGGAAGACGCAACAAACCAGGGACTGTGGCACCGCGGCGCCCACGTCTTTCTTTTAACCCCTAGTGGCCGCTCTCTCGTGCAAAAAAGAAGTGCTAACGCGATACAACGCCCTTCTCTTATCGATATAGGGGTTGGCGGATTCGTTGACAGCGGAGAACTGCCTGAAGAGGCGGCAGTCCGTGAGGTATACGAAGAAACCGGTCTGAAGATCACCACCGGTGATCTTATCTTCATGGGCGTTACCAGGCATAATCACCGCTGGAAATTTGGCAAACAGCAAAAGATCACCCGCGCTATTATTTACAATTACGCCGCTCGCCTGCCGCATGAGCACAACCAAGTCATTCCAGAAGATGGCGAAGTCGCGTGGATAGGTTTTATTCCGCCAAAAAGTATTCTTTGGCTGATTAAAAACGGTTCGTCACGCCGCATTGGCCGGCTTTCACCTCTGTATGGCTATTACCGTAAGATGGTGCGTCAGGCATATCGCATCCTAGACGAACGCTTCTACTAAACATATTCTCAGCATAAGCAATTTGCCGTATACTAAGTGCAATGGCGCGATTACCTATACCTGGCGACGACACCGGTACCTGGGGCACTATCCTCAATGACTTTCTGGACGTCGAACACAATACCGACGGCACTCTTCGCCGCGGAGGTGACATTGATGCCGCGCTTTCAACGGCAAGTTCGGCCCAAACCGCCGCAGCAGGTAAAATTGACAAATCTACCGCCACCACAAAGGGCGACCTTCTTGTAAGCAGCGGCGCATCAACTATTAGCCGGCTTGGTGCGGGTGCTGACGGCCAATACCTTGCCGCCGATTCGTCCAAGACAGTGGGTGTTGCATGGAAAAATACGCGCTGGCTTCTTGCCTCCGATTTTGGTGCGACGTTTGACGGTACGACCGATGATTCCAGCGCATTGCAAGCAGCCATCGACGAAGCAATCTCTTCAGGAAAACCCCTGGCTTTAGACGCCGGAACCGCAATTATTGGGACGACATTATCTATTAATGACAGCTTGACGTTAATAGGCGCTGGCCGAGAAGCCACCACGCTCAAAGCAGCGAACGGCCTTAACGATTACGTCATCACATTTACTGGCGGCGCGGCAGGAGTCGGCATAATTGGTGCTTTGTTAAGCGACTTTACCATCGATGGCCACAACTCAGCTCAGACGGCGGGTGGAGGTATCCTTGGTAACGGCGCCGTGCAGTGCAGTTTTGAAAGGCTTCACCTCACTAGCTGTTATGACTGGGGTCTAAAACTCGGACCAATGACCGGCGGAGCGTTTGGACACCACAACCGGGTCACTAACTGTCTTTTTGACCAAGGTGGTGGCAGTGCTGGTTTTGGTGGTGGCGCGTGGCTTACCTCCAGTGACGAAAACTGGTTTACGGGTACTGACTTCGAGTACTTAGGCGGCAGTGCCGTGCCAGTCGGCTCGACGCCAGTCATGCTTTACGACCAAGCAGGTTTACAGCATATTATTGGCTGCAACTTTGTACAGGGTAGCAATAACTGTATAGGCATTCGGGTGCAAAACGCGTTCGACTCAAAAATTATCGGATCAACATTCGATGGCCTGGCCGGAGATTGCATCTTTCTGGTCGCTAATAAATGTGTCGTTTCAAGCAACCTTATCACTGGCCCCGGTGACGCCGGGACGCAACCTGCATCCGGCATCCACCTGGAGTTCAACACGCATTTTAATGTCATCTCGGGCAACTCCCTTGAAACCTCGAACACTGTTGCAGGCCGCGTTCGCAGCCTTATCCGCGAAGAATCGACTGGCGGAGCGGGCGACAACCTTATCGAAGGCAACAGCGTCACTTGGGGGACATACGGCCCCACTGTCGGTCTGATCGAATCTGCCGGTGCGAACACTATCGTTCGCAACAATATCGGCTGGAAAACCGAAAACGGTGGAACCGCCACAGTAGCAAATGGTACCACAAGCATTGCAGTGCCGCATGGCGTCGACACAGCACCCAACCTGGGCAATATTGCCGTCACACCAACCAACAGTCTTGGAAATGCAGCAAAGTTTTGGATCAGCGGTGTCACTAATACGCAGTTTACTATTAATGTCGATGTCGATCCTGGCGCGACAACCGCGACCTTTTCCTGGCTCGTTAGGCTGTAGGAGCCGTCGGACCGCCTGCTACAATCTGGTTTGCCTGTTCTGCCGTATCCAGCATTTGCCGAACTTGCTCTAGAGTAATCATTACCTTACTGCCAGGCGTTACGGTCCCTGCTAACATTTGCTTGGCAATCGTATTTTCTACCGCACGCTGGACAACACGCCGCATGGGCCGTGCACCAAGGCGAGGGTCGTAGCCTTTTTCTACCAAGTACAGCTTGGCATCCTGTGCCACCTCAACGCTCACCTTTTGCACCGCCAGCGTTTTATTAATGCCTGCTAAAATAAGGTCGATTACCTGCACCAGCTCTTCTTTCGCCAGTGGTCGGAATGTGACAATCTCGTCAAAACGGTTTAAGAACTCTGGCCGGAACTGGTTGCTGTTGATCAACTCGTCAATAAACTGCTGCTCGAATTGCTCAACCTGATACCCCCGCTCAATATACTCGCGGATCCTATCAGCGCCGGCATTACTGGTAGCAATCACAATGGTATCGCGGAAACTGATTTCACGGTTTTTAATATCGCGCAGAATACCTTCGTCGAGCAGCTGCAGCAGCGTGGTCAGCACATTCGGGTGCGCTTTTTCAATCTCATCCAGCAGCACCACGCTAAACGGCTGCTTCATGGCCTGAGCGGTAAGGCTGGTTGGGTCATTCGCACCGTCGGCAATCAAACGGGCGACGTCTTCACTACGCACATATTCGTTCAGGTCTAGCCGGATCAAGCGGTCTTCACCGCCAAAATAAACGTCCGCCAGCGCCTTGGCAAGCTCGGTCTTTCCCACGCCGGTCGGCCCAAGGAAAAGGAAGGTCCCGATAGGTCGGTTTTCATTACGCACACCGGCACGCGCGCGCCGCAGCGCGTCACTCACGACATTTACTGCGCGCACCTGATTGATCATTCTCTTGTGGATAAGCTCTTCCAGATTGAGTAGCTTCTGGCGCTCGTCTTCACCGTTTGCTACGCCTACCTTTATGTCCATCGTCTGCTCTATTGCTTTTTGCACCGAGTTCATCGTTACCAGGCCACCCTCAGCATACCCTGCTGCGGTTTCCATGAGTTTAATAGCACGACCAGGCATAGAAAGATCGTGCACATAGCGCTGGCTCAAGCGGTACGCCTCTTCCAGCGCTTGGTACATGTAAGTTACCTTGCGCTGGTATTCGGTTCGAATAAGCTGGTCTTGCATAGCAGCAAGCGTCTCCTCTTCGCTAGCTTCGCCAACGACAATCCTGTTCAGCGCGTTAACCAGCCCTGGGTTGCGCTGGCCAATTTTCAGGAAGCGCTGCTCGTCCATAGTCAAGATTATCCGTAGCCGCCCTGCCTCAAGAATTGGCAAAAGTACATTCGTAAGGTCGACTGATCCGACCCCTTCTTCGAAAAAGAGCTGTGCATTATCAAGACAAATAATGATATTTTTTGCCGAATACGCTTCGTTGAGAACTTGCATAACAAGATTCTCAAGCTCGCCACGACCTGGCGCACTGGCAATCAGTGCTGAGGAGTCGAGAATGAATACTTGGCGGAATTTCAGTGCTTCTGGCAACTTGGATGATGCGTCAAGAAGCCGCTCGGCAAAGGCGTGCACGATAGTGGTTTTACCGACACCCTCTCCCCCCACCAGAGCCACGTTCTGGCGGCCGGCATTGCCAAAGGTTTCAATCATCTGCTCAAGCGCCTGTGTGTGTGCCTCCAGATCTGCCGAAAGCATCCCGCCACGAGAGATTTGATCGCTGATGTTCTGGCCAAAGCGTGTTAGTAACGGAATATAGCCAAATGACCAGTCGCGGGCAATCCCCCCTGTACGACGCGGGCGGGAATGGGACATAATTAAGCTTTGTAGGTGCTGCTGCCAGCGAATTGCATGCATCAAATCATCGTCGTCTAGTTTCATATGGGCAATCAAGCTTTGGTAATCAGGAAACGCATGGATAAGCGCCACGGCAAGCATACCGCCAGTAATATGTTCCATGCCTGTCTGCTCTTTGATTGTAAGCGCTTCTTT